>CANJDH010000011.1 GCA_947473125.1 Burkholderiales bacterium
CTCTCTACACTTTTCTACAGATGTTGTCGCTCTCAACTTTCGAGAAATTCGAGCTTTCATGCGCCTTTGCGCCCGATCCTCGTACAAGCATTTCACCTGATCCCGCTAACCAATTGAATCTGTTCGACAATTAACCGGACGCCACTGATATTGCATAGAGAAAAAACTATATTTTATGAAACTTCCCCGATGCTTCACGTCGTAGTGATGACACGCGTTTTGGCCAGTGAGAAGAGCACGCCGCCCAGGATCAACCCGAAAGTGACGCTCAGAGACACCACCGGCGGGATCTTGCCGATGATGCCCACCAGGAAAATCTTGGCGCCAATGAAAATCAGCACCAGGGCCAATGCGTACTTGAGATACTTGAAGCGGTGAATCATGGCTGCAAGGGCGAAGTACAGTGCGCGCAGCCCCAGGATTGCGAAGATATTCGAGGTGTAGACAATAAACGGATCCTGCGTGATGGCGAAGATGGCTGGCACGCTGTCAACTGCGAACACCAGGTCGGCCAACTCGATCAACACCAGGGCGAGGAACAGCGGTGTGGCGAACCAGGTTACCGCTCCCTCCTGCTTGGGGTCGGGCTGCCGCACCCAGAAACGGTTGCCGTGCAGGTCGTTGGTGATATTCAGGTGGCCGCGCATCCACCTTAGTATCGGATTCTTCTCCAGGTCCATCGGTTTTTCCGACATGGTCAGCATCTTGACGCCAGTAATGAGAAGGAATGCGCCGAACACGTAGAGAATCCAGCTGAACTGGGAGACCAGTGTGGCGCCCAACCCGATCATGATCGCGCGCAGCACGATCACGCCCATGATTCCCCAGAACAGGACGCGATGCTGGTAGATGCGTGGGACAGCGAAGAAGCCGAAGATCACCGCGATCAGGAACACGTTGTCCATCGAAAGCGATTTCTCGATCAGGAAGCCGGTGAAGTAGTCCATGCCGCTGGTCGCGCCCATGTACCACCAGACCCAGACGCCGAACAGAAGCCCCATGCTGATATAGCCGGCCGAAAGCAAAAGGCTTTCCTTGACGCTGATCTCCCGTTCGTCCTTGTGCAGGACGCCCAAGTCAAACGCCAGCAGGGACATCACGATCAGGACGAACGACACCCACACCCACACCGGGGTGCCAAGAAAGTCGTTGGTCAGAAACAGCGGCAGGCTATCCATGATGAGCAGTGGTCAGTGAATAAAGTGAGGGGCGAAATGCGTCAATGACAATCGACGGTCCTGCGGCCGGCAGGTGGTTGTGAGGGGCGCAGGGCGCGCAGGGCGGATTCGATGTTGCGGTCATCGATGCTCCAGTGTTGCAGGGCCTCTGCCAGCAGCGTCACTTCGCCGTCATGAATGACATCGTCGGCGTAGGCGGCTTCCAGGCAAATGCTAAAAAGCCGGTGCCGCAGCGCCGGCTCGTCTACTTCATTCAATACGGCCTTGATCTGATCGGGCGATATCCGGATGTCGGCGCGCCCCTGATCAAGGCGATCCTGTAGAAGATCGGCACAAAGATCCTGCATGACCTGACGCAGCATGGCCGGGTTCAGGTGCAGGCTGGCGTACGCGTCTGCCTCCTGCAGGGCATGCATTTCTGCCGCTTTCAGATTGCCGTCCGCGATCAGGGTCAGTGCAACGATTCGCGCTGCTGCCAGCGGGCTGTTGTTGGGGTAGGAACGCATGGTGGTGATCTCCGTTTGGGTGAGGGGAAGGTGGTGGTGCGTGTGTGTGGTGCGTTTCAGGTGCGGGCGCTGCGCTCGGTGGGTAGACCAAAACGCCGGACGAACCAGGAGGCTGCAGCGGCGCCAGTCAACAGCACGAGAACGCCAAGCCCCCACAAAATCCAGATCGCCGGCGTGAGCCAATCCACCAGAAAAGGGGCTTGCCCAGCCAGCCAGACTGCCCCCTGCGCGGCCTGCGTCAGCAGAGGGCCTACCGATTCGGTTACGCCGGCGGGCAGCCAGGGAGCAAGCCATTCCGGCATCGGCAACTCCGTACTTGGTATGGACAAGTCGCCCAGCTTGCCCGCGTTCTGCAGCGCCCAGGTAAGGAGCGCGCCAACGGCCCAACTTGCCGCTGTCCACATAGCCAGAAGCAGGCTGGCCAGAACCCAGATCAGGGCCATCAACATGTCTTGTTCTCCGTGTGTGATGAATGCATGGACGCTACGATAGGGGTTCGCAGGTTTCGAAAAAATAAGATTATTTGATAGTATTGGTTCGTAAAAACCGAACTTACAAGCGAACCTTCAACCTGTCTGTGGAGACTGCCTGACCATGCTGCCCGTCAACTATCGGCATTTGCATTACTTCTGGGTGGTCGCCAAGGAGGGTGGCATCGCCCGTGCTGCAGAACGGCTGGATATGGCGGTGCAGACGGTCAGTGCGCAGGTTCATGAACTGGAACGTTCGCTCGGACATGCCCTGCTGCGTGGTGCCGGGCGCGGCGTCGAATTGACCGACGCCGGCAAGGCTGCACTGCATCTGGCCGAGCAGATCTTTCAGCTGGGCGAGCAGTTGCCGGGAACTGTGCGCGATGCAGCGAGCCGGCCTCGCGTGAGGCTCAGCGTCGGCATTTCGGATGGCTTGCCCAAACCGGTGGTGCGTCAACTGCTGCAACCGATCCTCAAGACAGCGAACCTCCACCTGATCTGCCACGAAGGCGAGTTCGACCCGCTGCTGGCCGAACTGGCATTGCACAAGTTTGATGTGCTGCTGTCAGATCGTGCGGCGCCGAAGAATCCGAACCTGAAGGTGTTCAGTCACCACATGGGGAGCACGCCGATCGCCTGGTTTGCCGCCGCCGGAACCAACATACCCGCCAGGACGCGCTTTCCACAGTGCCTGGAGGTGCTCCCGGTTCTGCTGCCAACGGGGCACTCCGAAGTGCGCTTGTTGCTGGACGAGTGGTTCCGCCGCGAACACCTGCTGCCAAGAATTGTCGGGGAATTCGAGGACAGTGCATCACTCATGACATTCGGCACCGGCGGCTTGGGGGTGTTTCCAGCGCCGGAGTCTCTCGCCCGGGAGCTGGCGCGCACCCATGGGGCGAAAGAGATCGGGCGCTGCGCCGATGTGTCCGAGCACTTTTACGCGATCTCGGCGCAACGCCGCGTCGTGCACCCACTGGTGCAGTCCATCCTGCGCGCCGCCAGTCCGCAAAACTAGCGGGCAAAGACCGCCCGAAAGCTACGCCGGCCTCCAGCCTTTGGGAACGCGCGGCTTGTCGATTTTGGCGAAGGTGCACATCACATCCGCGATGCCGGAAAAATCGAGCGCGCCGAAATCGGCTGCGCGCGCCTGGCTGAAGGCCTCGCGCACGGCAGCACCGACCGGCATCGGCACCTTGGCCGCATGGGCCGCGTTCATGATCAGCGAAATGTCTTTGTGCGCCAGGTCTATCGTGAATCCGGGCGTAGTGTCGCCGGCCAGCACCTTGGATGGGAAGTTCATGCGCAACTGCCCATTGTTGGCCGAAGTACCGAGCAGTACTTGCATGGTCTTGACCAAATCGAGTCCAAAACGCTGCGAAAGTGCCAGCGCTTCTCCATTCACCTGGGTGAGCGTGATCGCCACATAGTTGTTGACCAGCTTGGTGCGCCCCCCCGTGCCCACCGGGCCACAGTGATAAAACGCGTTACCCATGGCATCGAGCAAGGGTTTGATGCGGGCGTAATCGGTATCGCTGGCACCGACCATGAACAGGCACTCGGCGCGGTCGGCATGCTCGGCCAGGCGCCCGACCGGTGCATCGACCATGGTCAGGCCGTGTTGTTGCGCGGCGACGCTGAGCAGGTCGGTGGCGAGCGGGTCGATGGTGCTCATGTCCATGAACAGCGACCCCTTGGCGGCGTTGGCAAACACGCCGTCCTTACCCAGGGCCACCAGCTCGACCTCGACCGAGGACGGCAGCATGGTGACGATGATGCTGCACTGTTTTGCCACGTCGGCGACGCTGGCGCCGGCCCGGGCGCCGGCGGCGACCAGAGTCGCGACCGCTTCCGCGCTGATGTCGAGCACCACCAGCTCGAAGCCCTTCTTGACCAGGTGGGTCGCCATCGGACGCCCCATGCGCCCGAGCCCGATGAAGCCGATTTTTTCCGTTGCTGCCATTGCTGCGTCTCCCGTGGTGGTTGTGGGGCAGAGAGTAGCCGAAAAACCCTTTGCGCCAGAACCGCTTGGTCCCAGTCTTTTGTGCGCAATGGTGATTTTGTTCACAGACGGCACGCGCCGGCGGCGCTATAGTGCGGTTTCTCCTCTGGCATTTCTCCTGCCGCCAGGCAGGCAAAGGCCGCTTCAAGCCGCAACCCTCTGGTTGCGGCTTTTTTATGTGTGCCGCAATTGCCCTTCAGGCCGCGGTAGGTGCGACGGCAAGCGGCGCTGCATCCAGCAAGTGCTGCAACAGGTCGCGCACCGGCCGGATCGCATCGCCAAACGGCAGGCGCTCGGAGCCACGGAAAAACAGGCCCTTGTCGATCTCGCCGCGCAGCGCGGCAGCCAGCTGGTTGTCGATGCAAAACTGGCCGAATTTGGCGATGCCATCGCGCAGGCCGCACTGGATCAGGCAATCGAAAGCGAGGATGCAGCGGGCCCGGGCACTGGCGTGGGCCTGCAGGCGCTCCTCGCGCTTGAGGTAGCGCTCCAGCCACGGGGTGCGCACGGCACGCGCCGGCAGGCCGGCAGTGCTCATGAAGGTGACGATGTCTTCGGGTTTCGCTTCGGCCAGCACCTTCTTGAAATTCGGATGCGCGTCGCACTCCTGGGTGACGGCGAAGGCGGTGCCCAGTTGCACCGCCCCGGCACCGAGCGCCAGCAGGTGGCGCACCTTTTGGGGGCTATTGATGCCGCCAGCGGGAATCAGCGGAATCCGGTCACGTTCGATGCCAAGCTCACGGAACAGCGCAAACACGCCGTCGAGCACGCCTTCGAAATCGAAGCGTGCATCGCCTATATCGTCGATGCGCGCCGCCCCCAGGTGCCCGCCGGCGTAGCGTGGATGCTCGATCACGATCGCGTCGGGCAGACGCCCGCGGCGCATCCATTTCTTGAGTAGCAGGTTGATCCCGCGCACATCCGACAGAATCGGAATCAGCGCCACGTCGGGATAGCCGGCGGTCAGTTCCGGCAGGTCGAGCGGCAGGCCGGCGCCGACCACCACTGCATCGGCGCCGCTGGCGCACGATTGGCGCACGTAGGGCTCGTATTCGGATACGGCGCGCATGATGTTGACGGCGACCATGCCGGCACCGCCGGCCAGCGCCTTCGCCGCCTTGATCTCGCGGTCCAGTGCGGTCAGGTTGGCCTGGTTGATCAGGGCGCTGTCAAGGCAGCGCCCGGTTTGCGCCATCAGGTCGGGATGGCGCCGGCGCAGGTCCACCGCCGAAATGGTGCCGACAGCGCCTTGCGCAGCAACCGCGCCTGCGAGGCGATGCGCCGAAACGCCGACGCCCATGCCTCCTTGCACGATGGGCAGCAGGGATTTGCCCTTGATCTTGAGCAGCGGCAGGTCGGTGGAGAGCATCATGGACGGACTGGCGGGAGTTTCTACCCGCCCATGATGCGCCGCCACCCGTGACGCCTTTTGATGCAGATCAAACGGGGGTGAACACCGGCACCTTGATGCCGCCTTCGGTTTCGCGGAACAGTACGCGCACACTTTGGCCGATACGCAGGCTGCCAGGCGCAAAATCAACCAGATTGGTCATCATCGTGATGCCTTCGTCGAGCGTGACATAGGCGATCGTGTAGGGCACCGGCACGCCGCGGTGCAGGGTGCTGTACGAGTAAATCGTGCCGGTGCCTTTGGCCGCGATCCATTCGGTGCGATCCGAAAAACAGTACGGACACAGGGCGCGCGGGTAGTAATGCAGTTCGCCGCAGGCATGGCAGGTGCCGACCAGCAGCGTGCCCCTGGCCGTTGCATCGAAGAACGCCTGGTTCTCCGGGTTGACCAGCGGCGCCGGGAGCTTGCGCTCGGCGTCGACAGGCTTGGGGGTCCGGGTTTCGATGCTCATGTTCACTCCCGTTCCATGATCAGGGTGGCGCTGCCGTGGCGCGAACCTAGTTGGCCGCCGGTGCCTTGCGCCAGCGCCAGGCGACAATTGGGCACCTGCACCTTGGGATGCGCTTCGCCGCGCAGCTGGCGCACCGCCTCGATCACCTTGGTCATGCCGCCGCGATTGGCCGGATGGTTGTTGCACAGCCCGCCGCCATCGGTGTTGAACGGCAGCTTGCCCTGGCCGGAGATCAGGTTGCCGTCGGCGACAAACTTGCCACCTTCACCTTTTTTGCAAAAGCCAAGGTCTTCGATCTGCATCAGCACGGTGATGGTAAAGCTGTCGTAGATCGAAGCGTACTGAATGTCGGCGGGCGTGACGCCGGCCTCGGCAAACGCTGCCGGACCGGACCACGCCGCACCGGAATAGGTAAGGTCAACCTTGCCGCCCATCTGCCCCTTGACGGCCTCACCCGCACCCCTGATCTTCACCAGCGGACGCTTCAGGCTCCGTGCGATCTCCGGGCGCGCGACGATCAGCGCCCCGCCGCCATCGCTCACCACGCAACAATCGAGGCGATGCAGCGGATCAGCGATCAACGGGGACGCGAGCACTTCCTCGACCGTGACAACATCGCGCAACATGGCGTGCGGATTGTGCTGGGCATGGTGCGATGCCGCCACCTTGATCCACGCCAGCTGTTCGCTGGTGGTGCCGTATTCGTGCATGTGGCGCATCGCCACCATGCCGTAGCCGTTGGCCGTCGCCAGGCCGTAGGAAAATTCAAAGCCGGCATCCGGCGCAGCGGCGCCGTAATTGCGCGCCTGGGTGCCGGACGAGCCCTCAGAGCGCGGCCGCCCGGCCAGCGTGATCAGCGCCACATTGCACTTGCCCGCAGCGATCGCCGCAGCCGCATGCGCCACATGGATCAGGTAGGACGAGCCACCCGTATCGGTGGAGTCGACATGGCGCACCTTGAGGCCCATGTAATCGACCATCGAGAACGGGCCCAGGCCGGGGGCATCACCGGCACAAAAATAGCCGTCGATGTCGTTTTTGGTCAGGCCGGCGTCGAGCATCGCGCCGCGCGCCGATTCGGCATGCAACTGTGCGACGGATTTGTCCGGCGCCTTGCGCGTGGGGTGCTCGTACGCGCCGACGATGTAGGCCTTGCCATTGAGGCTCATTGGGGTAGCAACTCCAGGTTCAACAGAATTGAAGGTGAAAACACCGTGTTTTCACGAGATGGGTGCGGTACCTGCGGGAATAAAGTGCAGTTGTCTCCTTGTCTTCCTCATCCAAAGCGAAGGCAATTCAGGGCCGCAGCAATACCCTTGCTGCGGCCTTTTCTTTTTGCGTACCGCGCTGTGCATGGCATCGGCAGGTCATTCCGGTTCGATGCCCGCATCCTTGATCGCCCTGGCCCATTTCACCGCTTCACTTGCGGTGCGCTGCGCCAGTGCCTCGGGCGTTCCCGGCTGTGTTTCCATGCCGAGCACGGCAAAGCGCTCCACGATGTCTTTGGAGCGCGCCGCCGCGTTGATCGCCTCGTTGAGCTTTTGCACCGCGTCGCGCGGGATTCCCGCCGGCGCGTAGGCCGCGAAGAACGCAATCAACTCGTAATCCTTGAGGCCAGCCGCTTCATTGACAGTCGGCAGATCAGGCACGGCGCGCGAGCGCGTGGTTGACGTTACGGCGAGGGCGCGCACCTTGCCGGCCTTGACCTGCGGCAGCATCACCGCAAAATCGGCGGTGAACATGTTCACCTGCCCGCCGATGAGGTCGGTCATCGCGTTCGGGCCGCTCTTGTACGGCACATGGGTCATCTTGATGCCGGCCATGCTGGCGAGCATTTCGGAAGAGATGCGCTGCGAGGTGCTGGCGGTGGCAAACGTGACATTGCCCGGCTTGGCCTTGGCCAGCGCAATGAATTCGGCCAAGGTTTTTGCCGGTACGTCGTTGTTGACGGCGACAATCAACGGTACCGATCCCATGTAGCCCAGAGCGGTAAAGGCGGTGTCCTGATCGTAGGGCAGCTTTTTCATCAGGCTTTTGAGGGCCGCGTTGGTGCTGTTGGTGCCGAACAGGATGGTGTAGCCGTCGGCGGGCGCCTTGGCCACCATGTCGGCGCCGAGCATGCCGTTCACGCCGGCGCGGTTTTCCACCACCACGGGCTGACCGAGTACCTCCGACATCTTGGCGGCAAAGGCGCGGCCGATCTGGTCGGTGGCGCTGCCCGGGGCAAACGGCACGATCGCCTTGATCGGCTTGGCCGGGTAGGCCTGCGCCAGAGCGGCGCTGGACGCTGCGAGCGACAGCGCCATGCCGAGTGCAACAGACAGTCTGGTCAACATCTTCATCGGGTGACTCCGCAAAACGGTACGAAGATGGCATTGTGCCTCAACCCGCGAATGGCATCCTGCAGAAATGGAAATGGCTCCAGGAGGCGCTTCTGGAGCCATTCTTCACGGCACGGCCGCAATGCGGATGGGTCAGCCTTTGTATTCCAGCACATGCATGCCGGCGTTCCAGTCGGAGACGAACATCAGGCCTTCCTTGGTGACCCACAGGTCGGCGGTCTTGGCGTCAAGGCCGATGTTGGGGCGCGGGTCGACCAGCTTCTTGGGCGTAGGCGGCGACCAGTAGGCCACTTCTTTCGGTGCGAACTGATTCTTGATGTCGAACACGCGCACACCGGCATTGTTGTAGGTGGCGAAGATGGTGTCTTCGGTCTGCATCGACCCGGGGCGATTCTCGTGCAGGTTGTGCGGCCCGAAGGTACCGGGCTGCGAACAGTAGTCGCGGTCTGTCGGGGTCGGCAGGGTCGCGATCGGCACCGGTGATTCGGGTGCGCGCATGTCGAGCACGAAAGTGTGGAAGGTGCCCTTGGCACATTTCTGGGCATTGGCTTCGTCGGCGATCACGGCCAGCTTGCGGCCCGGCAACACCAGCGGCGTGTGCGTGCCGCCAGGGAACGGCGGCGACCAGTTGATGCGCGAGATCAGTTTCGGATTGGCCGGGTCGGTGAGGTCGTGCACCGTGAGGCCGCCGTCACGCCAGGCGCCCAGGCCGATGTTGCCGCCGGTGAGCATGTGGTGCAGGGCGTAGCGCTTGCCCTTGGGATTCTGCGGCGTTTCACCGGCGGCGCGATTCATGCCGGGCAGCGCCCACTTGGAGACGATTTCCGGCTTGGTGATGTTCTGCAGGTCGACCACACACAGCATGTGGTCGGTGTAGCCGTCGAAATGCGCCGACACATAGGCGTAGCGCCCGCCGGTCCACCAAGTGCGGTTGATGCCGATGCCGGGCATTTCCAGGAAGGCGATCTCCTTCATGTCGGCAGGATTGGAGATGTCGTGAATCGACAGGCCGGAGCGGAATTTCTGGCGCTTGGTCAGGGTGTCGACCGGGTTGTTCTCGAAGTAGCCGCGCAGGCCGTCATACGATTGCATCGACACGATGTTGGCACCGTTGGCGACCAGCATGATGTCGTCGTGCGTCTGGATCTGGTGCGTGCGCGTGCCTTTGCCGGCGGTAAAGAAGTGCACCGGCTTGAGCTTGCGCGGGTTGGACGCATCGAGCACGGTAATCCCGTCGCTGAACATGTGGCCGACAAACACATGTTTCGTTTTGGGCGAGTACATCACCTGCACACCGTCGGGCTTGCCGCCCTGGTCGCTGTAGGACACATGCTTGATGCGGTGGCCGATGCCTTGCGGCGGGACCGGCTTGTCTGCTTTCTTGGTCGCAGCCTGCGCAACCAGCGGGGTGCTGCCCAATGCGGCCATCCCGAGCAGGCGTTTGAGGTGGTCACGTCTCGTCATGTTGCCCATATTGCCTCCTGAAGGGCCGCGAAGGCCCGATTGAAAATTCAGCATTTTTCTGTTTTTGGCGATGCATCTGCCGGGTCGGATGCATCATGCAAGACTAGCGTCCGCAATGCCGCAGCATCATGGAGAAAATTACGTTTTTCTTGGACGATTCCGCGCACCCGTGCTGCACTGCACATCCACTCCTGAGGAGCCTTAGCCTGTGTGCTCATCGCGGGCCGCTGGTCGAGGCGCGCACGCTGTCGCGATAGGTTCTCGGACTCTGCCCAAACCACTGCTTGAAGCGACGGGTAAAATAGGCCTCGTCGGCGAAACCCGAGGCGTGCGCGACATCGGCGATGCGCGCGCTGGTGTTGGCGAGCAGTTCCTGGGCGCGCTCCATGCGGCGCTCGGTGACCAGCTCGGTAAACGTCTTGCCGGTATCCTTCTTGAGCAGGTGCGCCAGATAGTTGGGTGACAGGAACGCCGCCGCAGCGGCGTCGGCCAGAGCCACCTCTTCGGTCAAATGCGCACGAATGTAGTGAGCAACGCGCTGCAGCGCATCGCGCCGGCTGGTCTGCTGCGCCTGTCCGGCAGCGAGGCGCAGGATTTCGCTTTCGTGCTTGCGGCAAACCAGGCCAATCAGCTGCAGCAGCAGGCCACGAATCAATTCAAGCGAGCCAAAGCGCCGTGCCGCATTCTCCGCAAAGAGGCGCTCGATCAACTGCTCGATCTCGGCGAACTCAGCTTCCACAAAATCGAAGTCAATGTATTCCTGGAACAGGAAGGGCGCGAACTCGGGCGCCTTGGCGATCGGCACGTCTTCCAGGTCCAGCGGGTCAATGTCGAGGTCGGGCCGCAGGAAGCGCTGCACAATGTTGATGATCACGTAACGCGACCCAGCCGGATGCGGGATGAAATGCACGCGATGCGGCAGGATGAAGCTCAGGCAGCCGCGCCGGAACGGACGTACGCTTCCGCCCACCGTCTGATGGGTCGTTCCGGCGAGGTTGATCTGGATCTGGAAATATTCGTGGCGATGCGGGCTCGATTGTCCGGGACGTACGTTCTGCTCGCGGATGTCGAAGTCGAGGTGCTCGGCAGTGTCCAACATGCCGAGCGTCTTGATGTCCCGCAGGTTGATCACAGTACCCATGGCTGATTCTCTATCGGTCCGATTCGCACAGCGCGCAGCATACGCCGCTTTGCCTGGGCCGGCCCAGGCACTTCGATTCGGCCGGGGCGGCGGCGGCAAGATGTCACGAGAACCGCTCCTGCAGCGGTCTCAGAGCATGCTGCTGGAGGTACTAATCGAAGCGAATCGCGGCGCTGAACCCCAGGGTCCAGTTGCGGCCCGGCGCAGGCTCAAAAAAGCGGCCGTTGGTTTCGTTGACGATCACCGACCCGCTGTAACGCGTGTTGCCAATATTGTCGATGCGCAGGAACTCCGAAATCGTCCACTTGCCGCTGCGTTGCTCGAAACCACCACGCAGGTTGGCCACGGTGTAACCGGCTGCGGCGTCGCTGTTGCGGTCATCGGCAAACATCTGCGCGACGCGACGCGCCTCCAGCGCGACGTAAGGATTGCCAAGGTCATTGCCGCGCGGCGCACGCCATAGCGCTTCGACAAACAGGCTGCGACGCGGCACGCCAGGGAGCGCATTGCCTGCGGCCACCGGAACGTTGGGCGCGGCACACGGTACCAGCAGGCAGGTCAGGAACCCGTCTCGATAGGTCGCTTCAATCAGGGTATACGCCGCGCTCAAGCTGACGCCGGCACCAATCAACTTGCTCGCCGCCAGCTCGATGCCGCGCCGCTGGGTACGACCGGCATTCTGAAAAATGGCGCGTCCGCCTGCGTTGGTCAGGGTGACGATCTCGTCAACGGTGTCGGCGCGGAACAAAGCGGCGGTCACGGTACCGCCCTCAATCTGCGCCTTCAGGCCAAGCTCCGTGTGCCGGCTGGTTGCCGGCTTGAGCGCGAAATTGAGGCCTGTGCCGCTGGCGCGATAGGCGAGCTCATTGAAGGTGGGCGTTTCATACCCGCGCCCGACAGTGGCATACAGGTTCAGGCGCTCGGTGGCGCTCCACACAATGCCAGCCGCCGGCGTGGTCGCGCGATAAGTGGTTGCACCGCTGTCGTCACCATTCCCCGTGACGATAAAGTTGTCACGCGAATTGAAGGCCACGGCCGAATGACGCGCACCCGCCGATAGTTTGATCGTCGGCCAGGCCTGCCACTCACCCTGGATGAACTGGCTGAAATTGGTGACGCGATTGTTTTCGTCGCGACGCAACGCCCCCAATACCCCTAGGGCCGTCGGTGCGGCAGACGTGCCAAGAAAGTTGAGGTAGCCGCGGCGCAATTCGTTCTGGATTTCACGGCTGACGCCCGCCGTCAGGTGGTAGGCGCCGTCACGGGCAAAGCCCTTGTGGATCCAGCGTGCATCGAATCCGTAATAGCCGCGATCAAGGTCAATTACACCGCCCGGGCTGGCGGCGCCTGCCTGGGTGGCGGTCGGGATCGCCTGGTATTGCTCGATCTTGCGCTCACCGAAATAACCCGAGACGCGCAGCTGGTTCTGCGGCGAAAACGCGTGCTCCAGCACCATGCCCGACTGCGCCTGGTAGGTCGATTTGCGCGTGTTGAACTGCAGTGCGGTCGGCGTAGCCTGGCCCGGGTTTGCTGCCAGTTCAGCGCGCGTCAAGCCGAGCGCGTCTTGAGCATTGGGCATGTTGACGCGGTTATAGGTGACGGCGAGCGTGGTGGCGTCGGACAGGCGGAATTTGACGCGCGCATTCTCGAGCTCGCGCCGTGCCGCGTTGTGGTCGCGCGAGCCATCGGTGGCAAACTGGCTCGCATCAAGGGTGTAACCAGTGTTGCCAACCGTCCCCGCCACCTGCATGCCAAGGCGCCAGGTGCGAAAGCTGCCGTAGCTCGCCGACGGTGTGATGCGCAAGCCCTGCGGCGCTTCTTCACTGAAAATGGCAATGACGCCACCGGCCGCATTGCCGTGCAATGCGGAGAACGGCCCGCGCAGCACTTCAACACGCTCGGCTGACGACAGCGAAAAATGGGACGCCTGCCCCGAGCCATCCGGCATACTCGCCGGAATGCCGTCGGCGTACAGGCGAATCCCGCGCACGCCGAACGATGAGCGCGCGCCGAACCCGCGCGACGAAATCTGCAGATCCTGCGCGTAGTTTTGCCGGTCGCCGATGTTGAGGCCTGGCACCCGCGCCAGGGTTTCAGACAGGTTGACCTGCCGCTGTCCCTCCTTGAGCGCACGGCCCGAGACTACATCCACCGCTGCGGGCGTTTCGAACGCCGGTTGCGCGACGCTGGTCGCGGTCACGACGACCGACGGCGGCTCGCCGTCGGCAGTGAGCGGCGGCGTTTGCGCGAACGCGGCGCCGGAAACGAGCAGCGTTGCAAGTGCCCTGCCACCCCTCATGGCGCAGCGAGGCTCGCCAGGTAGTCTGCCAGCACCTCGATGTCGGCCTGCGACAGTGCCTGGGTGGCCGACGTCATGGTGCCGTCAAAGTCGGCGCGCGTCGTCGCACGGAACTGGCGCAGCTGGCTCAGCAGATATTCGTGCCGTTGGCTGGCAATGCGCGGAATGTGCTGCTGGCCGGTCAGCGTCGCGGTGTGGCAGGCAACGCAGTTTTGCGCCCGGGTAATCGCCTTGCCCTCGGCGATGCGTTCCGGCGTGGTCTTGTGCGCCGGCGGTGCCATTTTCTGCGACGAGAAGTAGGCCGCTAGGTCATTGAGGTCGGCGTTGCTGAGCTTCTCGACAAAGGGGGTCATCTGGTCGTTCTTGCGCCGCCCTTCGCGAAACATGAACAGGGCCGTGACGATAAACTGGCGCGGTTGGCCGGCCAGTGAGGGCGTACCGGGAATCACCGAATTGCCGTCGGCGCCATGGCAAGCCGCGCACACTTGTGCCTTGACGCGCCCCTCTTCCAAACCCGCGTGGCTAGTAGGTGATAGGCAGGCCAGAACAAAAACGGCGGCCGTTTGCACGGCCGCCGTTCTGCTCCGCTGCCGCGCGCCCACAGGGCGCGCGAAGCGGGAGAGGATCATGAAGCTTTTTTGGCGTAGCTGACGCGGTAGATGATGCCGTTGTAATCGTCCGAGAACAGGATCGAACCGTCTTTCATCTGCAGCACGTCGACCGGACGGCCCCACATCGGCGGGTCGCCTGCAGCATTTTCCAGGAAGCCGTCAACGAAGGGATGTGACGTCACCTTGCCTTTGGCATCCACTGAAACGCGGATCAGGTTGTAGCCGTGCTTGGGGTCGCGATTCCAGGAACCGTGCTGGGCAATGATCATGCTGTTCTGATATTCCTTGGGGAACATCTTGCCGGTATAGAACTTCATGCCGAGCGGAGCGATGTGCGCGCCGAGCTTGAGTTCGGGTTTGGTGAACTGGTCGCAGGAGCGGTGCTGGCCGAAGATCGGATCGAGCACATCGCCCTGATGGCAATACGGAAAGCCAAAATGCTGGCCTTTGGTTTTGACCACGTTGAGTTCATCATTCGGCAGGTCGGTGCCCATCCAGTCGCGGCCATGCTCGGTGAACCAGAGCTGCTTGGTCTTGGGGTGGAACGCCATGCCGACGCTGTTGCGAACGCCCTGCGCGAAATTTTCCAGCGTGCCGGTTTTCGGATCGACGCGCACGATCGACGCTTCGTTGTAGTTCGGCATGGTGATGTTTTGCGGCGAGCCGATGTTGAAATAGAGCTTGCCGTCCGGGCCCAGCGCCAGATACTTCCAGAAGTGGCCAGGCTGGCTGTTCGGATCGAGGTTGTCGATCACAACCTTGCCTTCACCGGGATTGTCGAGTTTCGACTCGATGCCGTCATAGCGGGTAATGCGATGGCGCTCGGCTACGTACAGCGTGCCCTTGTCGAACGCGACGCCATTGGGCGACTTCATGCCCTTCATGATGGTCTTGACTTCGCGCTTGCCGCCGTTGTCGACAATCGCATAGACGTTGGACAGGTTGCGGTTGCTGACAAACACGGTGCCGTTGTCGCCAAGCGCCAGCGAGCGCGCCTCGGGCACGTTGTCGACCCATACTTCGATCTTGAAGCCGTCCGGCACGCGCAGTTTGCTGACCGGCAGGTCTTTGGATGGGCGGCCGGTGAGGTGCGGCGCGAAGGGGTGCAGCGGCGACTGGGACAGCTCCGCTGCCATACCCTGTTTCCAGGCTGGCGCGCCGGCCGGGGTAGCGGGGGTGACGCCTGCCTGGGCAAATACGGCGCCGGCAACCGCTGCCAGCACGGCCGCGCCGAGGATGTTGTGAATACGCATGTTGTCTCTCTCCTGTGTTGTCCTCCGCTGGCACGTCAGGGCATGCCAGCGGGGAAGGCATTGTAGGCGCGCTTGGGGCGGATTGCCAAGTGCCTGAGTCAACGGTATTTTGACATCACCCTGAAAACCGTTGGTGGGAGCGGATCTCCGACTGTTTATCGAACGCTAATCGAGATCTCGGTGACGCACTGCAGCATACCTAGCGGCGCACACCGGGGGTCTCGACCAGCAGAGCCTGGCCGCGCCAGCCCAGATAAAGCTCCAGGTCGAGCAGGTCTTGTGCGCCCGGTAGCGGCATCTCGGCACGTACGCCAAAGTAGCAAGCGCGCAGGCGGCGGTGCAGCGAGCCGGCGGCCTGCCACTCGAGCCGGTAGGCCGGGTAGGCATTGCCATGACCCTGGCTGATCGGTTCGGCGAGCAGGCGTTTGCCGGCGTTCCACTCGTGGCAATGCATGCAGGCCAGGTTCATCTGGCCCATGCGTCGCTGGTACAGCACCTGGCCTCGCTCGAAGTGCGGCCGCGCCCCATCGTGAATCGCCACATTGAGCGGCAGGCCGCGCGACTGGTGCGCAACATACGCGGTAAGCGCGAGCAGCTCTTCGGATTCGTAGGCAAGGGCGGGTGCGCCCTGGCGCGCGGTGCGACACTGGTTGATGCGGCCCTCGAGGTTGAGCAGTTTTCCGGCCTTGTTGTCAAACGCCGGGTGGCGCGCCGCAACCCCCTTCATGCTGGCAGCGGCGTCTTTATGGCAGGACGCGCAGGCCTGCGCGGACGCACCCGTTGCGGCATTCCACAGCTTTGCGCCCTTTTCGACCCAGAGCATTGCCGGGTTGGCAAAGGTATCGTCCTGCATCGCCTTGATATCCGGGCTCATGTAGGTGCTGCCCGAGCGCAGCTCCGGCAAGGCGATGTTGCGCTGTTGGGCCTGCGCGAGGCATGCCGCCGCGCCCAACAGGAATGCCGCAGCCATCAGCATCATGAATCGTGCGACTCAGCCGGCCACCGACACCGGCGCACGCTCGGTACCACGCACGCCGGTATCGTCAATCCAGTCAAAGACAAGTTCGCCCGAATCGCGCGCCATCACATAAAACGTGATCAGCGGGTTGGCCGAAATGCCGGAGCTGGTTTCGGCCCGGAACACTTCAACCTTGTTGTAACGGCAGGTCACCTCGCGAATCACGTTGCGCGGGATCGGCTTGCCGTCGTCGGTCAGGCGATAGCCGGTTTCCATCGCATGGCGAATGATGACCTTGACTTCGAAGGCCTCGCCGCGCCGCACTTGCGCGGGAACCTGGATACGCGCGTCAGCCACGATTCAGCTCCCGTCCAGACATGCCGATACCGTCACGACGATATCGGCAGTCGCGGAGTGCAGCGAGCCATCGGCCAGGGTAGCGAGCGCGGCCACGCGCTGCGAACCGGCAAGCCGCACGCGCGATTCGATCTCGACGCGCGACACCGCTACCGGAAAATGGAACACCGCCATCTGCGCCACCGGGTTTTTCTCGGAGAACAGATGGATGCTGCGCACCTCGGCGCCGGCGGCAAACGGGGCCGTCATCTGGATCTTGACCGGAACCACGTTGCCGTTGTCGGCAATGCGCGGAATGTCGAGCTTGAGGCGCCCGATACCGACCCGCCGACCCGCCACAAATGCCTTGAAGGCGGCGACCTCAGGCTCGTCCTCGGCCAGCGCTTCAATCGGCAGGAGCGGCAGGGCGGCAGCGGCGAGCAGCACGCGGCGGCGCGGGGAGGATGGGCGATCAATCATGAGGTGTCAACGCAGGGTCGAAAGATACACCACCAGGTCTTCAACCTGTTGCGGCGTCAAGACCGGCTTGCCGCGATAACTCGACGCCACCTCGCGCAGGCCTTCAGTCTTGAAATAGGCCGGCATGATGGTATCGGGGTTGAGGCGCGACGAATCGGCCACGCGCAAGCGCAACTGCGCTGCCGTCAGGCGACTGCCGGCTCCGTCAAGCGGCGGCGCAAGGTTGCCGGAAAAGCGCACTGCCGGATCATTCAAGCCGTGGCACAGCACGCAATTGGCCGGGTCACGCGAGAGCAGCAGCGCCCGGCCACGGCGCGCGTCGCCGGGCTCCGCCAAGGGCTGGGCAATGCCGTCACCCAGCACTGCAATCTCGGCCGCTTGGGCCGCAACGGTGTAAGGCATGGCGCACCAAATCGCCGCCAACAATTGGCGCTGCAGCAGGCGCTGCAGCACTCGCTTGTGCAAACTGAAACGATTTCCAGTGGGTGCGTTGGGCCCGGACATTGCCAGATTATTACGTGGGTCGGCCTCAAACCGCAATGACTCGCGTATGATTTACGACGATTGTTGGGCTCCCCTACCATCCCGAAATGGACATGTCATGACCGAAGCTTATGTATTCGAAGCGATTCGCACGCCGCGCGGCAAGGGCAAAAAGGACGGATCGCTGCATGAAGTCAAGCCGGTCACGCTGCTCTCAGGCTTGCTGCGCGAACTGCAGGCGCGCCACGACTTCGACACCGCCGAAGTCGAAGATGTGGTGATGGGCTGCGTGACGCCGATTGGCGACCAGGGTGCGTGCATCGCCAAGACGGCTGCGCTGGCGGCTGGATGGGACTGGCGCGTGGCGGGTGTGCAGCTCAATCGTTTTTGCGCCTCCGGCCTCGAAGCGGTCAACCTTGGCGCGCAGAAAGTGCGCTCGGGTTGGGAAGACCTGGTGGTAGCTGGTGGCGTGGAATCGATGAGCCGTGTGCCGATGGGGTCGGACGGCGGCGCGTGGGCCCTCGACCCGGAAACCAATTTCGATACGGCGTTCCTGCCACAGGGCATCGGCGCCGACCTGATCGCATCGCTCGACGGCTACGCACGCGCAGACGTCGACGGTTATGCGCTGCGTTCGCAACAAAAAGCTGCAGCGGCGCAGGCTGCGGGCCGCTTCGATCGCAGCGTGGTGCCGGTGAAGGACCGCATCGGCCTGACCATTTTGGAACGCGATGAATTCATCAAGCCGCGCACCACCATGGAAGGCCTGGGTTCGCTCAAGGCCAGTTTCGAGCAGATGGGTGCGATGGGGTATGACACGGTGGCGTTGCAAAAGTACCCGCAGGTCGAGCGGATTCGCCACGTGCATACCGCAGGCAATTCCTCCGGGATCGTCGACGGTGCGGCAGCGGTATTGATCGGCAACGAAGCCAAGGGCAAGCAGCTCGGCCTGACGCCGCGCGCACGCGTTGTCGCGACCGCGCTCACCGGCTCGGACCCGACCATCATGCTCACCGGCCCGGCGCCGGCGGCACGCAAGGTGCTGGCCAAAGCCGGCCTCACGATCGACCAGATTGATCTGTTCGAAGTCAATGAAGCCTTCGCTTCGGTGGTAATGCGCTTCATGAACGAGATGAAGGTGCCGGAAGAAAAGGTTAACGTCAATGGCGGCTCAATCGCCTTGGGCCATCCGCTCGGCGCCACCGGCGCGATGATCCTGGGCAACCTGATCGACGAATTGCACGCGCGCAAGCTGCGTTATGGCCTGGTGACGCTGTGCGTGGGCGGCGGCATGGGGATCGCCACCATCATCGAGCGGGTTTGATGGCCGCGGCAAGGGCGCCCGTCGAACACGGTGTGCGCGTCGAGACAAAAGACCGCATCACTACGGTGATCCTCGATCGGCCCGCGGTGAAGAACGCCGTCGATGGCGCGACGGCTGAAGCCCTGGCGCGAATTTTTCGCGCGTTTGATGCTGACGCCAATGCCGACGTTGCGGTGCTGTGCGGCGCCAATGACACGTTCTGCGCCGGTGCCGACCTCAAGGCGGTGTCAAACGGCATCGGCGACAACCCAAAAGCGAACCCGCTCAACCGCGACATGCAGGCCACCGCGCCGATGGGCTGCACGCGCCTGATGCTGTCGAAACCGGTAATTGCGGCGGTCAGCGGTTACGCCGTCGCGGGCGGCACCGAGCTTGCGCTCTGGTGCGACCTGCGCGTGATGGAAGAGACCGCCACCTTCGGCATCTTCTGCCGGCGCTGGGGCGTGCCGCTGATCGATGGCGGCACGGTGCGGCTGCCGCGCCTGATCGGCATGAGCCGCGCCCTGGACCTGATTCTCACCGGGCGCCCGGTAGGGGCCAAAGAGGCGCTCGAGATCGGATTGGCCAATCGCGTTGTACCGCATGGCACGGCGCGTGCCGCAGCCGAAGCACTGGCGCGCGAGGTCGCGAAGTTTCCGCAAGCCTGCATGCGCTCTGACCGGCAGAGCGCCTACCAGCAATGGGGGCATGGCCTTGATGGCGCACTCGCCAATGAATTCGCGCATGGCATGCGCACCATCGAGAGCGGTGAAACCGTGGCCGGTGCGAGCCGCTTCACCGCCGGCGCCGGACGGCATGGCAGTTTCGGCTAGCGCGGCCATTGCACACATTCGCGTCAACGACAGCACCGGGGTTTTCGTGTTAAATGCGGAACACTACTTTTTGATTGACAACAAGACAGTACAAACCACCAAAGGAGATTGCGGATGGCCAAGCTCAATGTGAACGGAAAGGCGGTCGACGTTGCGGTCGAACCGAATACACCCTTGTTGTGGGTACTGCGCGAGCAGGTCGGATTGACCGGCACCAAATTTGGTTGCGGCATGGCCCAGTGCGGCGCGTGCACCGTGCACATCGACGGCGTCGCCACCCGCACCTGCGTGCTGCCGGTCAGCGCGGTCAAGCCGACCCAGAAGGTCGTGACCATCGAGGGTCTGTCGAAAAATTCGTCCCACCCGATCCAGAAAGCCTGGATTGCCATGGACGTGCCGCAATGCGGCTACTGCCAGTCGGGCATGATCATGGCGGCATCGGCATTGTTGGCCAAAAAGCCCAAGCCGACCGACAAGGACATCGACGATGCGATGACCAACATCTGCCGCTGCGGAACCCACCAGCAGGTACGCAATGCGATCCACGCCGCCGCCGCCGGCGTTGGCGCTGCCAAAGCCAAAGCTTGAGTCCGAGGAGAAACCGACATGAACCAATTGATTGAAGCCCTCGCCGCCGGCCGTACCGATGAACCCGCCGTCGCTGCCGAACTGGCTGCCGCCGGCCTCGTACCGGCACTCCGCAGTGCCGGCCCCGCAAGCACCGCACGCCGCCGCTTTATTGTCAGCTCGGCCGCTGCCGTAGGCGGCCTGTCCCTGGGCATGACACTGCCCTCCGGCGACGCCTGGGCACAGGTGGAAAAGGGCGCCGACCTGTCGCAACCCGAGATCAACGCATGGGTTGTGATCAAGCCCGACGACACAGTCGTGATTCGCATCGCCCGCTCGGAAATGGGCCAGGGTACCCTCACCGGCCTGGCGCAGATGGTCGCCGAAGAGCTGGAGTGCGACTGGTCGAAGGTCACCACCGAGCAACCCACACCGGGGCAGAACCTCGCGCGCAATCGCGTCTGGCGCGACATGTCCACCGGCGGTTCGCGCGGCATTCGCCAATCGCACGACTACGTGCGCCAGGGCGGCGCTGCAGCGCGCGAGATGCTCATCGCCGCCGCAGCCAAGGAGTGGAATGTGCCGACCGCCGAATGCCGTGCGGCCAACAGCGTCATCACCCACACCCCTACTGCGCGCAAGACCACCTACGGCAAAGTCGCCACCGCCGCCGCCAAGATGGAGGTACCCAAGGATATCAAGCTCAAGGATCGCAAGGACTGGAAGCTGATCGGCAAGGGTGTGGCGCGCCTCGACACCAAGGAAAAGGTCAACGGTTCGCGCGTGTACGGCGCCGACCTCAAATTGCCCGGCATGCTCAATGCCGCCGTCAAGGCCTGCCCGGTATTCGGCGGCAAGATTGCCAGCTATGACGCGGCCAAAGTTACCGGCATGGCCGGTGTCAAGGGCGTGTACAAGGTCAGTGACGATGCCGTCGCGGTGGTTGCCGACACCTGGTGGCATGCCAAGACAGCCCTTGATGCACTGCCCATCACCTGGGACAACGGCGCCAATGCCGCGGTGAGCAGCGCCTCGATTGCCGCAAACAACAAAGCCGGCCTCGACGCCGTCGATGCCTTTGTCGGCAACAAGGTCGGTGATGCCGCCGGCGCGATCGCCGGCGCCGCCAGGAAGATCGAAGCCACCTACAGCTACCCGTTCCAGAATCACGCGACGATGGAGCCGATGAACGCCACCGCGCTCTGGACCGCCGACAAGTGCGAAGTCTGGTGCCCGACCCAGAATGCCGACGCGGCGCTGGCCGCCTGCGCCGCTGCAGCGGGCTTGCCGCAGAACAAGTGCGACGTGTACAAGATCAACCTGGGCGGCGGCTTCGGCCGGCGCGGCGCGTTCCACGACTACGTGCGCCAGACGGTCAGCATCGCCAAGCAGATGCCCGGCACCCCGGTCAAGCTGCTCTGGTCGCGCGAGGAAGACATGCTGCACGGCGCCTACCACCCGGTGACGCAATGCAAGATGACGGCGGGTGTCGATGCGCAGGGCAATGTCACCGGACTGCACATGCGCATTTCCGGCCAGTCGATCCTCGCGTCGGTGTTGCCGACGTTGATGGTCAACGGCGCCGACCTGCTGCAATTCCAGGGCCTGTTGCCAGTGGGTCACGACAAGTTCCCGGACCACGCCATCAGCTATGCGTTCGACAACCTGATGATCGACCATGCCATGCGCAACACCCACGTGCCTCCGGGATTCTGGCGCGGCGTGAATGCCAACCAGAACGCGATCTACATGGAGTGCTTTGTCGATGAGGTGGCCCACGCCACCAACCAGGATGCGCTGGCGTTGCGCCAGAAGCTGATGGCCAAGAACCCGAAAGGGTGGGCAGTGCTCAAGGCCGCGGCCGACCAGGGCGGCTGGGGCAAGCCGCTGCCCAAGGGCAGCGGACGCGGCCTCGCGGCGTTTTACTGCTTCGGCTCCTACATTGCGGCATGCGCCGAAGTGTCGGTCGCCGCCGACGGCAAGCTCAAGATCAAGCGCATCGTCGCGGCCACCGACCCGGGCAATGCGGTCAATCCCAAGCAGATCGCCATGCAGGTGGAAGGATCCTTCGTCTACGGCCTCGGTGCGATGCTGTATCAGGAATGCACGGTGAAAGACGGCGCGATCGAGCAGACCAACTTCCACACCTACCAGCCACTCAAGATCAGCGAAATGCCGAAGGTGGAAACCATCGTCATGCCGTCGGGCGACTTCTGGGGCGGCGTCGGCGAGCCAACCATTGCGGTGGCCGCGCCGGCAGTTCTCAACGCCATCTTCAACGCGACCGGCAAGCGCCTGCGCAACCTGCCCCTCAAGGACACCAGCCTGCGCGCCTGACGCCACAACTGGGGCTGCCGGATCCGGCAAACCGGCAGCCAATCAAAAGGCAACGCGAAAGCACCGACAAAGGGGGCATTGCCCCCTTTTTTTCAGGGCTTGACGGGTGAGCGCGCGCCGCGCCCCTGGCGCTTGACCTTGTCTGAATACATCGCCCGTCCGGCAAGCTTCAGGAGCTCATCGAGCGACAAACCGTCGGGTTGCCAGAAATCACATGGCATTTCAAGGCCCGGTGCGAGATGGTCCCTCGACCTCCGGTAGGACCAGTTCGATCACGCGCCTCGACAGCGGCAGGCTGATGTGGCCGATGCCGGCCACCTCGACGTTGCGCGCGCCGTCGAGGTGCGCCGTGCGCTGGGGTACCACGACGTTGTCGTCGAGCGAATAGATCGACACCATCGGGCACGGCCACGCCCCGCGTTCGTCCGCGCCGAGGCGCTCCAGCCACGGGTTGCCCGGCACCATCTGCCTGCCATTCGCACTCCATTCGAATCGCGCCAGGGCGGTGCCGTGATGCGGCGTACCCAGGGTCACCACCTTGCACAATGCCGCATCGAGGCCGGTGCGCTGGCAGTGACGCAGGTAGGCGCGTGCCGCCAGGCCTCCCATGCTGTGGCATACCAAGGTCACCCGATCCGCCCCCGTCAGGGCGCAGATCGCTTTGACACGCGATTCGATCAATGGCACGTAGGCCTCGATGTCTGCATACACCGGTTCCAGATTGAGCGTGTGGACATCGACGCCCCGGTTGCGCAAGGCTTGCCAGAGGCGCCACATCGAACCGGCGTTGTTGATGTAGCCGTGAATCAGCAATACCGGGGTCTCGCCCACGCGCGCGCCGGCGAAGTCGCGCTGCATGCACCAACGCTCGAGCGGCATCCAGAACAGGAACACCGACCAGGCCGCCGCCAACTCACCCAGCCAGAGCATGGCGCGACCCGCAGGGTCAAGCTGCGTGCCGGGTTGGCGCTCGCACCCAAATGCGGCAGAGAGCACAAACGTTGCGCCGACCAGGCCGGCAATGAGAAGCAACAGCGCGCCCGCACCGGCGATCCAGATGACGGCGCCGGCAATCACGACGATCCCGATGGCGAGCATCCGCGTATCATACCGGCGGGAGGAATAAGGGCGACGCCGGTGCTGTTACTGCCTTACTGCCCCACTGAAAGGACATATCATGAAAGCACTAATATCGCGTCTCTCGGGCCTGTTGTTGGGTCTGGTGCTGACCGGCTGCGCCTCTTACAGCGGCAATTCGCTGGTGCCGGGTGCCGCCACGCAGGCCGAGGTACGCCAACTGATGGGAGAGCCTGCGGCCACGCACAAGGGCGGCACCGCAGGCGGCAATGCGGCGGCGGTCGCCGAATCCTGGGAGTACCCACGCGGTCCGGCCGGGCGCCATACCTTCATGGTGCGCTTCAATGCCGCCGGCAAGCTGGTCGCAATCGATCAGGTGCTGACGGTCGCCAACACCGCAAAGATCGCCTACGGGCAGGCGTCGCGCGACGACGTGCGCAAGCTGCTGGGCCGCCCTGGCGCGATCTTTCCGGTGCGCAGCGGCGGCGAGCTGTGGGACTACGCCGCACTTTCCGACGGTCATCCGCGCAAAATCCGCATCACGGTTTCGTTTGACACCAGCGGGCGCGCGGTGTCGGGCGGCGAGTCCTACGACTGGGAGGAATTCAGTCCCAACGCCGGCGGCGGCAGCACCCAGTGAAGCGCATGTGCGCCGCACCGCTTGATGCCGTCTGTCGGCTCCGTGTCGCACGGCGCAGTCGGGTTCTCTGTTGAGCGCGTCCGCGCATACTGATCCCAAACAGGAAAGCACCGCGGAGCGGCTGCGCCGCCACCTCGCCGGCGTGATGCAATTGCGCGCCGCCTACGCGGCCGAGCCGCAGTTGCGCGCCTGTGTGCTCGAGCTCAAGGCCTGGCAGGCAGCGCGCCTCTCCGACACCTACGCGGATTTGCTGGCCAGCCCGCGCTATCGCGGAGCGGCGCTGTTTTTCCTTGAAGAGCTGTATGGCGCGCGCGATTTTTCGCAGCGCGACGCGGATGTGGAACGCATCCTGCCGAAAATGATGGTGCTGCTTCCCGAGGCGGCGCTGGCCACCATTGGCGGTGCGATTGAACTCGATGAGCTGTCCGAGGAGCTCGATTCGAAAGTTGCCATCGCACACGGCCCGGGCGCGGTCACCGAATCAAGCTACGCCAGGGCCTACCGCACGGCATCAACGCCCGAGCAGCGCGCACGCCAGATTTGGCTCACCGATCAGATCGGGCGCACCCTCGATGGGCTCACGCGCGTGCCGATGCTCCTGGCGACGCTCAAACTGATGCGCGGACCGGCGCGTTTAGCCGGGCTGTCCGGCCTGCAGCAGTTTCTGGAACAAGGCTTCATGCACTGCAGGGAAATGCGCGGTGTGGACGAGTTCCTCGGCATCATCGTACGACGCGAAACCGCCTTCATGGACCGTCTGTTTGCGGGCACCGACAAGCCGTTCTCGGGGGATCCGAAACTACGCTAAAGTATTGTGGCAAGCGCGGGGAGTACATCGCGCAAATGGTGAAACACGCGTTGCCGCACAGGGCCCGTTGAAGGGTCGTGCAACAGTGCTGCCACAAGACAAATCAAACGGAGACAAAGCATGACGGACAAGGTATGGCTCAAGCACTACCCGAAAGGCGTTCCTGCTGAAATCGATTACAGCGCCTACTCCTCGATCAAGCAGCTGTTCGAGAATTGCTGCGAGAAATTCAAGGACTTGCCGGCCTACTCGAATCTCGGTTGCACCATCAGCTACGCGGAACTGGAGCAGAAAACGCGCGATTTTGCCGCCTTCCTGCAATCGCTGCCGGGATTGACCAAGGGCGACCGTGTCGCCATCATGATGCCGAACCTGTTGCAGTACCCGATCGCCATTTTCGGTGTATTGCGTGCCGGCATGATCGTCGTCAACGTCAATCCGCTGTACACCCCGCGCGAACTCGAACACCAGCTCAAGGACTCGGGCGCCAAGGCGATCGTCATCGTTGAAAACTTCGCCACCACGCTCGAGCAAGTAATCAAGGCGACGCCCGTCGAGCATGTCATCACCACGCAAATCGGCGACATGCTGCCGGTGCCCAAGCGCTGGATCGTCAATTTCGTGATCAAGAAGGTCAAGAAAATGGTGCCCGATTGGCGCATTGACGGCGCCATGACCATGCGCTCGTCGCTGGCGCGCGGTGCGGCGGCCACCATGAAGCCGGTCGAGATGGGTCTGGACGACCTGGCGTTCCTGCAGTACACCGGCGGCACCACCGGGCTTTCCAAAGGGGCAATGCTCACCCATCGCAACATCGTCGCCAACCTGCACCAGTCGGGCGCATGGACGTCTACCGATTTTGTCGAAGGCAAGGAAGTGGTGGTCTCGCCGCTGCCGATGTACCACATTTTCTGCCTGACGGCGACTCTGTCGTTCATGAAGTGGGGCGCCGTCAACGTGCTGATCACCAATCCGCGCGACCTGCCCGCCTTCATCGAGGAGTTGAAAAAGTGGCGCTGGACAATTCTCACCGGCGTCAACACGCTGTTCAACGGCCTGCTCAACACCCCCGGCTTTGAGACCCTCGACTTCTCCCCGGTCAAGGTGGTGCTCGGTGGCGGGGCTGCCGTGCAAAAGGCGGTTGCGGACAAATGGCAGCAGGTCACCGGCAAGTCGCTCACCGAAGCCTATGGCCTGACCGAAACCTCCCCCGGCGCATCGATCAATCCGATGAACTCCCCCTGGAACGGCTCGATCGGCCTGCCGCTGCCATCCACCGACTTTTCGATCCGCAATGACGACTTCGTGGAACTGCCGCGCTGGTCCGGTCAGGGCAACATCGAGACGTGCACTGGTGAAATCTGCATCAAGGGTCCGCAGGTGATGAAGGGGTACTGGCAAAAGCCCGAGGAAACCGCCAAAGTCATCAGGGATGGCTGGCTGTTGACCGGTGACGTCGGCCACATGGATGACAGAGGCTTCGTCTTCATTACCGATCGCAAGAAAGACATGATCCTGGTGTCGGGCTTCAACGTCTATCCCAATGAAATCGAAGGCGTGGTCGCCACCTGTCCGGGGGTGCTCGAATGTGCATCAGTGGGCGTGCCGGATGAAAAATCGGGCGAAGCGGTCAAAGTGGTGGTGGTCAAGAAAGACCCGAACCTCACCAAGGAGCAGGTCATCGAGCACTGCAAGGCCAACCTCACCGGTTACAAGGTGCCGCGCGTGGTCGAGTTCCGTACCGAACTGCCCAAGACGCCGGTGGGCAAGATCCTGCGGCGCGAATTGCGCGACGCTCCCAAATAGGCGCATGGCCGGAGGGGCCGTGCGCTTGCCCTTTGTTGCCGACGGCCGGCACGGCCCCTCGGGGAGCCTCGTCACGGGCTGGCCACCCTCGAGGCCATGGCAGAACCAATCCTGAAACCCTGGTCCACCAATGGTTTCAGGGCGATTCCTGTCAGGATCCGCACCCACCAACGATCGTAGCGCAACACCTGCTCGACACTGCAAAGGACGCTTATGGCACGGCTTGACGGCAAAGTGGCATTCATCACCGGTGCGGCAGCCGGCATCGGCCGCGCCACGGCGATCCTGTTTGCGCGCGAAGGCGCGCGCGTGGCGATCGCCGACATCTCGACCGCTGCCGCCGAGGAAACCGCGCACCTGGCGGGCCACGGCGCCATCGCAATCCATACCGACGTCACCGATGAGGCCAGCATCAGCGCCGCAATCCGCGCGACGCTGGACAAATTCGGCCGCCTCGACGTGCTGCACAACAATGCCGGCGGTTCGACGCCGCAGGACAACAACGTTGTCGATGTGCCGGTCGAGGAGTTCTGGCGGGTGATCAAGCTCGACTTGTTCGGCACCTTTCTGGGCTGCCGCTACGGCATTCCCGCGATCATCCAGTCTGGCGGTGGCGCCGTCATCAACATGACTTCCAACATGGCCTTGATGGGCGTGTCGGGGCGCGACTGCTACACCGCAGCCAAGGGTGGCGTGGCGGCACTGACGCGCTCGCTGGCGGTCGAATTTGCGGCACAGCGGGTGCGGGTGAACGCGATTGCGCCCTCCGCCACCATGACCGAGCGCCTCAAGAAACTGGTCAAGGCCAACCCGGCCGTGAACAAGCTGGCCGAGTCGCACCTGCTGGGCCAGATTGAACCCGAAGACATCGCCAATGCTGCGCTCTACCTGGCGTCGGACGAATCGCGCGCCATGACCGGCCAGATCATGCCGGTCGACAGCGGCGTAACGATTTACTGAGCTACTTTTTTGCCGCCTTGCGCGCCGGCGTCGCCTTTGCCGGCCACACGCCTGCGTCACCCAGTTGTGACATCGACTCGCGCGTGAACTCGGCACGCGGTGCGTCGCCGCCAATCACAAACATCAGGACCGACTCCTTGTTCTTGGGACCCTTGGTAACGTTCATGAAACGGCGCGACGCACCGGACGGAAACGAGATGACGTCAAGCGGCTTCAAGTCAACGTGCTCGAGCTTGCCTTTCTCGTTTTCCCAGCTGGCGCGCCACATGCCCGTCATGGCGATGAAGGTCTCATTGGTGTCGTGGTTGTGCAGCATCGGCCCCTTGCCGGGCAGCGCCTTGCAATAGCCGAGGTTGAAGCCTTCGGATATCTTGATCGCCGCCATGCGCGCGGCATCCGCACCGACCGGCGACTGCATGCCATCTTTTTCGCCCTTGGGCGGCTGAAATCCGATCACGTTGAACAAGGTACGCTCGCATCCGGGCATGTTGCTGTCGGGGAGGCCGCCGTCAAAGCCCTTGAGCTTGGAGAAACGCGCCACGCGCTTCATCATGTCTTTGCGTGCCACGCGCTTGCGCGGCAGTTGTTCCTGATAGTCCATTTCGATTCCCCTGGTTATCCGATAGTCAATAGTAACAAGGCTTCAGCCGACAATAAAGGCTGCAGACCCTGAGGCAATCAGTTCACGGCTGTCGTTTTCGAGTTCCATGCGCACGCTGACCACTTTACCACCGGCACGCAGTACCCAGGCGGAGGCCACAAAATAGGCGCCGCGCCCCGGTTGCAGATAGTCGGTGCGCAAGTCGATGGTGCCGATCTTCATGAAACGCGCCAGTTGTGCTTCATGGGGTTCGTCCTGGTGCTTTTTCATCATGGCGAGCAGTGCGGCGAGGCCGGCTGCGGCATCGAGCGCGGCTGCAATCACGCCGCCATGCAGCACCTTGCGCACCGGGTGCCCGATCAAGCCCGGTTGCATGTCAAAGCGCATGCTCGGCCTGTCCGGGTCGAACGAGACGATGCGCATGCCCAGGGTACGCTGGAACGCGATGTCCTCCTCGAAAAGCTTTTTCAACACCACTCTCACCTGCGGGTGCGGAAACTCCCCTTTCGGCTGCGCATTCGGCATGCGCCGGTCAGCGAATCACCAGCACCGGGACCTTGCAGCCAGCCAGCACTTTGGTGGCCACCGAGCCGAGCACGAGGTTGCCGAACAGGCCGTGGCCGTGCGAACCCATGATGACCATGTCGAACTTGCCCTTGGTCGCCAGTGTTGAAATCTCGTCTCCCGGGTCGCCGACCTTGTAGGTGTCCTTATACGACAGGCCCGCTTTGCCCAGCGCGCGTTGCGCTGGCTTGAGCGCCTTCTCGCACTCGTCGCGGTAGTAATCCTTGACGGTATCGCGGTCAAGATAGGCAGCCGCGCGCCCGGGGATCGGCGCATGCACCGTGATCAGCATCAGCTCCGCGTCGCGAAACTGCTCGATATGGGTGATCAGGTAGTTCACGGCGTGCAGGGTAAATTTGCTGCCGTCAGCGGCAATCAGGATTTTCATGCGTGTCTCCAGTTTGGATGGATTGCGAATGGCTTGTTTGCTCGTATTCTATTCTAGCCATGCCGCCCTGGCGCGGCTTTGCGCCAGATCAAGTCCCCGATCGCACCTGCGGCGGCGTGGGCAATCCGCGTCACCAACCCATCTGGCGCGCGGCCAGGTCCTTCATGATCTCCTCGGCGCCGCCGCCGATCATCATGACCTTGACCTCGCGGTAGATACGCTCGACGCGGGTCCCGCGCATGAAGCCGCTACCGCCCAGGATCTGCACTGCCTGGTCGGCACAAAACTGCATCGCCTGGGTCGCGCAGTTCTTCAGCATGGCCAGCTGCGCCGCATCGCCCTGGCCCTGCTCGACGCGCCACGCGGCGTCGTACAGGTAGGCCGAGGCGGCGTCGATCTTCATCTGCATGTCGACCAGCTTGTGGCGGATCACCTGGCTTTCGATCAGGGGTTTGCCGAAAGTGTGGCGCTCGCGCGCCCAGGCCACGGCGTCTTCCAGGCAGGCATGCGCCGCGCCCAGTGCAGCCGCCGCCATGGTCAGGCGCTCCATGTTGAAGTTGGTCATGATGGCCTTGAAGCCACGTCCTTCCTCGCCGATCAGGTTGGCCACCGGTACGCGGACGTCCTCAAAATACAGGGCTGCCGTGTCGGAGGCCCACCAGCCCATTTTCTTGAGCGGCGTGCGCGTAAAGCCCGGCCGGTCGCGCTCGATCAACAACAGGGACACGCCGCCTGCCCCCGGCCCACCGGTGCGCACCGCCACTGAATAAAAATCCGCGCGCATGCCCGAGGTGATGAACATTTTCGAGCCGTTCACGACGTATTCCCCGCCGTCGAGGCGCGCCGTCGTTTTCAACGCGGCGACATCGGAGCCTCCCGAGGGTTCGGTAATCGCCAGCGCACTGATCTTGTCGCCGGAGAGTATCGACGGGAGCACGCGCTGCTTCAACTCCTTGCTGCCAAACTTGGCAATCGGCGGTGCGCCGATGCCATGCGAAAACAGGCTGGCAAACAAACCGCCGCAACCGGCCTGCGACACTTCCTCGGCAAGAATCAGGTGAAAAAATGCGTCGGCATCGACGCCGCCATATTGCTCGTCGAAGCCCAGGCCGAGCAGGCCGACTGCGGAGGCGCGCTGGTAGAGCTCGCGTGGAAAGGTCTCGGCTTCGTCCCATTCGTTGACGTGCGGGGCGATCTCGTCGCGCACGAAACGCCTCACGGTGTCTCGAAAGGCTTCGTGTTCCGCCGCCAGGTAGGGTGAGGGAACGCCGCTCATCTCCTGTGCACCCCTTACTGCCTCACACGTCTGGTATTCACTTTGCGCCCAGGATGCCCATGCGTTTGCTGATGATGCCGAGCATGACTTCGTCGGCGCCGCCGCCGATCGACCCCAGGCGCCCGTCACGGAAGGCGCGCGAAATGTGGTTCTCCCAGGTGTAGCCCATGCCGCCCCAGTACTGCAGCAGCGCATCGGTGATGAAGCGCGACATGCGCCCGGCCTTGAGTTTGGCCATCGACGCCAGCTCCGTGACGTCTTCGCCATTGACATACAGGTCGGTAGCCCGGTAGGTGAGTGCCCGCAGGGTTTCAATTTCGGTCTTGACTTCGGCCAGCTTGTGTTGCACCACCTGAAAATCGAGCACGGTCTGGCCGAACATCTTGCGCTCGCGCACGTAGTCGATGGTTTCGTTGAGGATGCGCTCCATGCCGCCGGTGGTGCGCGCCGCCGCCCAAAGGCGCTCTTCCTGGAATTGCATCATCTGGTAGGTGAAGCCCATGCCTTCTTCACCAATGCGGTAGCGTTGCGGCACGCGTACGTCATCGAAATGGATCAGGCCGGTATCGGACGACATGTTGCCGATCTTGCGGAGCTTTTTGGCGACGGTGATCCCCTTGGTTTTCATCGGCACAATGATCAAGGTTTTGTTCTTGTGCGGCGCGCCCTCTGAAGTATTGGCCAACAGGCACATCCAGTCGGCCTGCAGCGAGTTGGTGATCCACATCTTGCCGCCGTTGATGATGTAGTCGTCACCGTCCTTCTTCGCCGCGGTCTTGATCGACGCCACGTCGGAACCGGCGCCCGGCTCGGATACGCCGATGCAGGCCACGTAGTCGCCGGCAATCGCGGGCTTGAGGAATTCCTCCTTGAGCTCGTGGGCACCGAAGCGCGCCAGCGCCGGGGTGGCCATATCGGTCTGCACCCCGATCGCCATTGGCACGCCGCCGCAGTCAACGTGGCCGAGCGCCTCGGCCATCACCACGCCGTAGGAGTAATCCAGACCCGCGCCGCCGTATTCGACCGGCTTGGTCAGGCCCAGCAGCCCCAGGTCCCCGAGGCCCTTGAACACCTGATGGGCGGGAAACATTTCCTTGTCTTCCCATTCATCGACATAGGGGTTGATTTCCTTGTCGATGAAGCGCTTCAGGGTGCGCCGTATCTCTTCATGTTCCTGCGTGAACTGCATGGCGTCTCCATGTGGAGGTAATGCGTTGGAAAATTTTCCCGGTGTGCCGCTGATGCCTTAGTTGTCGGCGAGTCCTTGGAGCACCTTGGGAAAGGCTGCCAGGTGAAAGCCGTCAAAGGGCACTGTCTTGCCGCCATTGCCGGTATGCGGCCAGATGCGCTTGGCGTGCGGCACCGCGCCGTCCATGCGCAGGGCGACGCCCGAGATGAAGCCGGCGGCGGGCGACAGCAGGAACACGATCGCTGCCGCCACTTCGCTCTCGGTACCGTAGCGCCCGGCGGGAATCTGTTTGTAGCGCTCGCGGATCGATTTCTGGAACAGCTCATCGTAGGTATCGAGCCCACTGGACGCAATCAGACCGGGCGCCACCGCATTGATGCGTACCGGCGCCCATTCAATCGCCGCCGTCTCGGTGAAGTTGAGGATGCCGCCGCGCGAAGCCCCGGAGTGCCCCATGCCGGGCATGCCCATCCAGATGTCGGCAAGCATGTTGACGATGGCACCTCCGTGGACTGCCATCCACTGGTTGTAGACTTCGCGGCTCATCAGGAAACACCCGGTCAGGTTGTTGCGCACCACCGCGTCCCAGCCCTTCCCCGAGATGTCCTTGAGGGGCGCGGGAAACTGCCCGCCGGCGTTGTTGACCAGGCCGTCGATGCGGCCATGCGCCGCCAGCACCTCGGCCACGGTGGCCTTGACCACGTCTTCCTCGCGAATGTCGCAAACATGGATTGTCGCGTCGCCGCCGACGTCGGCGATTTCACGCTGCACCGATTCGAGCTTCTCGCGCTTGCGCCCGACCAGTGCGACGCGCGCGCCGAGCGCCACCAGTTCGTGCGCGGTACAGCGTCCGATACCGGAGCCGCCGCCGGTCACGAGAATCGATTGGCCGGCAAATAAACCGGGACGAAAAATGGATTGGTAGGGCATGGTGAACCTGGTGTCGGGGTCGCGCGTTAATGTAAATGTAATGGGTTTGCCGGCGCAACGTGGTGGGCGCGGGCAGCCGCCTCGGCGAAACCATGACACAACGTCCACCCGGAATCGAAGGCAACTCCAAAACCGTTGGTGCAAGCGGCTTTGCAAGCATTCACGACCCAAGAGCCTTGGTGGGCCGCCCTTTGCGGCCAAGCGTCCCGGACAAAGCTCTTTTATTCCAACCGGTTCAATGTTAATGTAACGCTTCAAGAGCAGGATCAAAAGTTCTGATAATTGAGCCCTTTCAGGTGCACGTCGGGAGGTACGGTGTGATTCACATCCTCAAGCTGGCCGGTAACGGGATTCCCCAAGCTTGGCTGTCTGTCGAAGAAGCGGCATTGCATTACGCCGCAGGCGAGGTGACGTGGGAGGCGGGCCAGCCGATCGCCACGTTGCACGGCGGCACCAATGCCGCCTCGGGGCGCCGCTCCGAGCTCACCGTCAATTCGATATTCGGTGTGTCCGGCTTCGGCAAGGTCAACCCGTTTGACATCGTCCCCCTGCTCACCAACGACAAGCTGTTCCGGCGCGACCGCAACACCTGCGGCTACTGCGGCGATCACCACCACCCGCATGACCTGGAGCGCGAGCATATCGTGCCGCTGTCGCGCGGCGGGCGCGATACCTGGATGAACGTGGTGGCAAGCTGCCGCCCATGCAACCAGAAAAAGGGGGCCAAACTGCCGCATGAAGCGCACATGCCGCTGATTTACGCGCCCTACACGCCGAGCCTGTGGGAAGACATGATCCTGCGCAACCGCCGCATCCTTGCCGACCAGATGGAGTTCCTTGCGGCCAACCTGCCCAAGGGCTCGCGCATCGCCGCGTAGCGACTCGCCTCCGTCGGCTGGGCTTCAGGCGAGCTTGAGGAGCGTGTAGCCGCGCTTGGCCTTGCTGCGCGGCTCTTCCTTGATTTTCAGGTCGCGCATGAGCACGTGGGCCAGGTATTCAAGCTCGCGAATGTGGCCGTGCTTGAGTTCGATCTCGATCTCGCTGATGCGGTCGGTCCGGGTCCCGGCCAGGATCCGGCCACGGTCGAAGGCAATCTCGGCAATGAAGTCCGGCGCGTAGCGCGGAAACGGCTTGACCAGCCAGGCATCACGCATGAATTCCACGCGAAACAGCGGCAACAGCGCGTCCGATCCGCCGGCAGCCTTGAGCGCGGCCTTGAGCGGGGTGTCATTGAACTTGTCCAGTTCCAGCGATTGCCCTGCGACAGCCATCTCCCATTCGCGCCGGATCGAAATGCCGTCGCCCTTGCCCTCGGCGTCGTCGACGGACGCCTTGACCGTCTGCACCCAGTGCCGGTCAATGCGCCGCAGGCGCAAGGCAATGCGTTGGCGTCTGAGCGCGTAGTCAGCCGTATCGAAGTAGATGTTGACCAGTTTCTTGCTGGTAGAAGGCACGCCGTGTACCGGGTGCTCCAACACCACGTGCTTGCGCAATGCCATCGCGTGGCTGACACCACAGGCCAGCTTAATTTCGATTTCCTGACCGTCGGTGCTGTGCATCTCTTAAAATGGGCGCAATGAAACTGACAGCCGACATTGTGCCGCAAAACCTGAACGCCTCCTTCGCGCGCGAAGGCGCGCGTGCCCTCAGGCAATCCAAGATCCGCGAGGTCGCCAACGCCGGCATGGGCCGCGCCGGGGTATTGCCGTTCTGGTTCGGCGAGCCCGACGAAGTGACCCCGCAGTTCATTCGCGATGCCGCAGTCGCCTCCCTGCAGGCCGGCGAAACGTTTTACACCCACAGCTTCGGCATCCCCGAATTGCGCAGCGCCTTGGGCGAGTACACGGCAGGACTGCATGGCGCTTGCTCAGCAGAGAACATCGCCGTGACCAACTCGGGCATCAGCGCCCTGATGATGTGTTTTCAGACCCTGATCTCGCCGGGCGACCGGGTCGTCGTGGTCACGCCGGTGTGGCCCAACCTGGTTGAAGGCCCACGCATCATGTCGGCATCGGTGGAAACCGTTGCACTCGACTTCGACGCGCAGCGCGGCTGGGCCCTCGACCTGGAGAAATTGCTCACGGCCCTCACGCCGGCCACGCGCCTGGTCGTACTCAACTCGCCCAACAATCCGACCGGCTGGACCCTGACGCGTGCCGAACAGCAGGTAATCCTCGGTCACTGCCGCAAGCACGGCATCTGGATCCTCGCCGACGACGCCTACGAGCGCATCGTGTTCAACGGTCAGGTTGCGCCGTCGTTCCTCGACATCGCGGCACGCGACGAACGCGTGGTGTCGACCAACACGTTTTCCAAGGCCTGGCTGATGACCGGCTGGCGCCTCGGCTGGATCACTGCGCCAACGTCCCTGCTCAAGGACCTGGGCAAAATCATCGAATACAACACCTCCTGCGCGCAGATGTTCGTGCAGCGTGCCGGTGTAGCCGCCGTCACCCAGGGCGAGAGCACCACGCAACGCTTTGTCGCGCGCCTGAAAACGGCAAGCACCTTCCTGCATCGGGAGCTGGCACAGATTGACGGCATCGAGGCAGTGGCACCACCCGGTGCGCTGTACGCGTTCTTCCGCGTGCGCGGCATGACCGACGGCCTGGCCTTTTGCAAACACCTGATCGAAACCACCGGCCTGGGATTGGCTCCTGGAGCCGCTTTCGGGCCGGAAGGTGAAGGTTTTGTGCGCTGGTGTTTCGCCTCCAGCGAAGAGCGCCTCGCCGACGGCATCGCACGGTTGAAGCAGGGTCTGGCGTCAAGGGTCTAGACTTCTGCCATGGCGCTCACCTTCACTTCCAAGGTCTCTGCGAGCATCACCATGCTCGACGCGAATGCCAATCAGGTACTCGAGCTGATCGGCAAGGAGCGCGGCGAACGCGGCGTGATCACCGCTGACGAAGCCCCGGCCTGCATCGCGAAGCTCAAGGCCGCGATCACGGCCCACGGCGAAGAGCCGATTCCCTACGAGCGCCAGGAACCGGAGCGCGCCGCGACCTTTGTCTCGCTCAAGGCGCGGCTCTGGCCCTTCATCGACATGCTCGAGCGCGCCCACGCCAAGGACGCCGACGTGCTCTGGGGCGTGTAAGCCGCTCTACGGCAGTGCACGCAGTCAGGCCCGGCGCGCGATGAAGTCGAGGATCTCGCGACCGAGACGGTCTTCGACGGTATCGAAGTGCGCCACGATCGAGGTGTGGTTGTGGTGTGCCAGGCGCACGAAGCGCGGACTGCGCCGTTTGGCCAGGCTCACGCGATACAGCATTTCGGCCGCATACACGTCAAGCCCCGGGTTCTCGTATTCAGCGACGGCGAGGAACAAGGGCACATCCATTTGCGCCGCATGGGTGACGACCGAGCGCACCTCGTAAAGCGCCTCATCGTCTCCGTAATAAGCGCGCACCCCGGCTGCATTGGGATTGTCGGGCCGCGCATCTGCGCGCAGCCGCGCGCTGATCAGGACCAAGCCCGCGATGCCATGACCGTGCGCCGGCCGTGCCGCCGGATCGCACACGTAGGCAGCGGCATGTGCGCCCCCGGCGGAATGGCCGATCAGGATGATGTTTGCCGGATCGCCCCCATACTGCTGCACGTTGCGGCGCACCCAGCCCACTGCCTGCGCGACATCATCGGAGCCTGCCGGATACGCGGCTTCCGGCGCGAGCCGGTATTCCATGTTCACGCCGATGCAACCGTGGCGGGCAAAGTAGCGCGGCAGGTTGCCATAGATTTGTGCGGTTGCGTCCTTGTTGCCGCGCAGGAATGCGCCGCCGTGCACGAACACGACCACCGGTGCGCCGGTGGCGTCGGGATGTCGGTACACGTCGAGCCTATGGCGCGCGTGCCCGCCATAGGCCAGTTCGCGCGTGACCTCAATGCCGGCGGCGTCAACCGCTGCCAGCAAAGGCGTGTAGACCTCCAGCACCACCTTGCGGTGGGCGACGATGTCATCGGCCCAGTGTGGGCCGATCTCTTGCAGGCGCGCGCGCGCCGCGTCGGACAGCCCCGGAAACGCCGCGGCACTGTGCACCGGCTCGGCCCCAGGCATCCTCAGTCAACCACCACACCGGTCGACTTGATCAGGTCGCGCCACATCCCGTATTCATTGCGGATGTCAGCCGCAAACGAAGCGGGCGTCGTCGGCACCGGATCGAGGCCCAGCTTGGCGAGGCGATCGAGAAATGCCGCGTCCTTCATGAGCTTCTGCATTTCACCGGCAACGCGACTGGTAATCGGGGCGGGCAGGCCGGCCGGCGCAAGTAGCCCGTTCCAGGTCATCGCCTTGAAGTTCGGATACACCTCGGCAATCGCCGGCACGTTGGGCAACTGCGCGTTGCGCCGCTCGCTGGTGATGCCGAGCAGCTTGATCTTGCCGGCCGCCGCATGCTGCAGCAGTTCGGAGGGGCTGCCGGCGTACATCTGCACTTGGCCCGACAGGGTGTCGGCGAGCGCCGGGGCACCGCCCTTGTAGGGCACATGGACCATCTCCATCCCGGCGCGATTCAGAAACAGCAACGCCGCAAGGTGTGTCAGGCTGCCGGTGCCGCCCGAACCGTAGTTGAGCTTGCCCGGCCGTGCCTTGACGTAGTCGACAAACTCCTTGAGATCTTTCACCGGCAGCGCAGGGTTGACGGCGATCACGAAACCGTTGGCGCCGATATTGGCAATCGGGGTGAAATCCTTGAGCGGGTCGTAATTGACTTTTTGCGTCAGCGGTACCGGACCGAACTGCGACAAGGCCGCCACAAACAGCGTGTAGCCGTCGGGGAGCGATTTGGCGACGAAATCGGCCGCCGTCGCGCCACCGGCCCCGGCGCGATTTTCGACCACGACTTGCTGGCCCAATGCCGTTGTCAGGCGTTCAGCGGTGATGCGTGCAATCGCGTCGGTGTTACCTCCGGGTGCGTACGGCACGATCACCTTCAACGGGCGCTGCGGCCAGTCCTGCGCCCAGGCAAGGGGAATCTCCATCAGCAATGCTGCCAGCAGCATGGTGGGCAGGAATCGGATAAGACGTTTCATCAGAGGGCTCCAGTCAAAGTCCATGTTCAATGTGTCTGCGCTCGCACTAGCTTTTTACACCCTGTTTTTCCTTCACCATCGCCGGCGGCGGTGGCACCACGAAACGGGCAAAGCGCCACTGGTCGAAAGACTCGACGTTGCGTTCCCAGACGCGCGCCTCGTGTGGCTCGTCGGGTGCGATCTGCTGCATGTCGCTGTAAATCTCGACGTTGTTGCCGTCCGGGTCCTTGAAAACCAGGAAGCAGTTCTGACCTGGTCCGTGCTTGCCGATGCCGCGCACGATTTCAATGCCGCGCACCTGCAGCATCGCGGCGGCTTGCTCCATTTCTTCGACACCGTCGACAAGGTACGAGAAATGCTCGAGCCCCGGCCGCGAATAGCGCGGCAACTCGTCGATGTCCGGCGAGTCTTTCGGGATTTGCGCCAGCGCCAGGTCGTGGTGGTCGGCGCCAGAACGCAAAAAGCACATCTGGTCGCTGATCCAATCCGAGACTTCCAGTCCGAGCACCTCGGTGTAGAAGGCTGCCGACTTGTGAATGTCACGCACTGCCAGCACCAGATGGCCCAGTTTGCGCGGCTTGATCTTGCGGTATTGCGTCATGTCGCTCCCCTTGTCGATTGCGGGCATTACTCGGCCACCACCTGGTTTTCGATCGTGCCGACGCCGTCGATCGACGCGCGCATCACGTCGCCGGGTTTCAGGTAGATGCCGCGCCCCATGCCGACGCCGGTCGGCGTGCCGGTGGCGATCAGGTCGCCCGGCTTGAGCGTGAGAAGGCGCGAAAGGTAGGCGATCTGCTCGGCCACGCTAAAAATCATCTCGCTGGTGCTGCCATCCTGCATGCGCTCGCCGTTGACGTCGAGCGTCATGTGCATTTGCTGCGGATCGCCAAGGCAATCGCGCGGCACAAACCAGGGGCCCATCGGGCCGAAAGTGTCGAAACTCTTGCCGCGGAACCAGTCATGCGAGAACGGATAGTCGCTGCGGCGCGTGAGGTCGCGCGCGGAGATGTCGTTGAACACCACGTAGCCGGCAATGTGCGCCAGCGCCTGCTCAGCCGTGATGTGCCGGCCGCCTTGACCGATCACGACGCCGAGTTCCACCTCCCAATCGAGGCGCTCGACTTCGCGCGGCTTAACCACCTTGGCGCCCGGGTCGGCCAAGGTGGTGTCGGCCTTGATGAAAATGTAGGGAGAACTCTCGGCGCGCGGGGCCAGCTTGGTACCCATTTCGCGCGCATGCTCGTAAAAGTTTGATGCAGTGGCGAAAATGCGCGTTGGCAGGTAAGGAGTGCACAGGCGATAGCTGCCGGCAACAAGCGGCGTGACGGCCTTTTGTTCGATCGCCTCGGCCACGCGCGCGGCGCACGCTGCCGTCGGCACACCGGCCGTCTGCCATGCAGCAATGGTGGGGCCAACGCCGGCGCGCAACGCATCGGGCAGCATGTTGCCGACCGCGGCCTCGGCCTGCTGCACATCGTACAGCGCCGAACCGAACACCCAGGCCGGACGCTTCTCGCCAGCGTTGTTCTCATATGTAGCCAGTGCGTACCAAAGCATCACGCGTTCTCCAATATCTGCTGATTCTCACCCGGTCGACGGCCAGCATGGCCCGGATTGGGATGGCTGGCAGATGAATTATATGTATACATATTGACATCAATGTATACATATACTAGTATGTGAAATACATTTTGTCAACTTCAACCTGTTTTGGATCCCCTTCTTTCCGGCGCGAATCACGCCGCCCCTCCCACCAGCTTCATCTACCAAGGACCATCCCATGGCCAAACTTCGGCACATCGCCCTTTCGGTTCCCGATCCGGAAGCCTCCGCTAAATTCTTTGAAGAGGCATTCGGCATGTGGCGCGCGGGCAATGCACAGCGCGGCGTTTACATGACCGACGGCGTGGTGAACGTGGCGTTGCTTGATTTCAAGGACGAACCGGTGCCAGGCGGCTTCCCCAAAGGTTATGCAGGTATCATCCATTTCGGCATGTGGGTCGACAGTGTGGAAGCCGATGGCGCCAAGATCAAGGCCGCCGGCGGCTCCTACCTGACCGGCCGCAAGGAGACCGGCCCGAACGTGTATTACGAAGTCAAATACAAGTCGCCGGACAACATCGTGTTCGATATCACCGAGTCTGGCTGGAAGGGCGCGGTCAAGAACGTCGTGCCTGCGGCGGACTGACGACAAGGGTTCGCGCGATGCAAGCGGATGCCGACCGGCCGCGCGTCCTGGCGTTGATCCCGCTTCCCGAGCTGGCCAGCGCTGCGTTGCTGGATGCTTACGAATCCCGCGTGCTGTCCGGCGCGGGGGCGGCTGATGCAATCGCGCGATTTGCATCAGCCGGCATCCGGGCGGTGGTTACCAATGGCTCGACCGGGCTCAGCAGTGCGCAGATGGATCGCCTGCCCATGCTTGAAATCGTCTGCGCGTTTGGCGCCGGATACGAAAATATCGACATCGCCGCTGCGCGCCAGCGCGGTATCGTGGTGACGCATGCCCCCGGCGCCAATGACGCCACCGTGGCCGACCATGCATTGGGCCTGATGCTGGCGGTGGCACGCGGATTCACCATGCTTGACGCAGCGGTGCGGCGCGGCGAATGGCAGCAGGCGCGCGCAGAGCGCCCCACGCTCAACGGCGCGCGCCTCGGCATCGTCGGTCTCGGCCGAATCGGCGCCAGGATCGCCGCGCGCGCCGCTGCCTTTGAGATGCAAGTGGCCTACAGCACGCGCACACCGCACAACGATGTGCCGTGGCGCCATTGCGCCAGCGTCGAACAACTGGCGCACGACAGCGATTTTCTGGTGGTCGCCTGCCCGGGCGGCGCCGCCACGCACCATTTGATCAACGCCGAAGTACTGCGCGCGCTTGGGCCGGATGGCTTCCTGATCAACATCTCACGCGGCGGCGTGGTCAACTCCGCGGCGCTGATTGCGGCGCTGCAAGCCGGCGCCATCGCGGGCGCCGGGCTCGACGTCTTCGAAGGCGAACCGGCGATTCCGGCCGCACTGCTCGCCTGCCGCAACGCCGTATTCACGCCGCACATCGCCGGTCGTTCACCGGCGTCGATCGCGGCACAGACCGACATGCTGCTAGCTAGCCTCGCGGCCCATTTCGGCGGTCGCAGCGTGCCCTGCCAGGTACCTTGACCGCCCGAGACTGCCCCTACCCCAGACAGGTTCTCCCATGCCCACGATCGCCGCAACCATCATCCAGATCCTCGCCGAAGAAATCATCGGCGGCACCCTGGCACCCGGCAGCAAGCTGGAGGAAAAAGTGCTCGCCGAACGCTTTCAGGTATCACGCACGCCGGTACGCGAGGCGCTGCGCGAAATGGGCGCGCGAGGCCTGATCGAGCTGATCCCGCGGCATGGCGGCGTGGTCGCCAACATCGGCATTGCGGAATTGGCCGACATGCTCGAAGCCGAGTGCGAACTCGAGGCGCTGTGTGCGCAACTGGCCGCACAGCGCATGAGCGTGGTCGAAAAGAAGCAGCTCGAACGCCTGCACGAGCAAACTGAAGCGTTGGTGAAGGGTCAGGACGAAGGCGAATACCTGACCCTCAACAAGAAATTCCATGACGTGATCTGTGCCGGTACCCACAACCAGACGCTGAGCGGCATGCTGCGCGGCCTGCGCGACCGCCTGAGCGCGTTTCGCAACGCGCAGGCCGGTACCGAGCGGCGCCTCGCGGTCTCACACGAAGAGCACGGCGCGGTAGTGGAGGCGATCCTCGCCTCGGACGGCGCTGCTGCCTACGCGGCAATGCGCAATCACGACGCGCGCCTCAGCACCAAGGTGCTGGATCGCCTGCGCGACTCGCGACATGAACGCACCGCGCCGCGTACAGAACGCCCTGCGGCTGCGCATTTGCACAGCACATAGCGCCAGGAAGCGCTCCTGGAGCGAATCTTGAAGGCTTTAGCCTGAAGAGTGGCTCCAGAAGACGCTGTCAGGCCGGCACTTCTGAAGTCATGCGCCGGCTGGCGCCCATCCGGCAGGCGATCTCGAATGCATTTTTCATCGCGGTCGGGTTCGCCACGCCCTTGCCGGCGATGTCGTAAGCCGTGCCGTGCGCGGGCGTGGTGATCGGAATCGGCAGGCCGCCCTGCACGGTGACGCCGCGCTCGAAGCCCATCAGCTTCATCGCGATCTGGCCCTGGTCGTGATACATCGTGACCACCCCGTCATAGCCTGAGCCATCGGTCTTGATTGCGCGCACGAAGGCGGTATCGGCCGAGAAGGGGCCGTCTGCCATGTAACCACGTGAGGCCGCCAGTTTTACGCCCGGTTCGATGATGCGGCCTTCTTCATCGCCGTAGTTGCCGTTGTCGCCGTTGTGCGGATTGAGGCCGCACACTGCAACGCGCGGAGCAGCCTTGCCGGCGGCGCGCAGGGCTTCGGTGATCATCTGGATCGCGTCAGCAACCTTCTCTGAAGTGAGATGTGCACTGACGTCGCGCAACGGGATGTGCGAGGTGACCCGCGAAGTCCAGAGATTTTCGAGCACGTTCAGTTCACCGCAACTGCCGGTGTGGCGCAACAACTCGGCAAACCAGCGCATCTCGTCCTCATGATGCATGCCGCCGGCGCGGAGCGCGCCCTTGTTGAGCGGCGCAAAGCACAGGGCGTCTGCCTTGCCTTCGGTCACCAGGCGCGCGCCTTCGGTCAGCGCATCGAGCATGAAACGGCCGTTTTTCTCGCTCACGACACCGCGCTCGAATGCCGGTGCGTCGAGGCCGGACCACGTGTGCACTGGTGCGCCGGGGGCACCCACGAAGCCTGCCTTGTTGCCGATCAGCAACACGTTGGCCTTGCCGCCGGTATGAGGGTCGGCCAGCAGCTTGGCGACCAGTTCCGGGCCGACACCGGCCGGGTCGCCGGTAAACAGTGCGATGGTGGGTTTCATTGGGCGTCGATCTTGATGTTGGCGTCTTTGATGAGTTTGCCGAAACGTTCGTACTCGGCCTTGTTGATGGCGGCAAACTGCTCAGGGCTCACATTGCCCGGCTCGCCGCCAAGCCCACGCAGCTTGGCCTGCACGTCGGGCAATTTGAGAATCCTCGCGGTCTCGGCCTGCAGGCGCTCGACCACCGCCTTTGGCGTGCCGGCCGTCACATACAGGCCGTACCAGGTGCTCATCTCGAACCCGGGCACGCCTGCCTCCATCAGGGTCGGCACGTTGGGCAATTCAGGGGAGCGCTGCGCCGTAGTCACGGCAAGCGGTTTGAGCTTGCCGCTCTTGAGGTGGCCCATTGCACTGGATGTGGTGTCGAACATGATCTGCACCTGTCCGGCAATTACATCGAGGTGCGCCTGGCTCGAACCCTTGTAGGGCACGTGAATCATCTCGACACCGGTGACGTGCTTGAACCCTTCGCCAGCGATGTGCTGGGTGCTGCCGACGCCCGATGATGCGTACTTGAAATCATTCGGTTTCGCCTTCATCAGCGCGATCAGTTCCTTCACGTCTTTCGCCGCCACGCTGGTGTTGACCGCGAGCACGTTGGGCACGGTGACGATCAAGGCGATCGGCGTCAGGTCCTTGATCGGGTCGAACCCGAGCTTGATCAGGTGCGGGGCGATCGCCTGGCCGGTGTTGGTGGCGGCCAGTAGGGTGTGGCCGTCGGGGGCGGCCTTGGCGGTGAGGTCAGCGGCGATGGTGTTGGAGGCGCCCGGGCGGTTCTCGATCACGAACGTGCCCTTGAAGGCGTCATTGAATTTTTCCGCCAGCATGCGCGCGATGATGTCGGTGCCGCCGCCGGCGGAGGCGCCGACCATGATCTTGACCGGCTTGTTCGGGTAGGTCTGCCCGTGGACAGGAGCCGCGACGAGTGCCGCGGCAAGCCCGAAGGCTGCGAGGGATTTGAGCATGGGAATTTCCTTGAACATGAACATCAGGGGCCACCAACGGCCATGCGCGGAATCCACGTCGTGATCCACGGCACATAGGTAATCAGCAGAAGCGTCGCCACCAGCGGCACATAGAACGGCAGCATTTCACGCAGCACATCCTTCATCTTCACCTTGGCAATGTCCGCTACGAGATACAGGGACAACCCCATCGGCGGCGTGACCAGACCGATCATCAGGTTGAACACCACCACCATGCCGAGGTGCACCGGATCGACGCCCGCGGCCACCAGTGGCTTGGCAATGATCGGCGCGATCACCAGGATCGCGGTGGTGCTGTCGAGGAACATGCCGACCACGATCAGCATCAGGTTGACGATCAGCAGCAGCACCACGGGATTGGTCGAGATCGACAGCAGCGTCGTGGTGATCTGCTGCGGGATCTGCTCCACCGACAAAATCCAGCCGAACAAAGCTGCAGTGGCGACGATCAGCAGGATCCCCGAAGTGGCGCGAATCGTCTCGTACGCGGCGTCGAGCAGGCCCTTGACGGTAAGCTTGCGATAGAACACCGCGCCGACGATCAGCGTGTACGCGACCGTCACCGAGGCGATTTCGGTCGGCGTGAAAAAGCCCACCAGCATGCCGACCGTGAGGATCACCGGCGCCGCCAACGCGGGAATCGCCGGCCACATGTCATTCCAGAATTCGCGCGGCGTCGGCCAGCGCGCTGCGCGCGGATAGTTGCGCCGCTTGGCGAGCCATGCCGCCATCAGCATCAGCATGGCCGTACACAGCAGGCCGGGCAGGATGCCGCCCAGCAGCAACTGGATCACCGACGCGCCGGTGACCGTGCCATAGATGATGAGGGGAATGCTCGGCGGAAAAATCGGACCGATGATGGCCGACGAAGACGTGACTGCGCAGGCGAACGGCACGTTGAAGCCCTTCTCGCGCATCGCGTCAATCTCGATGCGACCCAGGCCACCGATGTCGGCCAAGGCGGAGCCCGAAATGCCGGAGAACACCAGGCTGCCGAATATATTGACCTGGGCAAGGCCGCCCGGCAGGCGCCCTACCGCGGTATCGGCAAACTTGTAGATGTAGTGCGATATGCCCGAGCAGTTCATGATGCTGCCGACAAACAGGAATACCGGCACCGCAATCAGTGGAAACGAGTCGAGTGCATAGAGCATGCGCTGCGCCACCATGTCGGCCGGCAAGCCGTTCGCCATCAGGTACACGACGCAAGGAAGGCCCAGCGCGAGTACCACCGGGAACCCGAGCAGGAACAGCACGACGAATGATGCAACTACCAGGTAGCCGGCCAAGATGGACCTTTCTCAGGTGAGCGTGGTTTGCTTGGCGTGGGCATGCCCGGTACGGATGATCCCTGCCAGGATCATCGCGGTCTCAAGTGCCAGCAGCGCCGCCCCCAGCGCCAGCGGCGCCATGAATACCAGGAACGGCATTTCCAGCGTCGCCGTGGTGTTGTCCAGATTGCGGCTGATGGTGAGCACCGCGGCGAGCGAAATGAAGCCGAACAGTGCCACCGCGGACGCCTCGATCACAATCTGGGTGATCCAGCGAAGTCGCGGCGGCAGGAATGCCTGCACCTCTTCCATGCGAATCTGGCCGCCCTCGACGGTGACATAGGACGCCGCCAGGAAAGTCAGGCAGATCAGGAAGTAGCGCGCCAGCTCCTCCGCGCCCGAGAACGGCAGGGTGAACACGCCGCGCATCACCACCTGTGCCAGCGGCGTGACGATCAGCAGAAACAGCAGCGCCAGACTGAGCCAGCGGATCAGCCTGCGCATGCCGTCAAGCAATGCCCGCATGGATTATTTGACCGAGCGGATCTGTTCGATGTAGCCGGTCCACTCGGGAAAATCCTTGGCCACCTGTGCCAGCACCGCCTTGCGGAAGGCTTCGACATCGAGTCCGTCTTTCGCTTCGACGAACACCATGCCACGGCCTTCGAGGTCCTTGCGATACTTGGCCGAAGTGTCACGGTCCCAGTCGAGGGTCTTCTTGCCAACTTCGGCCATGGTGTCTTCCATGATCTTGCGGTCGGCGGCGGGAATGCCCTGCCAGGCTTTCTCGTTGACGAACACCGACAGCACCGACTGCATGTGGTCGGTCATCATCACGTACTTCTGCACTTCGTATAGCTTCAGGTTGAAGATGTTCGGCAGCGGGTTTTCCTGCCCGACCACCAGGCCGGTAGCGAGCGCAGTGGCCAACTCCGACACTTCAACCGGCGTCGCAACCGCACCCATGCCCGTCAGCATCGACGACCACAGCTTGATCGGCACGCCGCGATATTTCTTGCCGGCCATGTCTTTCGGGCTCAGCACCTTTTCTTTCGAGGTGAGCTCGCGGGTTCCCTGAAACAGACTGCCGACGATGCGCATGCCGCCCTTTTCAATCAGCTCCTTGTTGATCGCCTGCAGCGCCGGTGAAAGACGCGCGTCGGTGGCGCGCATGCTGTGTGCGGCATCGCGATAGACGAAGGGCGTGTTGAACACTGCGGTGGCCGGCAGGATCTTGCCGAGCGAGCCGAAGTCGTGGTGGCCCATCTGGATCGCACCCGACTTGACGCCATCGACCATTTCACCGACACCGCCGAGCTGCGAATTGGCGAACACCTGGATCTCGATACGGCCGTTGGTACGCTCCTTGATGAGCTTGGCCACTTCATCGGCGTACAGGGTCTGCGGCGCATTGGCCACGCCGACGTGGGCATAGCGCAGCTTGATTTGCGCGTGCGCAGAATTGGTCAAGGCACAAGTAGCGATGATTGCAGCGGCAAGGGTCGAAACTATCGGCAACAGCTTCATGGGATTCTCCTTTGGTTGACGGTCGTTGTTATATGAGACGTTGTTCGTACAGCTTGAACACGGCTGAGGTGTCCAATTCGGAATGACCTGCTTCGATCAGCTTGCGATACAGAGTCAGGGCTTGATGCATCATCGGTATTGGCGTTTCAAGTCCTTGCGCGTAAGCCTCCACCATTTCAAGGTCTTTTCGCAGCTGGCGCGCGTAGCCCTGCGGCGCGAAGTCGCGCGCGACCATGCGCGGGTACAGGCGCTGCAGCAGCGAACCGTCGGCATGGCCGCCGGCGAGGCATTCGGGCAGGCGCGCCGCATCGATGCCGGCCGCCTCGGCCATGGACGCCGCTTCGGCCATCACCACATGGATGCAGCCGACGATCAACTGATTGAGCATCTTGGCGGCCAGCCCGCTGCCGGCCGGGCCCATGTGGGTAAAACGCGCCGAGACATCGGCCATCAAGGGCCGAATTCGCTCGATGCCGGCGGCGTCGCCACCGCACATGACGGTGAGCGACCCTGCTTCGGAGGCAGGCGGGCCACCCGAGACAGGCGCATCGATCCAGTGGCAACCGGTCTGTTGCATCAGGCGCGCGGCGTTGTGTTTGCCCTGCTCGACCTTGATGGTCGAAAAATCGATCAGCAATTGCGGTGGCCGGATCGCGCTGGCCACGCCATCTGGCCCGAACACCGCGGCTTCGACCGCATCGGGCGTCGGCAGGTTGGTCAGCACCAGGTCGGCGCCCTGCACGGCAGCGGCGGCGTTGTGCGCCGTCTGCGCGCCGGCGCCCTGGGCCTGCGCCATCTTCCCGGCGACGATGTCAAACACGGTGACGGCATAGCCGCGTGACAGCAGGCGCCGCGTCATCGGCAAGCCCATCAGGCCGACGCCGATGTAGGCGATATGCAGTTTGCCGGTGGCTTCGGTCATGATTCAGTGCAGCCGGTAAATGCGCACGGCGTTGTCGTGAAACAGCGCGCGCCGTTCGGCATCGGAAAAGTCGGCGACGATCGTATCGAACCCGGCGAATATTTCGGTAAATGAAGCGCACAGGCTGTCGACTGGGAAGTTGCTGGCGAACATGCAACGCTCGGGACCGAAGAGTTCAATCGTGGTCAGCACAACATTGCGATTCGCTTCCACCGTCCATGCCTGCCCGGCCTGGCCGATGCCGGAAATCTTCACGGCCACGTTCGGGCAAGCGGCAAGGTGCTGCATGGCGTTTCCCCATTCGGTGATGCCGGCTGCGCTGCGATCCGCCGGCAAGCCGGTGTGGTTGAGCACGATCTGCGTGTCCGGAAAATCCGCGGCGAGTTGCGCGGCTTCGTGCAAATGCCACCACGGCGTCTGCAATTCGTAGTGCAACCCGTTCAATTGGAGCCCTGCGAACCCTTCGCGCCACGCGGCATCGGTCATGCCGCCGGGTGCAGTGTCAGCGGCGTTCGGGTTGGCGCGCGGCTTCTGACGGATGCCGCGTACAAAATCCCACGAGGCGTGTTGTTCGAGCACCATCGCGCAATCGTCGTGCTCCAGCCGCGCCTGCGCAATCGCCACGGTGGGGTAGCCGTAGTCGCGACGCAATGAATCAACGTAGCGCATTTCGCCGACCAGGTCGGCCGGGTCCCACTCGGTTTCGACGTATACCGTGGCCGCCACCTGGAACGGTTTGGCATCGGCAAAATAGTCGTCGGGCAGATACGGGCGTCGAATCGCCCGGTAGTCACCATAGCGAAAAGGAATCGGCGGCTCATCGCACAACCACGGGTAGTAGTGGCGCGTGGGATCCCAATAGTGCTGATGCGCATCCACGATGGCAAAGCCCAGGGTCATGGCGCAGGGCCCCCCGCGCGGATCAAGCAAACGCCGTCGAACGCCATCACTCCTCCATACCGTTCCGCGAGATGATCAATGTCAACTCATTGTTTTTGTTGAACTAATTTATTAATAACTTTGCGTAATGCATAATTACAAGTTAGCATAGACGTACCAAAGCATCCCGTCAAGCACCGAATCTGACGCCCATCCGCGCAGTGAACCAGCCATGAGCGACTTTTCCGATACCGCACTCGACACGCCGATCGCTCGCACCTCGCTGCATGGCGAAGTCACATCACGTCTGCGCGACATGATTGTGGAAGCACGACTCAAACCCGGCGAACGCATCCAGGAACTCGACGTTGCCAGAGCACTGGGCGTATCACGTACGCCGATACGCGAAGCACTCAAGGTGCTTGCGTCAGAGGGCCTGGTGGAGCTGCTGCCGCTGCGCGGCGCGGTGGTCAAGGCATTCACGCCCAAGGATGCGCAGGACATGCTCGCCATGATCGGATTGCTCGAGGAGCATGCCGCCCGGGCTGCCTGCGATGCGAGTGACGCAGAGATCGAAGCCATCGCCGCCCTGCATGAACGCATGCGCCAGCACTTTGAACTGCGCGAGCGGCCGGCGTATTTCGCCCTGAACCAGCAGATCCACAACGCCATCGTCGAAGCGGCGCACAACACGACACTGTCGATGCTGCATGCCAGCGTGCGTGCGCGCATGCGGCGGATCCGCTATATCGGCAATGGCGCGCCGGACAACTGGCAGGCCGCGATGGCCGAGCACGAAGACATGATCGCAGCCCTGCGGGCACGCGACGGCGATCGGCTGGCACGCGCCATGGCCTTGCACATCGCCAATACCTGGCCGCGCGTCTCGGCAACGGTGCAGGCGCATGACGGCGCCGTCTGAAACCACGCCCGCCCCCATTACAACGACAGCGCCGCTGGCAAATTCAACGTAGCATGCCGGCATGGCCAGCACCGCACTCCAGCTCTACGCCCTGCCGCGCAACCCGATCGAGATCGAAGCGGCGAAAGTGCGCTCGCGCAAGCGCCTCACGCGTACTGCGGCGATCGCCTCGGCCGCGTCGATCATTCCGTTGCCCGGCATCGACATTGCGGTAGACGCCGGTGCCCTGTTGAAGCTGATCCCTGAAATCAATCGCGAGTTCGGCCTCACCCCGGACCAGATCGAGCAGCTCTCGCCCAACAAGCAATTGATCGTCTACAAGGCCATCGTTGCCGTCGGCGGCGCCATGATCGGCAAACTGATCACGCGCGAGCTGGTGATCGAAGCGCTCAAGGTGGTGGGCGTGCGCCTTACTGTCAAGCAGGTAAGCAAGTATGTGCCGATTGCCGGACAGGCCCTGTCAGCGGTGATCGGATTTGCCGCAATGCAGTATGTGGGTCGCCAGCACATCAAGGAATGCGCGCGCGTAGTCGACTTGATACGCGAGATGAAGTAAACGGCAGCTCGCAATCACCGTCCCGGTGCATCGGCTGCGACGCGCCAAAATGGCGCACAATCGCAACTCACTTTTGCAACTCACCTCAGACTTCCTGCACCGAACCATGCCCATCCTTCGCCGTCGCCGCATTGCGGCAGCCCTCGCCGCGCTTCCCGCATTCGCAATGGCCGGCTCCGCAGTAGCGCAATCGACCTGGCCCGCCAAGCCGGTCAAGCTGGTCGTGCCGTTCGCAGCCGGCGGGCCTACCGACACCATCGCGCGCCTGGTCGCACAAAAAATGCAGGACGTGTGGAAGCAGCCCGTGGTGATCGAATACAAACCCGGCGGCGGCACCATCGTCGGCACCGACTTCGTCGCCAAATCACCGGCGGATGGCTACACGCTCGGCATGTCGATCAGCGCGCACCAGATCAACCCGAGCCTGCAACCAACGATGCCCTACGACACCCTCAAGGACTTGTCGGGCGTCACGCAACTGGCGCAAGCGCACTTTGGCTTGTTTGCGCATCCCTCGTTTGAGCCGAACACCATCCCCGAATTGATCGCATGGGCGAAAAAGAACCCCGGCAAGCTTTCCTATGCCACGCCGGGCCTCGGTACCGGCACCCATCTGGCCGGCGAACTGCTCAAGGGCATGGGCGGTTTCGACATGGTGCATGTGCCGTACAAGGGCAGCGCGCCGGCGCAGCAGGACGTGATCGGCGGGCGCGTACCGCTGCTGTTCGACATCCTCTATTCGGCGATGCCGTTCGTGCGCCAGGGGCGCCTCAAGGTCATCGCGCTGGCAAGCCCGAAGCGCGCCGAGGGCGAACCCGCCATTCCGTTGATATCCGAAACCCTGCCCGGCTTTGGCGCCCTGAGCGTGATGGGCATTGTTGCGCCGGCGGGCGTGCCGCGCGAGCTGCTGCGCCGCATCGGCGGCGACATCGGCCGTTCGGTGAAGGACTCCGACCTCACCACGCGCATGGCACAACTGGGCATGGAACCGGTCGGCTCGACCCCGGACGAATTTGACGCCTTGATCCGTGTTGAAATCGACAAGTGGGCCAAAGTGATCAAGGCCGGCAACATCAAACTTGAATAAAAGGAGCGTGCCATGCCACTCCAGTTCACCCCCCTTCACCCGCTGTTTGCCGCCGAGGCAAGCGGCTTTGATCTTGCAAAACCGCTCTCGACCGAACAGATTCGCGAGATCGACGAAGGCATGAACAAGTATGCCGTGCTGGTGTTTCGCAACCAGCCACTCGACCAGGACCAACAGATTGATTTTGCAAAATCATTCGGCCCGCTTGACCTCGGCCTGCGCAAGCTCAAGCGCAACCCGCACCGATTCAGGCATGAAGAGCTGATCGACATTTCCAACGTGAACCCGGACGGCCAGGTGGCGGCGCGCGACCATGCCAAGGTTGTCGGCAATATTGCCAACCAGCTCTGGCACAGCGACAGCTCGTTCCAGCGGCCGCGCGCCAAGTACTCCATGCTGCAGGCGATCACGCTCACCAGCTGGGGCGGCGAAACCGAGTTTGCCGACCTGCGTGCCGCCTACGACGCCCTGCCGGAGCACCTGCGGCGCGATGCCGAGGGCCGTAGCGCCGAGCATTACGCGCTGCATTCGCGCGTCATGCTCGGTGACGACCAATACACCGAGGAGCAGCGCAATTCGATCCCGCCGGTCGAATGGCCGCTGGTGGAAACCCACGCCGGCTCAGGCCGCAAACTGCTGTATGTCGGCATCCATTGCCGGCGCGTGCCCGGCATGACTCTGGCAGAGGGCCGCATGCTGATCATGGACCTGATCGAACACGCAACGCAGACGCAGTTCGTCTATCGCCACCAGTGGCGCGTCGGCGACCTGGTGATCTGGGATAACCGCGCCACCCTGCACCGCGGCCGCCGCTTTGACGTTACCGAGCGGCGCGAATTGCGCCGCACCACCACCGAAGATATCGATACCGCCGCCCAATTGGCTGCGTAATCCCGGCCTGGACGCGCACCGCCGTTCTAGCCCGGCGATTCGGCTGCATCCAGATACAGCCAGCGTTCAGCCTCGCGCACGAATCGGCTCACTTCGTGGATTCGGTGCGCGCGCCCACCCACCTTGTAGCGGGCCACGAACTCGACCAGCGCAGTGTCCGCACCGGTCACCGCATGGCGCCTTACCTCGAGCCCGAGCCATTTGGTCGCGGCTGACAATTCCAGCGCGCCAATGGCAGGACGATCACGCTCCTGCCAGGTGGCGCGCAAATAGGCTTCGTCGCGCATCACATAGGCTGTGTAGCGTGAGCGCATCAGCGCTTCGGCGGTCGGTGCAGTCGCTGTGCCGCCCAGATAAGGCCCACAGCAGGCTTGCACAAGGGTGCCGCTGCCGCATGGACAGTCAGGGGACGGTGTTGCAGTTCGGGGCATCACGTCGGGCAATACAGGCCTTGCGCATAAAAAAAGCGGGCCGGCGGCCCGCTTTCAGAAGTACCCTGAAAATTACTTCTTGGCGTCTTTTTTGGCATCCGCTTTGGGGGCATCTTTTTTGGCATCTGCCTTCTTCGCATCACCTTTGCCTGCTTTCTTGGCGTCGGCTTTCGGGGCGTCTTTCGGTGCGTCCTTGGCTTGCGCCATGACAGCGCCGGACGTGATGGCGAATGCGCCGGCGACGATGATTGCGATCAATTTTTGCATGGTGTTCTCCTCGTTTTAAGACCTTCTGTTTTTTCGCTCGGCAATATGCGCGGCGAATTGGCCCACCAAATGAGCCAAGGGAAAAGTCTATCAAAAAAGCGGGGCGATTTGAAGCGACATGCGGAAATCCGCCTATCGCTTCGGGCTAAGGGACGCTATCGGTCAAATTTCCGCAGCCTCACGCAAACATATTGCCGCGATGCACGAATGCAAAGCGATCACATCTCCTGGAGGATTTGCTCGCGGCGCGCCCGGCACTCATCTTCTGTAAACAGGCCCTGCTCGCAAATGCTGCGCAATCGGCGCAAGCGGTCTTCAATTGACATTGCCTGTGCGCGCGCCGGAGCCGCCGATTGCGGCGCAGGCAAGGGCACAACGGGCGCCGCTTGTTGCACCACCACCGGCGGAGAAACATACGTCACGTTCGCCGGATAGCCCTGGTACACCACCGCTGGCGGCGGATAGTAGTAGTAAGGGGCAGGGTAGACATAGCGCGGCGCAAACACCGAACCCACCACCACACCCCCGATAAAAAAACCGGCACGCCCGCCCCGGGCCTCGGCGTCGGTAGAGACCGGCAAGGTTGCCGCCAGAGTCGCGACCGCGACGAGGCAGGCCCACCAGCGTGATCCGATTTGGCAGAGGTGCATGGCAACTCTCCTTAGACGAGAGGGTAATGCTGAAATGTATAGCACGGTCCACCGCGCCGCTGATAGCGGTTTTACACTTTCGGCCATCACGGCGGCCCTACGATGCAGGGCGCCTTGATCCACGCAACTACGACCCCGTATGCGCCTATAGTGCAGCCTCACACTAGTGTCACCGGAGGAACATCGTGAAAAATCCGCTACCGAGAATCGCTGTTGTTGCCCTGATGTTCCTTTCCGGAGCAGTCGTTGTGGAGGCACGCGAGGTCTACAAATACCGCATGCCCGATGGCAGGATTCTTTATACCAACGAAGTCTCCGTCACCGGCAAGCTGCTCGAAGTGCTGCCTGAGCCGGCACCGGCCCCAAAAGTGATCGAATCGGAACGCCTCGCCAAACAGAAACGGCTGCAGGACGACGGCGAGCGTGCCGTCGCCAAACGCCTCGGCTCCCTCGACGCGGTGGAAGCCGAAATCAAGGCAGCCACGCGAGCCCTAGAGGCCGCGCAGGCTGCGGCGGAAGCCAGCGTGGAGCCGCTCGAAGGAGAGCGCCTCGGCACAGTCAGGAAGGGCCGGTCGCGCCTGAGTGAAGGCTACTGGGAACGTCAACGTGCGCTGCGCAGCGCCGTGGAGGAAGCGCGCCGCCGCCTCGACGCGGCGTATTTGGCGCGCGACGCAGTGCGCTGAGCAGTCACACCTTACAAACCTTTCGACGTTCAGTTGAGAGAAAGGACGCACCCCTGATCGGGTTTTACCTCGCCGGCCAGCATGGCGAGGTACACCCGCTCCACGGCTGCGGCGCCGTACCCGGCTACTACCCGCATCCACGGATGCTGCGGGTCCATCACCGGCACCATGAATCCGCTCCATGCATCGGCAAGCCGCGTCTGTAATTGCGCCGCGCCCCAATCGGCATGGCGCTTCTTGATCTGCGTTGGAGCGAAAAACAAGATCGGCTTGGGCCCCGGGAGGTCACGCCCGGAACCCAGGTGGTCCCAATGGGTGCCGCCGACCGAGCACGAGTACTTGAGGGCGTCGCCCAGATGCGCATGCACGTCACGCCGCAGCGCGGCGTTGCCGGCCATGTCAACAAAAACGGCTGGCGTAGCGTCGAGGGCGGTGACTTGGTCGTACGACAACACTGTGCCGTAACACCCCAGCCCCTGCACAAAGGCCGCATTGCTCTTCGAAGTCAAACCCACCACGTCACAATCGCTGCGCCGCGCCAGGCAGTGGGCAAGGCCATACGCGGTCTTGCTTGACGCGCTCGAGAGAATCACCCGGCGCGCACCGAAAAATGCGTTGTCAGCCAGAAAGTCGTCAATCAGGAACGAGGTGATGAACAGCGGCCGCAACAGCATTTGCTGCGCTTCCGTTTCGGGCCGGTAGCCTGGGTCGGCAACGGTGTTCAGGTACTGGTTGTAGACCGCCGGCAGATCGCGCCGATGTGCGGCGCCGTCGACAAAGCCGGCGGTGCCGGCGCGGTCCGGTTCGAGCACGACGTGGCTCGACATCGGGTAATACCCATAGAAGCGCTGTCCCGGCGGCACCGCACCATGTGCGGAGCGCACTACCGTGCCAAAACCCCACACCGGTATGCGGCCCCAGCCTTCCTGCGCGGTGCCCGCCGGGAAGAAATTCCAGTACGACATCGCATCACCGAAGGCGCCATACGTGATGTTGTTCGACGTGAACGCGAACTGGTCGACCTGCAGCAACACCTGGCCGGGAACAAGTGCGGTCGCGGCGGGCGCTGCCGCGAATTTGCAAGTGCGCAGGTCATCGCGCCGCACCTGAAAATCTGTCGGTGTCGTCGGTAGTACCGGATCGGTCATGGTGGTCTCCCGGATTGGACTGCCGACTATACAAGTTATGCGGCTGTCGCTGCAGGCCGGCAGTACACTGCAGCCTCATCGTTTCCGGCCACTGCCATGCACATCCCACCCTCGATTTCGCTCCCGTTTGCATCACTCTGCCTCGTGCTTTGCATCGGCCCGGCCCAGGCGCAGGGCCCGACCCCGGCCCAACAGGCACTGCGCACAATCTACAAGGAACTGGTGGAGATCAACACCACCGACAGCACCGGCAGTTGTACCGCCGCGGGCGAAGCCATGCGTGTGCACCTCAGGGCCGGCGGCATTCCGGATGCCGACCTGCAGTTGCTGGTGCCGCCCGGCGGGCCTAAAAAGGGCAATCTGGTGGCGCGCCTGCGCGGCACCGGGTCGAAGAAGCCGATCCTGCTTCTGGCGCACCTCGACGTGGTCGAAGCCAAGCGCGGGGACTGGTTGCGCGACCCGTTCAAGCTGATTGAAGAAGACGGCTATTTCTACGCACGCGGTGCTTCCGATGACAAGGCAATGGCGGCGGTATTCATCGACAACCTGATCCGCTACAAGCGTGAAGGCCTGCGCGCCGAACGCGACATCATCCTCGCGCTCACCTGTGACGAGGAGATCATCCCGAGCAAATTCAACGGCGTCGAGTTCCTGCTCAAGCACCACCGCCCCCTGATCGACGCCGAGTTCGCCCTCAACGAAGGTGCGGGCGGCTTACTCGACAAGGACGGCAAGCCGGTGCGCATGGCAATCCAGGCCGGCGAAAAGGTGTTCCTGACCTACACACTGGAAGTGACCAACCGCGGCGGCCACAGCTCGGTGCCGGTCAAGGACAACGCCATTTATCACCTGTCCGGGGGGTTGGCGCGCCTTGGGGCATTTGATTTTCCGTTCCGCCTATCGGATACCACGCGAGCCTATTTCGAGCGCTTGTCAACCATCGAAATCGGCCAGGTCGCGGCCGACATGAAAGCCATCTTGCGCAATCCGCCCGACCCGGAAGCCCTCGCGCGGTTGTCGCAAACGGCCGCGCACAATGCCACGGTGCGCACCACTTGTGTCGCGACCATGGTCGACGCCGGCCACGCCACCAACGCCTTGCCGCAGCGCGCCCGCGCCACCGTCAATTGCCGCATCCTGCCCGGGGAATCGGTCGACGAAGTACAAAAAACCCTGGTCCGCGTACTGGCCAACGACAATATCAAGATCACTCCCGCCGGCGAGGCGACCCTGTCACCGCCGCCGCCGTTGACGCGCGACATCCTCGTGCCGTTCGAAGCGGTGAGCGCGCAGATGTGGCCGGGTGTACCGGTGGTACCCACCATGCTGGTGGCCGCCACCGACAGCCGCTTTCTCAACAACGTCGGCATCTGGTCCTACGGCATGTCCGGCATGTTTCGCGATCCCGATGGCGGCGGCGTCCACGGGTTGAACGAGCGGATTCGCATCCGCTCGCTTTATGAAGGCCATGAATTCCTGTACCGCGTAGTCAAGCTCTACGCGGGCGGAAAGTAGGAGCGCGCTCCTACACGGTTACAGGCGCGGCGGGTCCGGCACAAAGCCGACCTGGGGCTGCACCGGGAACGGCTGCGGCACCGGCACATAGCGCGGCGCGGGGATCACGCCTTGTACCACCAGATTGTCGCGGCTGTCGTAATAGATCGTGATGACCTCATCTGGCGTCGATCGGGCGCGCTCGAATTCGGTGTAATTGACCCACGAATTCTCACGCGCGCCGTGGCCCGTCCCCAGTTTCGACTCGGGCTGTGCGGGCGGACGCGACAGAGCGCGTGATTCGCCGCTTGCCATGGCGTCGGCACTCTTGCGCGCGGGTGCCGCATCGGCTGCGGGAGCTTCTGAAGCCGCCGGCCCGGCACGTTCCGCACGCTGGTCGCGCGCAGAGTTTGCCGAACCGTCAGCCGTGTCCTCGCGCCCCGATGCGCCCAGTCCGCCGGAGCCGCCGTAGGGACGTGGCGCCGGTGCGGGCATCTGCACTGGCGCCGGTCGCTCGCGAAACACCGCCACCCCGATTACCCCGACGTTGTCCGGGCGCCCGGTGCGTGCCGCATAGGAATTGGGCAGGGCAGTGAATTCAAACGCCGCCACCTGCGCCTGGCTTTTGCGCCAGCCGGCCACGTCATGGCGCTGCCACGAGCTCAATACGTAGCCGTTCTGGTCGATGCCGGCACTCTCGCCGCTGACGACGTTGATGCCGTCGACCGACATCACGGCCATGACGCGACCGCCTGCCTTGTTGTAGACGCGCACTGCGTAACGCGCCCCGGGGCGGCCGGCGACATAGTGGCGCCCCTGATGCGTATACACCGGCAACACCTGGCCGGTTTGGCGATCGACCACATTGATATCGGCAATCGCGCCGATGGCAAGGGCTGCGCCGGATACGCTCGCCAGCGCGACGGCAAAGGTAAGCGCGCGAAGGGTGTGGAACGGCATGCTGGTTCTCCTGTTCAGTGGGTGGTGCAGCTGTAAACGATTGGCGCGTGAAAACGGGGTTAAAGGCGCTGGCGCCTTCCGGTTCGCTTTAGAATCCATGCCTGCCGCCCTATTCGCATCCACCGCCATGGAACCGATCGAGCCCCTCAAGAAAGCCACTGCCATCCTGCACCAGGAAGGCCCGCTCGAAACCGGGCGCGGCAAAGTCACAGGCATCATTGCCTTCACGCTCGCGGTAATGTGCATGCTCGGCGTGCTGGCGTTCCATTTTCCCGAGTACCTCACCACGCCTGAATTGCGCAAGAACTATTCGGTCGACATGCTGCGCCAGGTGATGTTGTGGGCGATGGTGATCGCGGGCGGCATCGCGCTGGCCAACCTGGTGTTGCGGCGCAACCGCTGGTTGAATGGAACGGCCCTCGCACTGGCGTTGCTGACGGTGCTGGCGGGCGGCCACCAGGTGCCGGTCGGCGACTTTCCCGACAACACGCCCTATATCGGCCTCGATTGGTTCATCCTCGACCTGCTCGGCTCGACCATGATCTTCATCCTGATCGAAAAGCTGTTTCCGATTTACCAGCAACCAGTGTTCCGCCCGGGATGGCAGACCGACTTCACGCACTTCATCGTCAACCATTTTGTCGTCGGGCTGGTGCTGCTGATCGTCAACTTCGCGATCCACCGCGTGTTCGGCTGGGCGGTCTACGAGCCGCTGCAAAAGTGGATCGGCGACCTGCCGTTCTTCGCGCAATTGTTTTTGATTTTGCTGGCAGCCGACTTCGTGCAGTACTGGACCCACCGCGCGTACCACGAGGTGCCGTTCCTGTGGCGCTTCCATGCGATCCATCACAGCGCCAAGTACATGGACTGGATGGCCGGCTCGCGCCTGCACATGTTCGAGTTGATCGCCACGCGCGTGTCGGTGCTCGGCATCATCTACGTGCTCGGCTTCTCCAAGCTGGTGATGGACATTTACATCATCATCGTCGGCTTCCAGGCGGTGTTCAACCACGCCAACGTCAAGCTGCCGTCGGCCTTTGGCCACGCCCCGCTCAAGTACCTGATCGTCACGCCCGACTTCCACCACTGGCACCACAGCTCCGAGCAGGAAGCACTGGACCGCAATTACGCGGCGCATTTCGCGTTCATCGACTACCTGTTCGGCACGGCGGTGAAATCGGACCGGCGTTTCCCTGAAAAATACGGCGTGCTGGGCGACTACATGCCGGAGGGCTTCCTCAAGCAGCAATTGTTTCCGTTCATCTGGAAAGGCTGATACCCGTGGCATATCGGCCCCAAACCATTGGTGGGAGCGGTTCCTAGCCGCATGTAGCGTTTGGAATTCGCCCTCATCCTCGCCATCGGCCTGGTGGCCGGCACGATCAGTGGCATCGTCGGCTTCGGCTCCTCGATCATGCTCATGCCGGTGCTGGTGATCGTGTTCGGGCCGCTCAAGGCGGTGCCGATCATGGCGGTCGCCGCGATGATGGCGAACTTCTCGCGCATCCTGGTGTGGTGGCGCGAGGTCGACTGGCGCGCCACGCTGGTGTATTCCGTCACCGGCATTCCTGCTGCCGCACTCGGCGCGCGCACCCTGCTCGAACTGCCGCCACACATCATGGAAGGCGCGCTCGGCGTGTTTTTCCTGCTGATGATCCCGGCGCGGCGCTGGCTGCTGTCGCACAACTTGAAACTTGCGACCTGGCACCTCGCCATCGTCGGTGCGGTGATCGGCTACCTCACCGGCATCGTGGTCTCGACCGGCCCGATCAACGCGCCGTTCTTTCTGGCCTACGGCCTCACCAAGGGCGCCTACCTCGCCACCGAGGCCGCCGGTTCGCTCGCAGTGTACGTGAGCAAATCGCTGGTGTTCCGCAGCTTCGGGGCCCTGCCGTGGGACGCGATCGCGCAGGGGCTGATCATCGGCTCGTCACTGATGGCCGGCTCGTTCCTCGCCAAGCGCTTCGTGCTCAAGATGGATGCGGAGCGCTTCCGCTTCCTGATGGACGGCCTGCTGCTGATGTCGGGCCTGACGATGCTCTGGGCGGCGCTGACGTGAGCGGCCGGGCCTGATATTCTTCCCCGATCGCAACCGTTGAAGCGGCTCCCGCCCGGGACATTCCCATGACGACCCTGCAAACGCTGCTCGGCATTGACCTGCCCATCATCCAGGCGCCGATGGCCGGCGTGCAAGGCAGCCAGCTGACCGTCGCCGTGTGCAACGCCGGCGGGCTCGGTTCATTGCCGTGCGCCATGCTCACGCCCGATGCCATGCGCAAGGAACTGTTCGGGATCAGGGCGCAGACCGGCAAGCCCTACAACGTGAATTTCTTTTGCCATGTGCCGCCCGTGCCCAGTGATGCACGCGAGGCGCTATGGCGCAACACCCTTGCACCCTACTACCGCGAATTCGACATTGATCCGGCATCCATCGCCGCCGGGCCGGGGCGCGCTCCCTTCACCGAAGAGACCACCGCCGTCCTCAGCGAGTTCAAACCGCCCGTGGTGAGCTTCCACTTCGGTTTGCCCTCCGCAGCACTGCTCGACCGGGTGCGCGGCTGGGGTGCAAAAATCCTCTCCTCCGCCACCACGGTGGACGAAGCGCGCTGGCTCGAAGACCATGGCGTCGACGCGATCATCGCGCAGGGGCTCGAAGCCGGCGGGCATCGCGGCATCTTCCTCTCTGATGACCTGAGCACCCAGCTCGGCACCTTCGCGCTATTGCCGCAAATCGTGCGCGCGGTGAACGTACCGGTGATCGCCGCCGGCGGCATCGCCGATGCCCAAGGCGTGGCCGCGGCGCTGGCGTTGGGCGCGGCCGGCGTGCAGGTCGGTACCGCCTACCTGCTTTGTCCTGAAGCGAGTACCAGTGCGGTACACCGGGCAGCCCTCGCCAGCGACGCGGCGCGCCACACTGCGCTCACCAATCTGTTTACCGGCCGGCCGGCGCGCGGCATCGTCAACCGTGTAATCAGGGAATTGGGCGGAATCAACACTGCCGCACCGGCTTTTCCGCTTGCCACATCCGGCATCGCCCCACTGCGCGCCAAGGCCGAAGCCCAGGGCAGCGGCGATTTCTCCCCCTTGTGGTCGGGCCAGAATGCCAGCGGCTGCCGGGCGATCCCCGCAGCGCAACTCACGCGCGAGCTGGCCGCGGGCTTGCAAACCTTGGGGTAGGGAAGCAGGCCGCCTGAAAACCGTTGGTGGATGCGGGCTTTGGCGGCATAACCCCTGACATCATTGGTGGGAGCGGGTTTTCGGCCGCCTATCTTGTTATTGCTTTTCGATCTTGCGCGCGTCGATCAATTTTTTCCACTTGGTGATCTCGGTCTCGATATAGTCGCGCATGTCTTCGGGTGAACCTCCGCGCGCTTCGCCACCGAGGTCGGCAAAACGCTTCTTCATGTCCGGCTCGGCCAGCGCCTTGCGCACCTCAACGTTGAGGCGGTCGATGATCGGGCGCGGCGTGCCGGGTGGCGCGGCCAGGCCGAGGAAGGACGTGACTTCAAAGCCCGGCAGATACTGCGCCAGCGCCGGCACATCCGGCAGAAAGGCCGAGCGCTCTTTCGAGGTCACCGCGAGCGCCTTGAGCTTGCCCGATTTCACCTGCGGCAGGGTCACCGTCATGGTCTCGAACATGGCATCAATGCGCCCGGCCATGATCTCGGTGATCGGGCCGGTGCCGCCGCGATAGGGAACATGCAGGGCATCGGCATTGGCGAGTGAATTGAACAGTTCGGCCGACAGGTGATGGATCGAGCCGACGCCGGCCGAGGCGAACGACAGCTTGCCGCGGCTGGTGCGTGCCGCCTTGATGAAGTCTTCTGCGGTCTGCTGCGGCGCGTTCGGGCTGGTGACGAACACGAAGGGATAAAAGGTCAGCGTCGAGATGAAGGAAAAACCGGTTAGCGGGTCGTAGGGCAGGCTCTTCAACATGCCCGGCTGCACCGGATAGGCGCCGGTGATCAGCACCAGCGTGTAGCCATCCGGCGCCGACTTGTTGACAAATTCGTTCGCGACCACGCCGCCGGCGCCGGTGCGGGTCTCGACAATCACCTCTTGCTTGAGCGATTCCGAGAGTTTCTGCGCGATCAGCCGCGCCACGATGTCGGAGCTGCCGCCGGCAGCAAAGCCGTTGACCAGCTTGATCGGGCGGTTCGGATAGGTCTGGGCTTGCGCAACAGACGTAGTTAATGTGAGCAGAATCGCTGCGAGCGCGCGGGCAATTTTCATGATGTTGTGTCGCCTTTATCTTCCAGACTTTCCAGGTCGGCCAAATCTTTCAGCCGACCCGATGCCCGTTTGTTGGTTTTGAAATCATCCAGGCCAATGAACGGTACCGACAGGTTCTGTATCCGCACCATTTCACGCCGCGCCGCACACTGCTCGTAGGAGACACCATCGATAGCGGTCAGCAAATCGATTCGTCCTGGCGGATAGCCCAACTGCACGACAGCGTCCGGCTTGAGCAGATCGGCAACGGAAATGTCCAGCGAGCCAAATCCGAACGCGCGAAGGGCTTCTATCGTCCGCTCGGCATTTTCTTTAGACGGACGCAGCCAGATGTCGAGGTCGCCGGTGAAGCGCGGATGGCCATGTGCGGCAAGCGCATACCCGCCCACCACGAGATACTCAACGCCGTGCGCGTTGAGTAACGACACAAACTCGCTGAAATCCTTGTTGAACATGCGGCACCTGTTCGTAGTAGGCGTTGCGCAGCGCTTCAACCGCCGCGATCCGTTCTTCGACGCTGCGCGTGCGCCAGTAGGCCAGCGAGTCGTCATTGTCCCGCAGAGATTTGAGGGCGAGATGGGGTTGCATGTTCGTATTATCCCGCAATCAGCCTGTCACCCGGCAGGAGTTTGGACGCGCCATGTTGTTCAAATCGCGACCGACGTCGCATCATAGGTAAACAACCACTCGTAGCGCTCTTTGACGCGCGCCTCGTTCCACTCCCGATCGACATAGGCACGCGCGCCTTCGACACTGGCGAGCTCGGGGTTGTGAAAGCGCTTGGTGTTGGCAGCCGCGCCTTCGACCATGCGCCGCGTACGGTCGCGCCGCGCGTTCTCGTAACGCGTCAGCGCCTCGGGCACGTCGGCTGCCGCCTCGAGCGCGCGCGCCAGGATGAAGCCGTCTTCGATCGCCATCACCGCGCCCTGCGCCAGGAACGGCAGGGTCGAATGGCAGGCGTCGCCAAGCAGGCTGACGCGCCCGACACTCCAGCGGTCGAGCGGGGCGCGATGCATCAGCGCCCATTTGTAGGGAATCTCGATCGCCTTGATCATCAGCGCGATATCGTCGTGCCAGCCGGAAAAATCGGCGAGGCACTCCTCGATCGTGCCGCGCACGCTCCACGATTCCACGGTCCAGTCGCTGCGCTCTTTCACGCCGACGAAATTCATCAAGTGCCCGCCACGCAGCGGGTAGTGAACAATGTGCGCCCCGGGGCCGACCCAGTTGGTGCCGACCAGGCGGCGCATGCGCTCCGGCAGCTTCTTGATCGGGATCACGCCGCGCCATGCCATCAGCCCGGTGAACTGCGGCTGGTCCGCGCCAAACAGGCCCTGGCGGATCTTCGAATGCACGCCGTCGGCGCCGATCAGCGCGTCGCCGTGCACCATGCCGCCGTCCATGTGTAGCGTCACGCCATTCGCATCCGGCTCGAAACCGGTACAGCGCGCATTGAGGTGGATCGCGTCTTCCTTGAGGGTGCGCACCGCCGCGGCCAGCACCGCGAGCAGGTCTGGCCGGTACACGGTGAAGTAGGGATAGCCGTAGCGTTTGACCGACTCCGCGCCCAGGTCAAACAGCTTCCAGGTGTCGCCGGTATTCCACAGGCGAATCTCCTTGCCAGCGGCTTCGCACGACAACAATTTCAGCGCTTCGCCGATGCCCAGTTCATAGAGCACACGGTTGCCGTTGGCCGAAAGCTGCAGGCCGGCGCCGACTTCCTTGAGTTCCGAGGCCTGCTCATAGACGTCGACGTCGAAGCCGCGCTTGAGCAAGGCCAGCGCCGCCGTCAGGCCGCCGATGCCGCCGCCGGCAATCAGGATGCGAGGAGGTGAGGTTTTCATCTCGATCTTTTCCGGTTGCGTCAATCGACTTTCGCGCCGGAAGACTGGATCGCCTTTTCCCAGCGCGCAATCTCGGTCTCGATGAAGCGCGCAAATTCCCCCGGGCTGCTGGTGGCCGGCACCAAGCCGAATTTGGTGAGCGTGTCGCGCGCGTCGGCGGTCGAGAGTGATTTGCGCAGGGCCGCGTTGAGCCCGGCCACCACGTCGGGCGGCGTGCCGGCCGGGGCGACCAGGCCGCTCCAGAAATTGACCTGGAACGCCGGCAGGCCTGCCTCTGCCACGGTCGGCACATCGGGCAGGGCCGGGTCGCGCGCACCGCCGGTGATAGCCAGCGCGCGCAGGCGCCCCGCCTTGATTTGCGGCAGCAAGGTCACCATGCCTTCAAAGATGAGTTGTACTTCACCGCCGGCCACCGCCAGCAACGCCGGCCCGCCGCCCTTGTAGGGCACGTGCACCAGGTCCACCCCGGCGAGGTTTTTAAATAGTTCAGCCGCCAGGTGCGGCGGTGTGGCATTGCCGGCCGAGCCGTAGTTGAGCGTACCGGGCTTGTCCTTCGCCAGCGCAATCAGCTGTGCGAGCGTAGTGGCAGGCAGCGCCGCATTCACGGCAATCAGCAAGGGCCCGGTCGACACCAGGCTCACCGGCGCAAACGATTTGCGCGGGTCGTAGCCGAGCTTGCGATACAGGCTCGGCGCCATCGCCAGGGTGCTGGTACTGCCGTAGAGCAGGGTATAGCCGTCAGCCGGGGCCTGCGACACCGCCTCGGAGCCGACGGTGCCGCCCGCGCCTGCGCGGTTCTCCACCACGAACTGCTGGCCGTAAGCTTCGGTAAGTTTGGTGGCCACCATGCGCCCGACCACATCAGTCGGCCCGCCCGGTGGAAACGGCACGATGATCCTGACCGGCTTGGCCGGGTACTGCGCAAGCGCCGGCGAAGCGGCAGCAGCCGACAACGCGACAGCGACGATGCAACGCAACAGGGTAGGCATGAAGGGCAGAATCGGTTTCATCCGCAACGAAGCATGAAAGCACCATGAGAAGCATCATTGTAAGTCTGGCCCTGCTGCTCGTGGTCGTCGGCGGCGCACCCGCCCAAGCGGCGGTCGATGTCGGGCTGATCAGCCAGATCGCGGGCGAGGTGACCTACCAGCCGGCAGGCGGGGTCGCGACCCGGGCCGCCAACTTCATCAAGGTTCGTGATGGCGACAGGTTCAGTGCGGCGCCGGGCGCGAGTGTGCGCGTGATCTATTTCGGCACGGGCCGGCAGGAATCGTGGGCCGGGCCGGCCACGTTCATGGTGGGCCTGCGCGAGAGCGTTGCGTCTTCGGCGCGGCCCACCGTGTCGCAATTGCCGACGGCGGCATCGCAGAAGCTCAGCCTCACGCCGGAGCTGATCCAGGTCGCCAAGTCGGGGCGCACCGGTAGCGTCGTGGTGCGCAGCCCGTCGCCAAAAGCCGTCGACGGTCAAGCCCACGCGCTCAGGGAAGTCCGTGCCACCTATGCAGCCATGCAGCCGGCGTTTGCGCCCGACGACATCACGCCCGAGATGTACCTCGCGACCGTGCTTCACGAGCACAAGCTGATTGAAGAGATGCAGAAACTGCTAGTCCTGATGCAGAAAAAGCAGCCGCACAGCGCCGAGGTCAAGGCGCTGTCGGCGTGGCTCGGCGCCGCGAGAAACTGACGCGGCAGGCGCCAGGCCTCAGCCGCCGACGGTCTTGAGGCGGCGCAAGTCGGGAAACATGCGAAAACCCGACGCGGCAATCAGCAGCACCACCGCGCCGCCGGCCACCACGGTGAAGACCGGGTTGGTCAGGGCGGCGAGCGGGCCCGACTCGACTGCGCCGAGCTCGTTCGACGAACTGATGAATACGCGATTGACCGCCGCCACGCGGCCGCGCAGTTCATCCGGCGTATAGAGCTGCACCGCCGTCTGGCGGATCACGGCGCCGACGTTGTCTGCCGCGCCGACCACCACCAGCGCAATGAACGACAGCCAATACCACTGCGACAAGCCGAACGCCAGGGTGGCGAGCCCGAACGTCGCCACCGCCCACAAGAACGCCCGGCCCGCATGGGCATAGGGCCTGGCGCGGGCATGCAGGAAAGCGACGCACACTGCACCGATCGCCGGCGCCGACGCGAGCCAGCCCAGGCCGGTGGCGCCGACATGAAGGATGTCCTTGGCGTAGATCGGCAACAGCGCCGTGGCGCCGCCCAGAAGCACGGCAAACAGGTCGATCGTGATCAGGCCCAGCACCACTTTGGTACGCCAGACGTGGGCGAGCCCGCCGAATACATCGCCCCAAGTGGAGGGGCGCTTGCCGGCCACCAGTGGATGGCGGCGAATCGACAATGCCAAGCCCATCGCCACCAGCATGCCGGCGAGGTTGAACCAATAGACCGTGATCGCCGATCCTCCCGCCGCGATCAGCACCCCCGCGAGCGCCGGCCCGGCGACGGATGCGGTCTGGAACACGGTGCTGTTCCAGGTCACGGCGCGCACCAGCATTTCAGCAGGCACCATTTGCGAGAGCAGGGCATCGCGTCCGGCGCGGTTCAAGACCGTCGACAGGCCGATGGCTACCAGCGCAACATACACGCTCAATACCGATGCGCCGCGCCACGCGCTGGCCACCAGCAAGGCCGACGCCGCCACCCAGATCACCAGGCTCGCGGCCACGATGCGGCGCCGGTCGTAGCGGTCCGCCAGTTGCCCGGCAGGCAGAAAAAACACCAGCACCGGGACAAACTGCGCCAGCCCGACCCAGCCGAGCGCCATGGCAGAGCCGGTGCGCTCGTAAATATCCCACCCGACGGCGACGCCAAGTGACTGCTGGCACAGCGAGGCGATCAACACCATCAGGATGAAACGCCGGTAGTCGCGATGGCGGAACGGGGCGTACGGGTCGGCGGTGGCGGTCATTCGCGAAAAATCGTTACGCTGCGCGCCATAACATGGCGCGCCCAACCCGGCATTATCGGCGAACATGCCTTACGGCCCCTACTTGAGGCAAACTGCGGGAACGTGGCCGGGCGTTGACCCGCGCTGCGCGCCCCGACCTCGTCCCCGCCCCGCCCTTACCCCAATGGCCCGATCCAGACTACCAGGAAGCTTCCCATGAACATCACCACCGGCCGCCCCGTTACCATGGCCCCTTCGGGCATGGTTGCCTGCCCGCATGCATTGGCCTCGCAAGCCGGCGTCGATGCCCTGCGCGCCGGTGGCTCGGCCGTCGATGCCGCGATTGCCGCAAGCGCCGCGCTGGCCGTGCTCTATCCGCACATGACCGGCGTCGGCGGCGACGCGTTCTGGTTGATTTACGACGCAAAGGACCATGCAGTCCGCTACCTGGATGGCGGCGGGCGCGCCGCCGCGTCGGCGAGCGCGCAATGGTTCCGCGAGCAAGGCCACAAGGAGATCCCGTTTCGCGGCATCTTGCCGGCGACCCTGACCACGCCAGGCGCCGTGTCGAGCTGGGTCGAGGCGCATCGCCAATACGGTCGCCTGCCGCTACGGCGCGACCTGGAGGCCGCCATCGGTTACGCGCGCGACGGCTTTCCGGTCACCGAACGCCTTGCCGGATGGATAGAAGCCACCGTGGCCGAGCTGACGCCGCATCCGGAAACGGCAGCGATTTTCCTGCCGCAGGGCCGCGCGCCGCGCGCCGGCAGCAAGCTGTCCAATCCGAACCTGGCGCGCACCCTGGGCGCACTGGCCGATGGCGGGCATGCCGGCTTTTACGAGGGCGACGTGGCACGCGAACTAGCGACTTTTTCACAGGAGCGCGGCGGCTTTTTCGATGCCGCCGACCTCAAGGCGCAAGGCGCGCGCTGGGGCGAGCCGCTCAAGGGCACGTACCGCGACGTCACGATTTACGAAACGCCGGCACCCACCCAGGGTTTCACCGTGCTTGAAATGCTCAACCTGCTCGAACCCTTCGAGCTGCACAAGAAACCATACCTGGGCGCCGACCACGCGCACCTGATGGTGCAGGCCAAGCAGATTGCGTATCACGACCGCGACCACCATCTGGCCGACCCGGCATTTGCCAAGGTGCCGATGGACATGCTGATCTCCAAGGACTACGCCAACGCGCGTCGCAGCCTGATGGACCCGGCGCGCGCCGTGCCGTGGGACAAGATTCCCTCTTACGGCAGCCTCAAGGGCGATACGGTGTTCATCGCCGCCGTCGACAAGGACGGCAACGCCGCCGCATTGATCAACAGCCTGTACGGCGTGTTCGGCTCGTGCGTGGTGGCGGGCAACACCGGCATCGTGCTGCAAAACCGCAGCGCCTATTTTTCGCTCGACCCGGCGCACCCGAACTGCGTGGCACCGGGCAAGACCCCGTTGCACACGCTCATCGCGTCGCTTGCTTTCCGCAATCAAAAGCTGTGGGGCGTGGTCGGTTGCATGGGCGCCGACGGTCAGCCGCAAATCCACGCGCAAACCTACGTCTCGATGATCGACTACGGCCGCAACATCCAAGAAGCAGTCGAGGCGCCGCGTTGGCTGTCGGGCCGCTTTGCGCTCGGCGAAAACCGCGACACGCTGCACATCGAATCGCGCTTCCCTTCCGAAACCATCGACGAGCTTGCGCGTCGCGGTCACCCGCTTGACCGCTGGGGGCCGTTCAACGAACTGGCCGGTCACGCGCACGGCATCACCATCGACCCGGACAGCGGGCTGCGCATGGGCGGCTCCGACCCGCGCAGCGACGGTGCGGCGATCGGCTACTAGGGAAACACTGAACAAGTCCCCGCAGGCGTTGTCATAGAACGAGACGCAAACGGGAGGGGTTGGGAATGAAACAAATGACACTTGCGGTGGCAAAGGGATTCGAAGTGCATGGCAGAGCGAC
>CANJDH010000012.1 GCA_947473125.1 Burkholderiales bacterium
AGTTGTGCTGCTGCTCGCTGCAGTACTGGGCGTGCCATGGCTTCGGCAACTGATGGGTATGGCGCTGCCGGATGCCACCGGCTGGATGTTGGGGGCCGGCATGCTGGTGGTGTGTGCGTTGTGGCTCGAAGGCATGCGCAGGGCAGGAAGTCAGGCCCGCGCCACCTCAATCCGGAATGTCTTCGAATCATGAAAACCGTTGGTGGGAGAGGGTGTTATGGCTGCATGCACATAATCAGGTGCGCCTCGGGCGGCTGGCCGCAGGGCTTTGAAGGAGCGTAGTCACCATGTTTATCACCCGTGAAAAGCCCAGCCTCGTGCTGGTTGGGGCAGTGCTGGTTGCAGCCGGCTTCGGTCTGCTGTCGATCTTCTCTGCCGGAATGGTGCTGTTTGGCCCGAAGATCGCCCAGTCTGCCGCTGGAGCCTATGTTGATTTCGTCGTCTGGTTCAATTTTTTCAGCGGCTTCGCCTACGTGGGCGCCGGATATGGCATGTGGCAGCGGAAGCGTTGGGGGGTTGGGCTGGCGGTATTGATCACGATTGCGATTGCCGTCGTGTCGGTCGGATTCGGCATGCATCTCGCTTCCGGCGCGGCCTACGAAATGCGCACTGTGGCAGCACTCGGGTTCCGGCTTGTGCTGTGGCTGGCGATCGCGTCGATCGCCTACTTGGCCATCGTTCGGGCTCGCTGACGCGAGCCGTTTCGTCACGGGATCGCGGCAATACGCTTGGTAACAGGAGCTTGCTTTTCTCCTTTATTTCCATAATAATCGAAATATGGAAGAGAACGATGTCGTCACCTGCCTTGCTGCCCTGGCGCAGCCGATGCGCCTGCAGGTGTTCCGCGCGCTGGTGGTTGCCGGGCCTGATGGCCTCACGCCCGGCGCACTGGTTGAAGCGCTCGACGTGCCGGCCGCTACGCTGTCTTTCCACCTCAAGGAGCTGACCCGCTCCGGGCTGATTTCGCAGGAGCGGGATGGCCGCAGCCTGATTTACCGCGCCGCCTTCGAGCAAATGGACGGCCTGCTCACCTACCTCACCTACAACTGCTGCGAGGGCAAGGCCTGCGCCGTCGCCCAACCCAAATCCGCCGCCCGCAAACCCCGCTAACCGGAGAAAACGCATGAACCGCTTCCACGTCCACCTGCATGTTGATGACCTCGCCAAGAGCATCGGCTTTTATTCCAAGCTGTTTGCCGCCGAACCCACGCGGGTGGAAGCGGATTACGCCAAATGGATGATCGAAGACCCGCGCATCAACTTCGCCATCTCGACGCGTGGCAACAAGCCGGGTATTGACCACCTCGGATTTCAGACCGATAGTGCCGAAGAGCTTGATGTTCTCAAGGCGCGGGCTGACGGTGCCGACATGGCCTTGCAGGATGACGGCGAAACCACCTGCTGCTACGCACGCAGCGAGAAGTACTGGATTACCGACCCGCAGGGCATTGCCTGGGAGCAATTTCATACGCTGGGCAACATTCCGGTGTTCCATGAGGCGGCACCGGCAGACGCCACCGCTTCTGCATGCTGTGCCCCGAAGGCAGGCGCCGTTGTCGCTGCGGCACCGACGACGCGCGGCAAGCCGATCGGCATCGCTGTGAAATCGGCGTCTTCCTGCTGCTGAACTGCGTTCGACACACTCCCATCATGACGACCAACGTATTGATCCTGTGCACCCACAACTCCGCTCGCAGTGTGTTGGGCGAAGGCATGCTGAACCACCTGGCCCAAAAGCTCGGCAAGGACGTCAAGGGGTTCAGCGCCGGCAGCGCCCCGAGCGGACGCCTCAATCCGTTCGCGCTCGAAGCCCTCAACCATGCCGGCGTAGTCACCAGCGACTACCGCAGCAAGAGTTGGGACGAGTTCACCACTCAACAGGCGCCGCCGCTTAGCATCGTCATCACGGTTTGCGATAGTGCTGCGGCCGAGACCTGCCCACTTTTTTTGGGTGGCAATGGCCAACCGGTCAAAGTGCATTGGGGTTATCCCGACCCTTCAAATGCCGAAGGTGGTGACGAAGGCAAGCAGCGCGCCTTTGAGTTGACGCGCCAGGCAATCGCTTATCGCATGCTGCAGCTGTTGCAATTGCCCGTCGAAACGATCAGCAAACCGGCGTTGCTTCAGGCCCTCAATGACATTGGTGCAAGCTGAGGCCACATGAACCTGCATCGCAAACTGCTTGCTGAATTGCTTGGCACTGCATTGCTGCTGGCGGTGGTGATTGGCTCGGGCATCATGGCCGAGCGCCTGTCGGGCGGTAATGTGGCCATCGCTCTGCTCGCCAACACCGCAGCGACGGTCGGTGGTCTCTATATTCTGATCGAGGTGTTTGGCCCGATCAGTGGCGCGCATTTCAATCCGGCCGTCAGTGCCGTGATGGCGTGGCGTGGGCAGTTGCCGGTGGCCGAGTTGATCGCGTTTGTCGTCGTGCAGTTGGTTGGCGCGATGCTCGGCGCATGGCTGGCCCACGCCATGTTTGACATGACGATCCTGCAGTTCTCAACCAAGTTGCGCACCGGCACCGGACAATGGATTGCCGAAATTGTCGCGACTGCCGGCCTGATCCTGGTGATCTTGCGCGCGCCAGCGGCGCGGGTGTCGTCCATGGTGGCCGCCTACATCGGAGCGGCCTACTGGTTCACCGCTTCAACCTCGTTCGCAAATCCGGCCGCCGCATTTGGCCGGATGTTCAGCGACAGTTTCGCCGGCATCGCCCCGAGCAGTGCGCCGGGATTTGTGGTTTCCCAATTGGCGGGGGCGGCGGTTGCGCTACTGCTGGACCGAATGCTCGGCGCCGGTAGCGAGACCACGCCGAAACGATGAGCCTGCCCTGCTTCACTTGCGGGGCGACGCCGGCCGCAACACCGGACAATACGTTTTTGTCGAACGACTAGGAGCAGGACATGACGCAAGTGACGCTGATTCCCGCCTTGCTGGCGGCGCTGATGGTGTGCTCCCCGCTGGCCCAGGCGCAATCGCCGCATACCCACCAGCACAGCTTTGGCGATGCCGCCAAATGGGCCCAGGTATTCGATGATCCGCAGCGCGACGCGTGGCAAAAGCCGCACGAGGTGATCAGCGCCCTGGCGCTCAAGCCTGATGCGGTGGTCGCCGACATTGGCGCCGGTACCGGCTACTTTGCAGCGCGCTTTGCGCGCATGGTTCCCAAGGGTCGGGTTTACGCTGTGGATACCGAACCCGACATGGTCAAACACCTGACCGAGCGCGCCAAGCGCGAGGGCCTAGCCAACCTCGTTGCCGTGAAGGGTGAGCCAGCCGACCCGCGCATTCCGGCAAAAGCCGATTTGATCGTCATGGTCGACGTATACCACCACGTGGATAACCGCGAACGCTACTTCGCGAAGCTGCTCGATTCACTCAAGCCCGATGGTCGGCTGGCGATCATCGACTTCCGCATGGACTCCCCCAACGGCCCGCCCAAGGCTGCACGGATTGCAAAGAGCCAAGTCAAGACAGAGATGCAAACTGCCGGCTACGTTCTTGCCAAGGAGCATGCCTTCCTGCCGAACCAGTTTTTCCTGGTGTTCAGATCTGCCAAGTCTTAGGCGGTTGCGGTTATTTCACTCTAACGCCGGTCCCATCGAACACCGCTACGTCAATCGGAACCCCTTGCCCGACGCTTTGCGCGACGGTGCAAAAACCTTCGAATTGACCCAGAATGCGCTCGAGGTTGTCGATGCTCGCCGCAGGAGCGCCCAGGCTCACCTGGACAGCTATGCCGAGCACACGCAAGCGGCCTTCTGCATTGCGCCCCACAGTGGAGTGGACGCGTGTGGTGATGCCTTGCGGGTCTTGCTTGAACTTCTTCATCGCGAAAAACAAGCTGTCCGAGAGGCAGTTGCCGACGGCTGCCGCAAGTAGTTGCTCCGGGCTGGGCCCGGTTCCACCACCAAGGGGCGGCCCCTCGTCGCCAAAGAGTACAGGCAGGTCAGCACCAAACGAAATGGCGAAGCGAAAATCCTTTTCCTGCGTCAGGACAACTTCGTGGGCAGCAGCGCTCATGCCGGCTCCTTTCTAGAGTTGCGCAATAACGCGTTGCAGTTTGGCACGAACTTCGGTGGCGATGCCGCCCAGCGCCGGATTCTCGATCGCTTTCATCGACTCCATCGGGTCGATTGCCGACACCTCGACGCTGCCGGGTGTGTGTTCCTGCACGATCACATTGCACGGCAGCATGGTGCCAATCTTGTCTTCCGCGAGCAGCGCCTTGTGGGCAAAGCCAGGATTGCAGGCGCCGAGGATGCGGTAAGGACGAAAGTCGACATCAATTTTCGCCTTGAGGGTCTTCTGCACGTCAATCTCGGTGAGGACGCCGAAGCCTTCCTTCTTGAGTTCGTCGGTGACGCGCGCGATGGCATCGTCCATGCCGAGAGCCAGGGTCTTGCTGAAGTGGTAGGTCATTGTTTTCCTGTCAGGTTTGATTGGGTGCGCTGGGTTCGAATCCAGCTCGAAAGATCCTTGGCGGACATGGCGCCTGAAACGCGCGCCACTTCTGCGCCCTTGTCGAACAGGATCAGGGTCGGGATGCTGCGAATGCGGTACTTCACCGAAGCCTGTGGTGCGGCATCGGAGTCGACCTTGACGAAGCGCACGTCAGCAAGTTCACGCGCTGCCGCCGCAAATTGCGGCGCCATCATCTTGCAGGGGCCGCACCACTCGGCCCAGAAGTCGACCACGACCGGCTGTTCGGTTGCTGCCAGATAGCCCGGCAGGGCGGCGTCGCTGATCGCCACGGGCGCGGGGTCGGCCAGCGCCGTCTTGCAGCGGCCGCAGACGGCGCCGTCGTGCAGGCGCTCTGGTGCCACCCGGTTGGTGGCGCCACAGGAAGGGCAGACCAGGTTCATGATGGCCGGCCTGATTCAGCAGCCGCCCTGCGCGCCCAGCTTGCGCAGGATGGATTCCATCATGCACCAGTTGGTGAGAGCGCTTTGCAAGAGGTTGGCGCCGACAAAGACGGTGAAGGCCAGCCACCATTGGCTGACGAACACCGGGCTGCCGGGGATGCCCAGTGCGAGCGAGATGAGGATGAAGGTACCGGCGACGAGACGGACGATTTGCCAAGAGGTCATGTTGATGCTCCTTTGAGGATGGTGTGAAGGCGATTGCGATACGCGGTGTAGTACAGCAGGGGGATGATGACCAGTGTTAACAGGGTGGAGACGAAGATGCCGAAAATCAACGAGATCGCGAGGCCGCGAAAGATCGGATCATCAAGAATGAAGAATGCGCCGAGCATGGCAGCCAGACCGGTGAGCACAATTGGTTGGGCGCGCGTGATCGCCGAATGCACCACGGCTTGCTTGAACGGCACGCCCTGGCGCACCTGCAGGTTGATGAAGTCGACCAGCAGGATCGAATTGCGCACGATGATGCCTGCCAGTGCGATCATGCCGATCATGCTGGTGGCGGTGTATTGCGCACCGAGCAGCGCGTGGCCCGGCATCACGCCGACGATGGTGAGCGGAATCGGCGCCATCACGATCAGCGGCGTGAGGTAGGAGCCGAACTGCGCCACCACCAGAAGGTAAATCAGCACCAGGCCCACGGCGTACGCCGCGCCCATGTCGCGAAAGGTTTCGTAGGTGATCTGCCACTCGCCGTCCCACTTGATGGCATAGCCGCGATACGGGTCTTCGGGCTGACTGATGAAATGCTCGCCAAGGGTGCCACCGCCCGGCACTTCGATCTTCGCCAGTTCGCTGCGCATCGCAAACATGCCGTACAGCGGGCTGTCGAGCTTGCCGGCCATGTCACCGACTACATAGTTCACCGCCAGCAGGTCCTTGTGATAGACCGGCTGCTCGCGCAAGGTGTCGGTGACGTTGACCAATTCGCGGATCGGCACGATCTTTCCGTCGGCGCTGCGCACGCCAAGTTGCAGCAGCGCGTCGAGATCTCCGTGGCGCTCCGCAGGCAGCTGCAGCGTGACCGCGGCCGGGTACTTGGTTTCGTCGTGCAAATAGGCAGTCTGTTCCCCGGCCAGACCTGCGCGCAGCGTTGTCACGATCGCCTGTTGCGGCACGCCAAGCATTGCGGCCTTGCGCCGATCCACGACCAGCAATTTGCGCGGCGCGCTGGCAATGCTGCTGTCGTCTACGTCGACCACGCTTGCGGCCTTTTCGAAAATGGCGCGCACTTTTTTCGCCACCATATGCCGGCCTTCGGGCGCGGCGCCGTAGACCTCGGCGACGATCGGCGCGAGCACCGGCGGCCCCGGCGGCACTTCGACGATCTTCACGTTGGCGCCGAAGCGGCGGCCAATTTCCTGCAGGGCCGGGCGGATCCGCGTGGCGATGGCATGGCTTTGGTCCTTGCGGTCATGCTTGTCGACCAGGTTCACCTGAATGTCGCCGAATTCCCCGCCGGCACGCAGGTAATACTGGCGCACCAGGCCGTTGAAATTGATCGGGGCGGCCGTGCCGGCATAGGTTTGCAGGTCGGTCACTTCAGGCACCGTACGCAGGTGGGCGCTCAGGGCGCGCAGCGTGGCGTCGGTGTGTTCCAGCGGGGTGCCGACCGGCAGGTCGACAATTACCTGGAATTCGGACTTGTTGTCGAACGGCAGCATCTTGAGCAGCACCAGGCCGGTGGCCGGCAGTGCCAGCGACAGCGCGATCAGCAAGGCCACGCCCGCAGTGAGGCGGCGCCGATTGCGCTGGCCGCTGGCATCGTCAACGAAGGGCGTAAAGAGCCTTTGGAACAACGGGCCAAGCTTGGCTGCGATGCCGTGCGGCGCCGCATCATGCATGCCCGCGGGCACCGCCTTCATCCACAGGCGCGACAGCCACGGCGTCACCGTAAACGCGATCGCGAGCGAGAGCAGCATGCCCATGCTGGCGTTGATCGGGATCGGGCTCATGTAGGGGCCCATCAGGCCGGACACGAAAGCCATCGGCAACAGCGCGGCAATCACCGTCAGCGTCGCCAGGATGGTCGGGCCACCGACTTCGTCAACAGCACCAGGAATGATTTCCGTGAGCGTCTTGCCGGGATACAGCTGCTGGTGGCGGTGGATGTTCTCGACCACCACGATCGCATCGTCCACCAAAATGCCGATCGAGAAGATCAGCGCGAACAGCGAAACGCGATTGAGCGTGAAGCCCCATGCCCAGGAAGCGAACAGCGTTACCGTGAGCGTGAGGATCACCGCCGCGCCGACGATCGCCGCTTCACGGCGGCCAAGCGCGAGGAACACCAGGGCAATCACTGACGCCGTGGCGAACATCAATTTCTGGATCAGCTTCAGAGCCTTGTCGTTGGCGGTGGCGCCATAGTTTCGCGACACGCTCACCTGCACATCACCCGGAATCACCGTGTTGCGCAGCGCTTCCACGCGGCGCGTCACGGCGTTCGCGACGCCAGTCGCGTTTTCGCCGGGCTTCTTGGTGACCGACAGCGTGACCGCCGGATATTCAACGCCGGCTTGCCCGTCAGCACCTGCACCTTTTTTCGCACCAATGCCATGCCAGACGTAACGCGCGGCGGGCAGCGGCCCGTCGCGCACCGTTGCCACATCGGCGAGGAACACCGGTTTGGCGTTGCGCACGCCAACCACCAGTTCACCGACTTCTCGCGCGTCCTTCAGGAACGGCCCGGTTTCGACGGCGACCGCGCGATTGCCGGTCAAGATATCGCCTGCCGGCAGACCAAAGTTGGCGGACTGCAAAGCATTGCGCAAATCGGCAACCGTCACACCGCTGCTGGCCATGCGCGCCGGGTCGAGCTCGGCAAGCACGCCGCGGCCTGGCCCGCCGATGGTGATCACTTCGCGCGTACCCGGAACGCGCTTGAGTTCCGCCTCCATGCTGTGGGCGACGCGTTCCAGGTCGTAGGTGCCGCTGGCCGGATTGGTACTGTAAAGAGTCAGGGTGACGATCGGGACGTCGTCAATCCCTTTCGGCTTGATGATCGGGGCCAGGACGCCGAGCCCCTTTGGCAGCCAGTCGGCATTCGAATTGACGGTGTCGTAGAGGCGCACCAGCGCTTCGGTGCGCGGCACGCCGACCTTGTATTGCACCGTGACAATGGCGAGGCCGGGGCGCGACACCGACATCACGTGCTCGACGCCGGCGATCTGGGATAGCACCTGTTCGGCCGGCGCCGTCACCATCTGCTCGACATCGCGCACCGACGCACCGGGGAACGGGATCAGCACGTTCGCCATGGTCACGTTGATTTGCGGTTCTTCCTCGCGCGGCGTCACCATCACGGCAAAACCGCCGAGCAGCAGGGCGGCCACGCCCAGCAAAGGGGTGATCTGCGCCGTCTGGAAGAAGGCGGCGATGCGGCCGGAGATGCCGAGTTTGGCGGTCATGGGTCAGCGCGCCTTTGCAGCCGCTTCGGGGTCGAGCACGACCCGGTCACCCGACGCGACACCGGACAGCACCTCGACGCTGCTACCGGTGACGCGCCCAAGTCGCACTTGGCGCAGCACCGGTTTGCCCGAGGGTTCGAGCACATACAGGCCGGTCATTTCGGCACGCCGCACCACGCTCGCCGTCGGCACCATAATGCGCGAGCCAACCGCGGCTTCAACCGGCAGCCAGGCGCGGGCGAACACACCAGGCGCGACGCCGGCAAGCCCGGCGGGAAGGTCAAGGCGCACCTGCACCGTATGCGTGGCCGGGTCCGCCGACGGCAGGATCGTGAAACGGGTCGGCACCACCCACTGGCGATCGGCGGGCAGGCCGGGGATTTCCACTTTGGCGGCGGCGTTGGCCGCAACCCGGGCGGCGGCAGTCTGCGGCAGTGACGCAGTCACGCGCAGGGCGGCCGGATCGTAGAGGGTGAGCAGCGCGCGGCCCGGCATGGCCATGTCGCCCAGCGTCACGGGCACCTCGGAGATGATGCCGGCGTAAGGTGCCTTGACCACGAAAAAGCCCGATTGGGTGCGCGTCACCCCGGCTTGGGCCAGTTGGGCTGCCGTCTGTGCCTCCGCCGATCTGAATTGCGCCTCGGCGCGGTCGAGCGCAGCCTGGCTGATGTACTGTTTCTGGAACAGTTGGCGCTGGCGCTCGAACTCCTTGCGCGCCACATCGAGCTCGGCGCGCGCCGCTCGCACTTGCGCATCGCTCGCGGCGGCCGACTGCTCGGCGGCACGCGCGTCGAGCCGGACCAGCACCTGCCCAGCCTTGACGACATCACCCGGCTTCACATGCAGCGCCACCACCGCACCCGGCACCTGGGCTGCAATCACGGTTTGCCGCACCGCTTCGACGACACCGTCGAAGCCGGTGCTGCCGTTGCCGTCCGCGGTCTTGATCAGTGTCGTCGCAAGCGGGCCTTGCGCCCATGCCTGCGCAAGCCCACCCACCGCCAAGGTGATCACCACTACCGCAAAAAGATTCCTGAACATCCGCTCTCTCCACTGCGCCTTGATCGAAGGCAAACGCCGTCACCCATCAGGCAGGCAATCCCACGCACCCCAAAAAAAGCTGGTCAATCAGACACAACAAATATACTATATAGCTAATTAGTTACATAGTCAATAACATAATTGACTAAATTCTTGATCAACCTGCGTCAGGTAAGGCATCATGACTCTCCCAACTTCAAAAATGTGTTCCGCGATGGATGGCCTGCCCCAGAAAGCATTGATAGAAGTAGCCGCTTACTTTCAAGCTTTATCAGAGCCAACAAGACTCCAGATACTCAATCTGCTGCGTCAGGGGGAGCGCAACGTGGGTGAACTGGCCCAGTTGTGCGGCTTTACTTCGGCCAACATTTCGCGTCATCTGTCGATGCTGACCAAGCAAGGTCTGGTGGCGCGCGAGGGGCGCGGCAACAGCGTCTACTACCGGATTGCGGATGAGTCGGTCTATGCCCTGTGCGACCTGGTATGCGGCAGCATCGCGCGGCAAATCGAAAAAACCGCGCATGAACGCGCGATCTTTACCCAGCCGGGCGGCGCCACCAAGCGCTGAGTTCGCAGTGATGCGGTGCGGCGTCGCGCAAGCCTGCGCCGATTAGAATATCGGGCAATCATCAATCAGCCTGGAACGCCCTTGAAAACCTATCGCATTGCGTGCATCCCCGGAGATGGCATCGGCAAGGAAGTCATCCCCGCCGGCCAGCAAGTGCTCGAAGCACTCGCAGCAACGCTCGGCAGCTTCAACTTCGAATTCGAACAATTCGGCTGGGGCGGCGACTGGTTCCGCAAGCACGGTGTAATGATGCCGGCCAATGGCTTGGAGCCCCTGCGCAAGAAGGATGCGATCCTGTTTGGCTCGGCCGGCGACCCGGACATTCCCGACCACATCACGCTGTGGGGCCTGCGCCTGAAGATCTGCCAGGGTTTCGACCAGTACGCCAATGTGCGTCCGACACGCATCCTGCCGGGCATCCAGACGCCGCTGGCGCGCTGCAAGCGCGAGGATCTCGACTGGGTGATCGTGCGCGAAAACTCGGAAGGCGAATATTCAGGCGTCGGCGGGCGGGCGCACCAGGGGCACCCGATCGAGGTCGCCACCGACGTATCGATGATGACGCGCGCCGGGGTCGAGCGGGTGCAGCGCTTCGCCTTCAAGCTGGCCCAATCGCGGCCGCGCAAACACCTGACGGTGATCACCAAGTCGAACGCGCAGCGCCACGCGATGGTGATGTGGGACGAAATCGCCCGTGAAGTGGCCAAGGATTTCCCAGACGTGACATGGGACAAGGAACTGGTCGATGCCGCCACGGCGCGCATGGTGAACCGCCCGGCCTCGCTCGATACCATTGTTGCGACCAACCTGCACGCCGACATCCTCTCCGACCTCGCCGCAGCGCTGGCCGGCAGCCTCGGCATTGCCCCGACCGGCAACATCGACCCGGAACGCCGCTACCCGTCGATGTTCGAGCCGATCCACGGCTCGGCGTTCGACATCATGGGCAAGGGGCTGGCCAACCCGATCGGCACCTTCTGGTCGTGCGTGATGATGCTCGAACACCTCGGTGAGCAGGCCGCTGCCGACGCCCTGATGGCGATCATTGAAAACGTGACTGCCGATCCGAAGCTGCACACCGGCGACCTTGGCGGCACGGCCAGGACCGTAGATGTGACCAATGCGGTGCTCACGCACATTGCCAGCGCCAAAGCAAAAGCGGGCAAGGCACGCCAGGCGGCTTGAAGCGTGTCACCCAATAAAAAAGCCGCCCGGGCCTGACGCCGGGGCGGCTTTTTTCACGCGTCGGAAACTACGCGATGGTGTTCCACATTTCCATGTCGCGCTCTGCGGTCCAGATGCGCGGGTTCTTGATGCCCTTGGCCTCATCGTAGGCGCGGCTCACATCAAACGGCATGCAGTGCTCATAGATCGGGAAGCTGCCATACACCGGGTCGAGCTTGGCGCGCGTGTCCTTGAACACACGGTTCAGGTCGTGCCCCGCCTTGACACCTTCCTTGGCACATGCCAACAGCTGGCGCACAAAATTCTGCGTGAAATCGATCGCCTTGATCGCGTCGGCGGCGTTCTTCAACGCCGGACCGCGGCCGGGCACCAGCGACGTGGGTTTGAGGGCACGCAACTTGTCGAGTGTGTCGGGCCACTCTTCGAGCTGTGCATCACCGGTGTAGATGCCGGCGTTGTATTCGACCAGGTCACCTGAAAACAGGGTGCCTTCCGACGGCAGCCAGGCGATCGTATCGCCGCGCGTGTGGCCCGGCCCGATCTGGATCAGGCGCACTTCAAGCTTGCCCATGTAGACCGTCATCTGCTTTTCGAACACCATCGTCGGCCAGGTCAGGCCCGGCACGCTGTCGGCATTCTGAAACAGGCGCGGAAAGCGCTCGTATTCGCTTTGCCAGTCTTCCTGGCCGCGCTCGACGATCAGCTCATAAGTCGGGCGCGAGGCAATGATCTGCTCTGCCTTGAAGGCCGAGGCCCCAAGCACGCGCACCGCGTGATAGTGCGACAGCGTGACGTACTTGATCGGCTTAGTCGTAACCTTGCGGATGCGGGCGATCAGGTCCTGCGCCATCACCGGGGTCGCGGTGGCATCGATCACCATCACGCTATCGTCGCCGATGATCACGCCGGAGTTCGGGTCGCCTTCGGCGGTGTAGGCCCAGCCGTGCTCGGAGAGTTGCTCGAACGTGATGGTCTTGGCCGTCATGTCGGCCTTGGAGGCGAATGCTTTGCTCATGCGATGTTCCTTTTCAATGACGCGATTACAGGCGCCGAGTTTAGCCCAAGCCCTTGAACAGGACCCGCGTGACTTCGTCGGCATAGTCGGCATACGAGAGCGCGCCGCCGGGTTTGAGCCAGGTGAAGGTCCAGTTCATCGCGCCCATCAGCATCATCGTCAGCGCGCGCTGGTTGTCGGGCGAAACGCGCTTCGGGAAAGCGCGCTTCAACGCTTCTGCGAAGGCGTCAACCACGGCACGTTCGCGCGCCACGATGCGCTCGCGCTGCTTGTCGCCGAGGAACTTGACGTCGTTGAGCAGCGCGATGTGGCGGGTGCGCGCGGTCTGGTAGGCATCGAGAAAGCTCGCAACCATGGCCTTCAACTCGGCCTGCGGCTTGATGCCCTCGCGTTTGGCGCGATCGCGCACCGCGATCGCGATGTCGAGCAGCTCCTGCGTGTGCCGGTCGAGCAGGTCGTAGAGGATCGCTTCCTTGCTCGCGTAGTAGTGATATAGCCGCGCTTTCGATGCGCCGCTCTTCTTGGCCACGTCGGTCATGCTGCACGCGGCATAGCCGGCTTCGGCAAACGCTTCCGCGGCATTCTCGAGAATGCGCAGGCGTTGCGATTCGTAGTCTGCCGCCTGGGTGCGTGCCACAGTGTATTGCGCCTATCGCTCGTCGTACGAAATCACGACCTTGGGGGTGACCGGGTGCGACTGGCAGGTCAGCACGAACCCTTGCGCCAGCTCCTTCGCTTCGAGCGTGTAGTTCTTATCCATGCGCACCTCGCCCTCGAGCACACGGGCGCGACAGGTGCAGCACACCCCGCCCTTGCACGCGTAGGGCAGGTCGAGCCCGGCTTGAAGGCCGGCATCGAGCACCACTTCGCCGTCGAACGGCACCTTGAGGATGCGCGTCTTGCCATGCAGCAGCACATGCACCTCGGCGCTTGCAGCCGACACTGATGCGGTTTTGGGTTTGGCGGCGCCCGCCTGCGGTAGCGGCGTACCAAAACGCTCGATGTAAATGCGTTCCCGCGCCACGCCTGCTTTGCTGAGGGCCGCTTCGGCGGCATCCATCATCGGTGCCGGTCCGCAGATGAACGCGGCGTCGATGCCCGCAGCCGGCACCAGGGTGTCGAGAAATTGGGCACACTTCTCTTCATTGAGCAGGCCATTGAACAACTCGACTTCCTGCGCCTCGTCGCTGATGACGTGGTACAGGCACAGGCGCCCGAGATAGCGGTTTTTCAGGTCCTCAAGCTCCTCGGCGAACATGATGGCACCCACCGCGCGATTGCCGTAGACCAGCTTAAAGCGGCTGGCGGGCTCGGCTTCGAGCAGGGTCTTGATGTTCGAGAGCACCGGCGTGATGCCGCTGCCGCCGGCGAAGGCAACGTAGTGCCTGCCGCGGGCGGCGTCGATGGCGCTGAAAAAGCGGCCATCCGGCGTCATCACGTCGAGGGTCATCCCCGGCGCGAACGTGCGGTTGGCGTAGGTCGAAAAACGCCCGCCTTCGATCTGCTTGATGCCGACGCGCAGTTCGCCGGCACGCGCGTAGTCCGATACCGCGCAGCACACCGAATAGGAGCGCCGCACTTCCTCGCCATCGAGGTTGGCGCGCAGGGTCACGAACTGGCCCTGCTTGAAGGCATAGGCATCGCGCAACGCATCGGGCACGGCAAAGCGCACCGAAATGGCGTCGGCGGTCTCGCGGCGCACATCGCTGATGCGCAGGGAATGAAATTGGGGCGTCATGCTCACAGCGGCTTGAAATAGTCGAACGGTTCGCGGCATGCGAGGCAGCGGTACAGCGACTTGCAGGGCGTCGAGCCGAACTGGGAAAGGCGCTCTGTGTTCTTCGAGTTGCACTGCGGGCAGGCCGGGTAGAACTGCAGGGACTGGGAGCGGCATCCCGAATCTGCATCGACCGCGTCCTGTCCGGGCGGGGCGATGCCATATTCCTTGAGCCGGGCACGACCGTGCACAGAAATCCAGTCGGTGCTCCAGGCCGGCGACAGGGTCGTGACGACCCGTGCTGCCAACCCGGCAGCGGCGAGTGCGGCGATGATGTCCGCCTCGATCACATGGGTGGCGGGGCAGCCGGCATAGGTAGGCGTGACGCGCACTTCGAGGCCGTGGGCAGCAGTGGTGATGCTGCGCACGATGCCGAGGTCCACCACCGAGATCACCGGAATTTCCGGGTCGCTCACGCCTGCCAGCACCTGCCAGGCGTGCGCCACCATCGGTCGCAGCTCGGCATCCAGGTCGGCACCGGCCACGACGCTCACCACTGCGCCCCGGGATGCTGGCGCGCCACGCTCTGCATCTCGATCAGCAGATAGTCCATGTGTTCGCTGTGGATTCCCGACTTGCCGGTGCTCTGAAAGGCGCTCGCAACGGGCATCTTCAAGGCGGACTCGTCAAGAATGGCTTGCACCAAGGATTTCCAGCCTGCATGCAACTCGGCGCCGCGCACGCCGATGCCGGCGGCGGCCACTACCTCCTCGACCGCATCGGTAGCGAACAACTCGTTGGTATAGGGCATCAGCTGGTCGAGCGCAGCTTGCGCGCGCTCGTGGCTAGCTGGCGTGCCGTCGCCGAAGCGGATGGTCCAGTCGCTTGCATGGCGCAGGTGGTAGGCGGTCTCCTTGGCGGACTTGGCGGCGATGGCCGCCAGCTCGGCATCGGCCGACTGCGCCAGCGCCGCCCACAGTTGCGTCTGCCATGCGCAGAACAGCAGGTTGCGCACCACCGTGAAGGCATAGTCGGCGCTCTGCCCATGGCCTTTCGCGATGCCGCTGTTGGGCAGCTCGCACAGGGTGACATTGCGGAAGGCGCGTGCATCGCGAAAATAGGCCAGCGCGTCTTCGTTCCGCCCCTTGCCCTCAAGATTGCCGGCATGCGTCAACAGCAGCCGTGCCTGGCCGATGAAATCGAGCGCGATGTTGGCCATCGCGATGTCTTCTTCGAGCACCGGGCCATGACCGGTCCACTCGGCGAGGCGCTGCCCGAGCACCAGCGACGAGTCGCCCAGGCGCAGCAGGTAGTCAATGTGTTCAGGGCTTGTCGTCTTCGTTGCCACTCTTGTCGCCATTGCTGCCACCATCACATGTGCTCGACTTCTTTGGGCAACTTGTAGAAGGTCGGATGTCGATAGACCTTGTCGGCCATCGGATCGAACAACTCTGCCTTGTCATCCGGGTCGCTCGCGGTGATCGCGTCCGACGGCACCACCCAGATCGATACCCCTTCCATGCGCCGTGTGTAGACATCGCGCGCCATCTGCACCGCCTGCTTTGCGTCGACCGCGTGCAGGCTGCCGGCGTGCCGGTGGTCGAGGCCTTGCTTGCTGCGAATGAAAACTTCCCACAACGGCCATTCCTTTTCGCTCATCTTGATGCCCCCTCTGATCGATGGCTGACGCCATATTCCCGTTCGACCCGGCACACACGCGTGCGGTACGCCGCGTACCAGTTGCTGCGGCCGCGCTCCTGCGCCACCCTGTGCTCGGCCTGCCGTTTCCAATCCGCGATCGCGGCTTCACTTTCCCAGTACGACACGGTGATGCCGAGTCCTTCGCGCGCCGATTCGACGCCAAGAAACCCCGGCTGCATCGCGGCGAGTTCAACCATGCGCTGCGCCATAGCCTCGTAGCCGCCATCTACATCCGTGCGGACCGAGGTGAAGATCACCGCGTAATACGGCGGCTGCGGCGTATTCGCGATCACGCCGCGCGTTTCCCGGCAAGTTCGCGCGCTGCGGCCTTTTCGGCGTAGGCCGTGGCCGCCTCGCGCACCCACGCGCCTTCGGCATGCGCCTCTATGCGCGTGGCAAGGCGCTCGCGATTGCACGGGCCGTCGCCGTTGACGACGCGCCAGAATTCGTCCCAATCGATGGCGCCGTAGTCGTAGTGCCCGCGCTCCTCGTTCCACTTGAGGCCCGGATCGGGAATCGTGATGCCGAGCAACTCGGCCTGCGGCACGGTGGCGTCGATGAATTTCTGGCGCAGGTCATCGTTGGAAATGCGCTTGATGCCCCAGGCCGCCGACTGGCCGCTGTGCACCGAATCCTTGTCGGGTGGCCCGAACATCTGCACCACCGGCCACCACCAGCGGTTCAAGGCGTCCTGGGCCATTTCTTTCTGCGCGGCCGTGCCCTTGCACAGCGACAGCATGATGTCGAAACCCTGGCGCTGGTGGAACGACTCTTCCTTGCAGATGCGGATCATGGCGCGCGCATACGGCCCGTAGGAGCAGCGGCACAGCGGGATCTGGTTCATGATCGCCGCGCCGTCGACCAGCCAGCCGATCGCGCCCATGTCGGCCCAGGTCAGCGTCGGGTAGTTGAAGATCGACGAATACTTGGCGCGACCAGCCAGCAGCGCATCAACCATCTGGTCGCGCGAGGTGCCGAGCGTTTCAGCCGCAGCATACAGGTACAGGCCGTGGCCGCCTTCATCCTGCACCTTGGCGAGCAGGATCGCCTTGCGCTTCAACGACGGTGCGCGCGTGATCCAGTTGCCCTCCGGGAGCATGCCGACCACTTCGCTGTGCGCGTGCTGCGAAATCTGCCGCACCAGGGTCTTGCGGTAGGCCTCGGGCATGACATCCCTCGGCTCGATTTTCAGGTCGGCGGCGATGCGCGCATCAAACGCACTGTTGCGCGCGGCTTCTTCGGGCGTGGCTGCGGCCACTGCCTTCGGGCCGCCGGGAATGTCCATCGCTTGGGTATACATGTTGGTCGTCTCCTGCACCGCCGCAGCGGCGTCGTGCAGCCATGCTCGACATCTGGCTGCGGTGAGGTCGCCATCCTATAATAAGCCGACCGGTTGGTCAATTAATCATCCCAAGGTGCGCTTGCTGACTGTTGCCGCGTGCTATGTTGCGGCGCCATGCTCGCTACTTCCTCCCTTCTGAAGCACCTCCTGCTCGCATGGCTCGTCGCGGCGCTGCTGGCACTGGCGTTGCCCGCGCGCGCCGCCCCTGCCGCAACAAGCACGGCGGTGGTCGGCTCGAAGCGCTTCACCGAGTCCTACATCCTGGGCGAGATCGTGCGCCAGACACTGGAGCGCCAGGGCATCAGCGCCACCCACAAGCAGGGCCTTGGCAACACCGGCATCCTCGAGCAGGCGCTGGGCAGTGGCGCGATCGACGTCTACCCCGAATACACCGGCACGATCGCGCGTGAAGTCCTGAAGCGCCAGGACAAACCGTCGTTGGCTGAACTCAACGCCCTGCTCGCGCCGAAGAAACTGAAGGTGGCGATTCCCCTCGGGTTCAACAACACCTACGCGCTGGCACTGCGCGAGGACGAGGCGGCGCGGCGCGGCATCAGCAGCCTGTCCGACCTTGCCATCGAAGCCAAGTCCAAAGGCCTGCGGCTCGGGCTATCGCATGAATTCCTGGCGCGTGCCGACGGCTGGCCGGCGCTACGCCAGACCTATGCCCTGCCGTTTGCGTCGCCCGCCGGGCTTGACCACGGCCTCGCCTACGAGGCAATTGCCAAGTCGCAAGTAGACGTGATCGACATCTACTCGACCGACGCCAAGATCGCGCGCTACCGCCTGCGCGTGTTGCAGGACGACCGCGGCTACTTTCCAAAATACGAGGCAGTGCTGCTGATGCGCGCCGACTTCAACAGCGCGCCTCTTGAGGGGCTGGCAAACCGGATCGACGCCGCGCGCATGATTGCGCTCAACGCTGCGGCCGAACTTGACGGCAAACCGTTCGCGGCGGTGGCTGCGCAGTTTCTGGGTGGTGCCACCCAAGCTTCGGCACTGCCGCAGCGCAGCGGCTGGGTCGCACGCCTGATGGCAGATGACTTCTGGCGATTGGCCCGCGAACACGTGTTTCTGGTGGCCGTGTCGCTGGCGCTTGCGGTCATGCTCGGCGTGCCGCTGGGCCTGTGGTCGCAACGCCGCCCCAAGGCGGGCCAGCTGATCCTGGCGCTGGTGGGCGTGCTGCAGACGATTCCCTCACTGGCGCTGCTTGCCTTCCTGATTGCCCTGATGGGCAGCATCGGCACGGTGCCGGCGATCGTCGCACTATTTCTCTATGCGCTGCTGCCGATCGTGAGCAATACCCACGCCGGTCTGGCCGGCGTGACGCGCGGCGTGCTGCAGGCGGGCACGGCGCTGGGCCTGACGCCGCGCCAGTGCCTGATCCATATCGAATTGCCCCTGGCGGCGCCGGTGCTGCTGGCCGGCATCCGGACGGCCGCGGTGATCAGCGTCGGCACGGCGACCATGGCGGCGTTTGTCGGCGCTGGTGGATTTGGCGAGCGCATCACTGCCGGCCTGGCCCTCAACGACAGCGCCATGCTGGTGGCGGGCGCCCTGCCCGCAGCCGTGCTGGCGCTATTGGTGCAGGGCGGGTTTGCCTGGCTGGAACGCGCCCTGCGCCCCGGCGCACAACCTTAGCGCGGCGTTACTTGCCCGCTGTGCGAGCGCGTTCGTACAGCGGCATCACCTGCGGCAGATGTTTCTCGATTTCCTTGATGCGCGCATCGCTGGACGGGTGGGTCGACATCCATTGCGGCGGTGCGCCCTTGTTGGCGGCCTGCATTTTCTTCCACAGGCTCACGCCGGCGCGCGGGTCGTAACCGGCGCGCGCCATCAGGTCGAGGCCGACCAGGTCGGCCTCGGTTTCGTCATCGCGTGAAAATTTGAGCGTCAGCAGGTTCGCGCCGGCGCCGAGCGCGGCGTTGCCGAGGTTGCCCAGCCCGAGCACCTGCGAGACCACGTTGGCGCCGATGTTGGTGGCGGCCTGCTTGCCCATGCGCGCCCGTGCGTGTTCGCGCAGCGCGTGCGCGATCTCGTGGCCCATCACCGCAGCGACTTCGTCATCGGTCATTTTCAGGGTGTCGAGTATGCCGGTGTAGAAGGCAATCTTGCCGCCGGGCATGCAGAAGGCGTTGATCTGCTTGCTGCCGATCAGGTTGACTTCCCATTTCCAGGCGCTGGCACGTTCATTCCATTTGGCGGTGAAGGGCAGCATCTTCTGGGCGATGGCGCGCAGGCGCTTGACTTGAGGATTGTCGTCCGCGCCGAGCGCGCGCTGCTGCGCCGCCTGCTGCTTCATCTGCTGATACTGCTGTGCGGCACCGCGCTCGACCTGCTCGGCCGGTACCAGCTTGGCCAGGCGCGAGGTCTTGCCGACGTCGACCCCCTCCTTGGGCGCCTCGTCCCGGCCGAGGGCGGGCGTGGCCGCAATCGCGGCAGTCAACAACAGCAGGGGAAGTAGGCGTTTCATGCGCGCATAGGTGGGGTAGAACGGGTGGAAATCAAGCTTAACGCAAACGCGGCGATAATCCGTCGCGATGCCGTTCGCCACTTACACCGCCGTCTTCACGCAGCGCCGCGTGGCCTTCATGCTGCTGCTGGGATTTTCATCGGGATTGCCGCTGGCGCTGACCACCGGCACGCTGCAGGCCTGGGCCACGGTAGACGGGCTCGACATCAAGACCATCGGCTTTCTCACCCTGGTGGGCAGCGCCTACACGCTCAAGTTCCTGTGGGCGCCCTTCATGGACCGCTTCGTGCCGCCGTTACTCGGGCGCCGGCGCGGCTGGATGCTCCTGACGCAACTGCTACTCGCGATCGGCATCGCAATGATGGGGACGCAGTCGCCGAAAAATGCGATTTTCGCGCTGGCCATGATTGCAGTCGTGGTCGCGTTTTGCTCGGCTTCACAGGACATTGCGTTCGACGCCTACCGCACCGACGTGCTGCGCAAAGAGGAGCGCGGTGCCGGCGCCGCCGTGTCGGTGCTCGGCTACCGGCTGGCGATGCTGGTATCGGGCGGGCTGGCGCTGGTGCTCGCCGACAGCTTCCTGGGCTGGCAGGCAACTTACGTCCTCATGGGTGCGTTGATGGGCATCGGCGTCATCGCCACCTGGTTCGCGCCGGAGCCCGAGGTGCTGGTGCAGCCGCCGCGCACGCTCGACGAGGCCGTGATCGGGCCGCTCAAGGATTTCTTCTCGCGCGATGGCGCGATCCTGGTGCTGGTGTTGATCGTGCTCTACAAGCTGGGGGATGCCTTTGCCGGCAGCCTGACAACCGCGTTCCTGATTCGCGGCGTCGGCTTCTCGGCCACTGAAGTGGGCGCGATCAACAAGATCCTCGGTCTGGTCGCCACAATCGTCGGCGCGCTCGCCGGCGGTGCGCTGATGACCCGGCTCTCTCTCTATGGCGCGCTGATGCTGTTTGGCCTGCTGCAGGCTGTCACCAACCTGGGGTTCTGGTTCCTGGCCGTCACGCCCAAGGCTTACTGGACCATGGCCAGTGTCGTGGGGCTGGAGAATTTGTGCGGCGGCATGGGGACTGCCGCGTTTGTCGCCTTCCTGATGACGCTGTGCCGGGTACGCTACTCGGCCACGCAGTTCGCCCTGCTCTCGGCCCTTGCCGCGGTGGGCCGCACCTATTTGGCCGGGCCGCTGTCGGGCACGATGGTCGAATCGTTCGGCTGGGGCAATTTCTTCATCGTCACCGTGTTCATCGCACTGCCAGGGCTGGTGCTGTTGTGGTGGCAGCGTGCCGGCATCGAGGCGCTCTCGGCTGAAGTCGACGCGGCCCACTAGGCTGCAACAACCATCAGGGCTGCCGGCCGCTCAGGTCCATTCCATCGGCTTTTCCGGGCGCATCCGCCCGCAACCCGCTCCCACCAACGGTTTTGAAGCATTTACAAATTCGGGGCGAGCCAACGTTCCAGTTCGGCTTTGTCCATGCCACGCCGCTTCACTTGATCCTCGAGCTGATCCGCGCCGATCTTGCCGACATTGAAATAAGTCGAATCCGGATGCGACAAATAAAAGCCGCTCACTGACGCCGCCGGCATCATCGCCAGACTATCGGTCAGGGTCATGTCGATCTCGGCACAATTGAGCGCCGCGAACAGCGGGCCCTTGACGGTATGGTCCGGGCACGCCGGATAGCCCGGTGCGGGCCGGATGCCGCGATACTTCTCGGCAATCAGATCGTGATTCTCCAGATGCTCGTCCGGTGCATAGCCCCAAAGCTCGCGGCGCACGCGCCGGTGCAGTGCTTCGGCAAAGGCTTCGGCGAGGCGGTCGGCCAGGGCTTTGAGCGTGATCGAGTGATAGTCGTCGTGTGCCGTTTCAAAGCGCCTCAGGTGCGGTTCGATGTTGAGGCCGGCGGTGACGGCAAACATGCCGATGTAGTCGGCCACGCCGCTGGCCCTGGGGGCGATGAAGTCGGCGAGGCAGCGGTTTGGCGTGTTCGAGGGCTTTTTGGTTTGCTGGCGCAGGCCATGCCAGGTCAACGCCACCCTGGCGCGAGTGTCGTCGGTGTAGATTTCGATGTCGTCGTCGTGCACGCTGTTTGCCGGCAGCAGCGCCACCACGCCGTGCGCGGTGAGCCAACGCCCGTCGATCAGCTTCTTGAGCAGTGCCTGGCCGTCGCTTTGTACGTGACGCGCCGCCTCGCCGACGACCTCGTCCTGCAGCAATGCGGGGAACGAACCGGCCAGATCCCAGACCTGGAAGAACGGCCCCCAGTCGATGTAATCGGCGAGCTCGGCGAGGTCATGGTTTTTGAGCAGCTTGCGGCCGATGAACTTCGGGCGCGGCGGCGTGTACACGCTCCAGTCGATCTGCGCCTTGTTGGCGCGCGCCGCGGCGAGCGGGATAAGCTCTGGTCCCTTCTTGCCGGCATGCTGCGCGCGGACGCGTTCATATTCGGCCGCCAGCCCGGCAACATAGTCGTCACGCTGCGAATCCGACACCAGGTTCGACGCCACGCCGACGGCGCGCGAGGCATCGGGCACGTAAATCACCGGCTGCGCGTAGTGCGGCGCAATCTTCACGGCGGTATGCACGCGCGAGGTCGTGGCGCCGCCGATAAGCAGCGGCACGGTGAAACCCTGGCGCTCCATCTCCTTGGCGACATGCGCCATCTCTTCGAGCGACGGCGTGATCAGGCCGGAGAGGCCGATCATGTCGGCATCGACTTCGCGTGCGGTATCGAGAATCTTTTGCGCCGACACCATAACCCCAAGATCGATCACTTCAAAGTTGTTGCAGCCGAGTACCACGCCGACGATATTCTTGCCGATGTCGTGCACATCGCCCTTGACGGTGGCCATCACGATGCGGCCCTTGGCTTTGGCGCCACCTTCGGACTTTTCGGCTTCGATGAACGGAATCAGGTGCGCTACCGCCTGCTTCATCACGCGCGCGCTCTTGACCACTTGCGGCAGGAACATTTTGCCGGCGCCGAACAGGTCGCCGACGATGTTCATGCCGTCCATCAGCGGCCCTTCGATCACATGGATCGGGCGGCCGCCGGAGGCGAGCACCTCCTGGCGCGCTTCTTCGGTGTCGGCGACGATGAAGTCGGTAATGCCGCGCACCATCGCATGCGCCAGGCGCTTGGCCGCAGGCTCGGCGCGCCAGGCCAGGTCTTCCACCTTGGCCTTGCCGGCCGACTTGTAGTTCTCGGCAAACTTGACCAGTGCCTCGGTAGCCTGGCCGTTGTCGTTGTTGCGGTTCAACACCACATCCTCGACCTTGTCGCGCAATTCGCGCGGGATGTCGTCGTACACGCCCAGCTGCCCGGCATTGACGATGCCCATGCTCATGCCGGCCTGGATCGCGTGGTACAGGAACACGGTATGGATCGCCTCGCGCACTGGTTCGTTGCCGCGGAACGAGAAGCTCACGTTCGAGACGCCGCCGCTGACCTTGGCGTAGGGCAGGTTGGCGCGGATCCAGCGCGTCGCCTCGATGAAATCGACCGCGTAGTTGTTGTGCTCTTCGATGCCGGTGGCGATCGCAAAAATGTTCGGGTCGAACACGATGTCGGCCGCATCGAACCCGACCTCACTGACCAAAATGTCGTAGGCGCGCTTGCAGATTTCAGTCTTGCGCGCGTAGGTATCGGCCTGGCCCTTTTCGTCAAACGCCATCACGATCACCGCGGCGCCGTAGCGCAGGCACAGCCGCGCCTGGCGGCGGAACTCGGCTTCGCCTTCCTTCATCGAAATCGAATTGACGATCGCCTTGCCCTGCACGCATTTCAAACCCGCTTCGATCACGCTCCACTTCGAGCTGTCGAGCATGATCGGCACGCGCGCGATGTCGGGCTCGCCTGCGATCAGGTTCAAAAATTTCACCATGGCCGCCTGCGAGTCAAGCATCGCTTCGTCCATGTTGATGTCGATCACCTGGGCGCCGTTTTCGACCTGCTGGCGCGCCACGGCAAGGGCATCGTTGTACTGGCCGTTCAGGATCATGCGCGAGAACGCCTTCGAACCGGTGACGTTGGTACGCTCGCCGACGTTGACAAACAGCGAGGACCCGTCGATGGTTACCGCTTCAAGCCCCGACAAGTGCATCGCCCGGGGCACATCGGGAATGCGCCGCGGCGGCTTGCCCGCGACGCCGTGCGCGACCGCATGGATATGTTCCGGCGTGGTGCCGCAGCAGCCGCCAACGATGTTGGTGAAACCGGCCAGCGCGAATTCGGTCAGCGCACAGCAGGTCGTCTCCGGGGTTTCGTCGAAGCCGGTCTCGCTCATCGGGTTGGGCAGGCCGGCGTTCGGATACACGCAGATATAGGTGTCGCAAATGCCGGAGAGCTCGTCGATGTACTGGCGCATCATCGATGCCCCGAGCGCGCAGTTAAGGCCGATGGTGAGCGGCTTGGCATGGCGCACACTGTTCCAGAACGCTTCAACCGTCTGCCCGGAGAGGATGCGCCCCGACGCATCGGTCACGGTGCCCGAGATCATCAGCGGCGGGCGTTGCGCCTGGGTCAGCCCGCGCTGCTCGCAAACAGCGTCGATCGCAAACAGCGCCGCCTTGGCATTGAGGGTATCGAAAATCGTCTCGACCAGCAGCAGGTCGGCGCCGCCGTCGAGCAGGCCGTTGATGCTCTCGGCGTAGGCGTCGGCCAACTGGTCGAAGGTGACGTTGCGCGCGCCAGGGTCGTTGACGTCCGGCGAAATCGATGCGGTCTTGGGCGTGGGGCCGAGTGCGCCGGCGACAAAACGCGGCCGGTCCGGCGTGGAGAACTTGACGCACGCCGCCCGGGCCAGCTGGGCGCCGGCCCTGGAAAGCTCGTAACCGAGGTCATCGAGCCGATAGTCGGCCTGGGCGATGCGCAACGATCCAAACGTATTGGTGGACACGATGTCGGCATCGGCCGCAAGGTAGGCCTCGTGAATCGCGCTGATAATGTGCGGCTGGGTCAGCGTGAGCAGCTCGTTGTTGCCCTTGAGGTCGTGGCCGTGGTCCTTGAAGCGCTCCCACGTGCCTTCGGCCCCGCCCTGCCCGCGATACTGCTCTTCGGAGAGCTTGTGGCGCTGGATCATGGTACCCATCGCGCCATCCAATACCAGGATGCGCTGCGACAGCAGCATGGTCATTTGCTCGAAGAGTGAGGGGCGTACCGCCATATCCATTCCCGCCAGCCAAAATAAAACCCGCGTCAGCTTATAGCTTGAGGCGGGTCTGCGGTACTTCCTGCGGGACGCGCTTTAGCTACATTTATTGGAGCCCGAGGTGGAACAAAACGCCAGTGGGGTCCGCGCCTGCAAGCTGATCGTCAAATCGGCGCTATGGCCGGATTATAGCGTCATCGCCGCGCTATTTGTCGCGCCGCAGCATGAAGCGGGCAAGGGTGCGCACCAGTAGTGGGAGCGTGCCGAGCAGCGCCAGCGCCAACACCATTTCCATCGACAGCACGTCGTCGAGGCTCGACATCTTCGCGAGCATGGTGCCGGCGTTGACCCAGACAAAGGCATTCGCCAGCATGCCCAGAAAGCTTGCCAGCACGAAGGTGCGCACCGGCATGTCGGTCAGGCCCATCACCGGGTTGACCACGAAGAATGGAAACACGATCACCAGGCGCATCATGAACAGGTAGAAGGCGCCGTCGCGCGCGATGCCGCGATCGATGATCGCAAACACCGGTGCGAAGCGCGCGTGCACCCAATCATGCAGCAGGTGGCGCGCGATCAGGAAGGCGCAGGTGCCGCCGAGGGTCGCGGCCAGCGTTGCCAGCACCAGCCCGAGCGGCAGGCCGAATACCATGCCGCCCGCCAGCGTCATCGTGCTTGCCGCGCCGGGCACCGACAGCGCCGCGCACAGGATGAACACGCCGAGATACGCTGCCACCGCCAATGCCATGTTGGCTTGGCAAAAACCGATCAGGCCATCGCGATTGCTTTTGAGCCATGTGAGAGTCAGCCACTCCTGGGTCAACCAGAACGTGGCGAATGCGACCGCAAGCAGGGCTCCGAACAGAATTAACGAGCGTCGTGGCATGACGAAAGTCGATGTACAAGCGTCAACATGCCGGTGACAACGGCCTTGAAACCGTTGGTGGGAGCGGGTTTTAGGCCAATGATCACCCGAGAATCAACACTCACGCCCGCTTCAGCTCAGCGGCCACGGCGGTGAACTGTGCCAATGCCGCCGCCAGATCGTCCGCAATTTCCTGCGCCAGTACATCCGGCTCGGGCAGGTTGTCCGAGTCTTCAAGCGTCTTGTCTTTGAGCCAGAAGATGTCGAGATTGACCTTGTCGCGCTTGATGATCTCTTCGTATTTGTAAGCACGCCAGCGGCCTTCGGGTTTCGCCTCCGACCACGACGCCTTGCGCTCATGCCGGTTGCTGGCGTTGTAGCGCAACACAAAATCATCCAGGTCGGCGCGCTTGAGCGGGTTGGTCTTGAGCGTGAAATGCAGGTTGGTGCGCAGGTCATAGACCCACAGCCGCTTGGTATGCGCCGCCTCTTGTGGAGGACGGGCATCGAAAAACAGCACGTTGGCCTTGACGCCCTGTGCATAGAAAATCCCGGTGGGCAACCGCAGCAGCGTGTGCACGTCGAAACCATGCAGCAACTTGCGGCGGATCGTCTCGCCGGCACCACCCTCGAACAACACGTTGTCCGGCACCACCACCGCTGCTCGGCCGTTGACCTTAAGCAAGGTCTTGATGTGCTGCATGAAATTGAGCTGCTTGTTCTTGGTGGTGGTCCAGAAATCGGTGCGCTCGTAGGCGTGGTCTTCTTTTTCCAGATCACCTTCTTCATTGACGATCGAAAAACTGCTTTTCTTTCCGAACGGCGGATTGGTCAGCACCACCGAAAAGCGTTCGCTCGGCTCGTTGGCCAGGCTGTCGATACCGGAGTGGATCGGGCACGGATCGGCGTTGATGCCGTGCAGATACAGATTCATGATCGCCAGCCGCGCGGTCGCCGGCACCAGTTCCCACCCATGGGCGAATGCGGTGCGCAAATGCCTCTTCTGCGCTGGGTCAAGCGAGGCGCCATGCACGCGCGATACCGCCTCGTGCGCCGCCAGCAAAAAACCCGCCGTGCCGCAAGCCGGATCACACACGGTGTCGTCGGGTGAGAGATTCATCACCTCGACAATCGCCTTGATCAATTCGCGCGGCGTGAAATATTGCCCCGCTCCCTTGGGCGATTCGGCCGCACTCTTCGAGAGCAGACCTTCGTAGATATCGCCCTTTACGTCCGCTTCGAGCGACAGCCACTGTTCCGGCTCGATGAGGTCAACAATCAGGCGCTTCAACGTGGCGGGGTTCTGAATGTCCGGCCGCGCTTTCTTGAACACCTCGCCCAACATGCCCGGCTTACGCGAAAGATCGTCTAGTACCTTGCGGTAATGCGCTTCAAGCGCCTCGCCTTCTTTCGCCAGCAACGAAGACCAGTCCAGGCCCTTGGGCACCAGGGCCAGCTTGTTGTGCGGCGGTCGGGTCTGCTCGTCGGCCATCTTAAGAAACAGCAGAAAGGTGATCTGCTCGGTGTAGGCCATGTACGAGAGCCCGTCGTCGCGCAACACATGTGCGAAGCTCCAGGCCTTGTTGACGATTTGCTGCGAGGCGTTGCTCATGGCATTTTTGGTTTGAAATTCGCTCTATTTGTCAACGCCGGGCTGACATTTTTGCTTTTTGATAAACCGCGCCGAGATGAATTCGGGCTTATGTGTGGAGTATCGCCTGCCTTATGTAAGGAGTCTCGCACGTTATGTAAGGAGTTCCCGGTGCTTATGTAAGGAGTCCGCCCCCCGCTTTTGCTCCTATGGCTGATAACTCCAGCCACGGGCGAGTGCCTTGGCCTTGAGTTGCGCAGCTTTTGCTTTAGCCTGATTGCCTGATAACGCCGCAAAATCAACGTAACCGTGCTGGGGAAACGGGACGCCGTCAATTTCCCACCTCAGAGCCACAGCCTCCACCTCAGCCGTAGATACTGACACCACGCCTACCGAGTTGAGCTTTTGAACCGTGGTGTAGTGCGCGAAGCTGTCGGCGGCATCCATCTGCTTTCCGTCGTAGATGGAGAGCTTGTTGTCGTCCTTCGGAGTGGGCTTAAATGTCTGACTGGAAAATTCACCGTGCTGAACCCAACCTGGGTTTACCTGGCGATGGAGCAAATGTTCTTCGTCGGCCATCGGTGCGGCTTGTTACGCTGTAGCTAACGCTTGTACGCGCTCGGCGATAGATTGCCAGCCTGTATCCGAAGCGAGATCCAAATTTTCATCGGAAACTATGTCGCCGCTTTCCGTATTCACCACAAGCAGCGCGCCCTGCTTTGCCGATAAATCAACCTCGGCAGAAATGGAAAGCTGTCCGATTGTCCACTCCGCCTGCACCCCGCCTTCCGGCGTCGGAAACAAGCGAGGCAGCGGCGCCTCGGTCGGCCAGTGAGCCTCCCAAGTGGCGGCAAGCCAGCGCAAACCATCACGCGCGAGCGCCAGCCCTTCACCGTTGTGCCACCCATCCCGAAGCAATAACAATTGCTCGACGCGCGCAGAAACATCCAGCGCGTCCAGCACTTCAATATGACTCACATCTTCAATTTTCCTGGGCGTATCCGACTGATCGCGCACCATGACCGCACGAACCAACGCGAGCCCTCGGCTGATTTCGTACTCGGCCAAGGCTTCGTGCGCCGCCACTCTGACATCTTCGCCATACTGCCCCGAAACCTTGGCGCCGCCGATCAACTCAAAAGTGAAGGTCTTCGCCTTGGCGTTCAATTCAATGATCGACCCGCGCAACTCCTCCTCGCTGCGATACTCGGAAGCAGTTCGCAGCACAAGATTCTTGCGCGTCACCTTGGTATAAATCACCGGTACGGCTCGCTGCTGCTGAACAAACTCAACCTGTTCATCATCCCGCAACGACCTGCCAAACTCGTCGAAATAGGCAAGCAGATTTTTAGGCAGTAGTTCATCAACCGACGCGCCAGTGCTTGCCTTGTCGATAACGTCAACGATCCGGTCACGCGCACGGTCGAACCATTCAGCGTTGACATCGGGAAGCAAGCTTCCCTGAGGGTGAATGCGCTCCAGCACCGGAACTGCGCAACCTTCATCCACGCCAGAAAGATGCAGCGCAAAACCAGAGGCAAAACCGCGCGGTACCCGCTGACGGCTGGGATTTTCCTTGAGGTAAAGCCACTTGGCGGTCTCGACAACGAGACTCTCAAACGCAGCCCAATCCTTCAGCACCTCGATTGGAATCGTGTGCTCGTCGAATCTCGGCCCAACCAAATGCGGTCTGAGGAATTCGCTCTTCATGGGATCAATCGATAAAGGCCAGCTTGGGTGGCAAAACGGCACTGCATCCTACCACAGTACCGCCTCCTACAAATATGATGGAAAGCCTTGTCTACCAACGGTTTCCGGCTGATTCTCGTCAGCAAAAAAGCGGCAAAGATGCTACTGGCGTGCGTTCTCACATTCACACCAGTCGGCCTTCAAAGGCGCGCTTGAGGATGGCCTGTTTCAGCAGCGCGCCTCGGACCAGCTGCGCTTCGATGTCGGATTCTGCGCGGGCTATGGATGTCAGCATCGCATCAGCGAGGGCAATAATTTCATGCTGTTCATCAAGGGATGGTACCGGGATAGGCGTCGCCTTAATGTCGGTTCCGGAAACGCCCGTTTGCCCTGCCGTAGTACGTGCCTTGCCGGCAATGTGCTTTCTCGACTCCCCGCAATTTGCAGCAATCTCCACATATTCCGGCATTTGTGCTGCCTCAACGAGCTGAACGCGGATCAACTTATCCGGGTAGAGAATGTCCTCCTCCGAGCTTCGCACCAACCCAGCCACTCCAAGAAAATCAAGGCTGCCGTTGTAACGAGTGAAAAGGAGATCACCTGTTTTGATGAAGTAGTCTTCAGCGGCGCCTCTCTGAATATCCAAATAGCGATCCTTTGCAAGGTTGACTTGCATCGGTCGCACTGCGCTGATGCGAAGAATCTGGAAACCAGGCGGGTTCGGGCTGGGCTTTTGAGGCAAGCCGTTTCGAACCAAAGATGCGAGCTGATCAAGAGTTGCCCATACCCAGCCGCCGGGAAGGATGGGTAGATCTTCAGCCTCCAATTCCACCGGATCAGAGTATTTTTCCTTCCACCCTTTGGGCGGTGCTTTGCCAGCATCGGCGAACTTCTTCAGTTGTGCGGCTTCCCATTTCTCGCGACGCGTTTTCAGGATGCGCTTGAGCAGTGCGGCGCCGGATTCTTTCGGGGTGTTTTTCGCGCGCCAGTCTTGCGTGAGGCGCCCTTCGACGGCGGACTTGAGGACGGAGGCGCGGTAGCGTTTGAGTTTGGCGCGGGCGCGTTCGAGGGAGGCGATGCCGGCGTCGAGATCGGAGAAGAGTTCTTCGATCTTGGCAACGATTTCTTGCTGATCGTCAATCGGCGGGACCGGGATGACTTGATCGGCCAACCAACCTGCTGGCACTCGCAATTGGCCTGCGCTCCCGGCCATATTTCGCGCTGCCACTCGGCGAAACGTGCGTTGGGAAATGTAGTTGGCAAGCCACCTCGCTGAAACACTTGCGCTTGGCCGAAGAACGTGAAATTCAGTTGAGCCGTAACCGACACTGTGCTCAAGTGCGGGCACTACAGCCAGCTTGCCGTTTTCCATGCAAGGCGTGATTTTCGCGAAGAGCACATCGCCTTCCAAAAATTGCGTATAGCCTTTGGCCACTTCCTCGAGCGGTCGCAGTTTTGAAACATCGATGCCACCAAAGTTTTCGATCACCGATGCCATTGGCACAAAGTGCACATTGGAATTCGGTTCAATGTTGACTGTGGCTTTGCGCGGGTTCGCTTGCGATACGTTCGATACTTTTTCTAATCGCCATCCCGACGGAAGCGAAGCCTTGTCCGCACTCACGCCGCCAACCTCTCGTTCAATTCATCGAGCAACACCGGCAAGCGCTCGCCGAACAGTTGCACCACCTTACCCAGTCCGCCCATCTGACTGAACGGCACATCCTCAAAATCGTCACGCTCAATCGCGAGGCTGGCGGCAATGTGGTTTTTGATGGCGTCGAGCCAGATGCGTTGTTCGCTGGTGAAGGGCGGCCCCTGTTTTTGTTTTTCCTGCAGCCATGCGGTGTAGGCGGGTTCGATTTCTTCGGTGCGCGGGATGGCTTGGGCTTCGGGATGGATGGCATGGCGCACTAGCGCGATGAGATCGACCAGGGCTTTGGGTTGGCCTTTGACGGCGTTGGGTTCGGCTGCCTGGGCTTGTTGCCAGAGCCAGTGCACGCTGGCAGGTTTGGCGGGGTCTACGTGAAATTGTTTGAGGCGGGTGGCGAGGTCGCGGACTTGTTTGTAGTTGAGGCCGGCGCGGTAAGGTTTGCTGTAGAGCAGTTGCAGGGCTTCGATGTCGGCTTTGTGGTCGGCGCAGAATTTGCGCAGGTCGGCGAGTACGGTTTGCGCTTTGGCTTTGGCGGCGGCGTTGAATTCGGATGCGGTTAGATTGTCTTTGGTGACTTCGTCGATCACTTGTTCACGGTTGGCTTCGCGCACGGCGAGGATGATTTTGCGCAGCGGCGCGTGGTGGAAGGGTTTGAGCGCGGCTTGCATCGCGGTCTGTTCGGCGGCGTCGAGTTGAGCTTCGGTGGGCTCGGCCTTGCCGGAGGTAAGTTGGGCTGCGGTTAAGGTTTTGTCGGGGTCGATGGCTGCAAACAGTTGGGCTGCAAGGGTTTCGAGGCCTTGGCCTTGGAAATCGTTGGTGGGGGCGGCTTGTGGCGCGATGGCATCTTTTATTTCTTTCGCTACCGCCATGCGCTGGGTGTAGTCGGCCTCGTGCGCCAGGCGTGTGAGCTTGGCGGCCAGCGCCGAGACAACGTCCACATGCACCATGCCGCTGGCGACCATGTCGAGCACCTTCTCCAAGGAAACGCCGGGTTTGCGGTCGAGGGGTTTGGAGAGGCTCTTGTCGCTTTCGCATACACCGACGGCATCGACGATGACGAAGCGGGTCTTGCCGCCTTGCGCTACAGCGTCGCGCGTGACGCTGCCGAGGGCTTCGTCGCTGATGACGCGCACGCCGCGGCCCTTCATCTGCTCGAAGTAGGCAGCGGAAGCGATGTTGCGCATGAACAGCAGGCACTCGATGGCTTTGACATCGGTTCCGGTGGCGATCATGTCCACCGTGACCGCGATGCGCGGGAAGTAGCTGTTGCGGAATTCGGCCAGTACGTCTTCGGCTTTGCGGCCTGTGGTCTTGCTGGTGATTTTCCAGCAGAAGTCGTTGCCCTTGCCGAACTGCTCTCGTATCTCGGCGACGATGTCTTCGGCGTGGGCGTCGTCTTTGGCAAAGACAAGGGTCTTGGGTACGTCGCTGCGACCGGGAAACATCTCGGTGTTGATGCGCTCCTTGAAGGTCTTGATGACGAGGCGGATCTGGTCTTTGGCCACCACATCGCGGTCGAGCTGGCTGGCGGTGTAGGGCAAATCGGCGTCGAGCTCGGCGAAGCGGGTCTGGCGAGTGCGCCGGTCGCGGTGCGGTACGAAGTAACCGGGCTCGGCGTCGAGCGTCGCGCCCTTCTCGGTGATCTTGGTGCGAATCTTGTAGACGTCATAGCCGACGTTGACGCCGTCGACCACGGCTTTTTCGTGGCTGTAGTCCTGCACCAGGTTGTTGTTGAAGAAGCCCAGGGTTTGCGCCGAGGGAGTGGCGGTGAGGCCGATAAGGAAGGCATCGAAATATTCGAGCGCCTGGCGCCAGACGTTGTAGATCGAGCGATGGCATTCGTCGATGACGATGATGTCGAAGGATTCGATCGGGATTCGGGCGTTGTAGACAACCGGCAGCGGCTCTTTGAGAAGCGGGTTGGCTGTTTCGAAACCCGACTTGTCTTCAGCGTCTTCGTCGAAGTGCTCTTCGCCCTTGAGCATCGAATAGAGCCGCTGGATCGTGGTGATGACGACTTTCGCCGCCGGATCGATGGTGTTTTTGGTGAGGCGCTGGACCGGGTATTCCTCGTGGAACTTGTAGCTGTTGTGCGGGCTTTGAAAACTCTGGAACTCGTTGAGCGCCTGTTTGCCGAGGTTGTTGCGGTCCACCAGAAACAGGATGCGGCGCGCACCGGCGAAGCGCAGCAGCCGATAGCTGAAATTGCAGGCTGTAAAGGTTTTGCCGCTGCCGGTGGCCATTTGAATCAGAGAGCGCGGGCGGTTCTGCGCCATCGAAGCATCGAGGTTGGCGATGGCCTCGCGCTGCACGCGCCAAAGCTTCTCGGCAGCGAGCGGCGCCGGCTCGCGCAACGCCGTGCGCAGTTGCTGCGGCAGCCCGATCAGGCGCAACAGTTCTTCAGGACGATGAAACGTAAAGACGGCGCGACTGCGCGCGTCCACTTCCAGCGCATTGGTGAACTGGGTTTCGATGCCGGTGGATTCGTAGGCGAAGGGCAGCGGCTTGCGGTGCGCCGGCAGGCCATCGGGCAGGCCGAGCGTGTATTTGCTGGCCTGCAGCTCCACGCCCTTGAGGGTGTGGCCCTCGGGCTTGGCTTCGATCACACCTGCGGCTTTGCCATCCACATAGAGCAGGTAGTCGGCATAGCCAGTTTTGAGCGGGAACTCGCGCACTGCCACACCCAGCCCGGCGGAAATGTTCATGTCCGGGCGCGACTGCACCAGCCAGCCGCATTGAGCCAACTGACGGTCGATGTGTTGCCGGGCGAGCGCTTCCGGGTCGTTGGGGTTGGGCGGCATCTGGCCTTGCAGCCTTGTTGTTGTGCCGCTAGTGTAGCTGTGGCTTGCTCAAACAGCCAGTCACGAAAGATGCCGCTGCAGCGTGGCGCGCACGCCATTGGCGAATAGCGACTCAAGATAGTTTTCTACCTTGGCGGTAAATGCGGCTGCACGCGGAAGGTCGTCGCCAAAAATGGCGCCGAGGCCGAGTAGACGCTGGCACAGTGCCGCCGGTGAGCCGCGCGTCGCACTGGCGGCGTTGGCGAATTCGGTGCTCAAGGGATCGCGCACGTCGATAACCTTGCCGCGTTCGTCCCAGCCACTCACATAGCGCATCCAGCCGGCCACCACCAGCGCGAGCGTGTCAATCGACGTCCCCGCAGCGAGGCAATCGCGTACCGTGTGAAGAATGCGCTGCGGCAATTTTTGCGAGCCGTCCATCGCGATCTGCCAGGTGCGATGCGGCAAGGCGGTATTGCGAAAGCGCGCCATCAGATCGCGCTGATACTGTTGCACGTCGATGTCGAGCGGCGGCAAGGTCGGCTCGACTTCGCGCCATAGATGATCGACCAATGAAGCAAACAAGGGATCGGCACTGGCCTGATAAATAAATTCGTGACCTGCGAGGTACCCGAGATAAGCCATCGCCGAATGCGCAGCGTTCAGCAGACGCAGCTTCATCAATTCGAATGGCGCAACGTCGGTGACGAACTGCGCGCCGTGTTCTTCCCATGCTGGCCGCCTGGCGGCGAAGCGATCTTCGATCACCCACTGCGTGAAGGGCTCCGTCATCACCGGGATCGCATCTTGCACTTTGATCAGCGCGGCAGTGTCGGCGATGTCCTGTGCGGTGGTCGCCGGAACGATGCGATCCACCATTGTCGAGGGGAAAGTGACGTGGTCGCGCATCCACGCCGGCAGTGTTGGGTCGGCAGCGTCTGCCAATTCGAACATCAGGCCTTCAAGCGTGCGGCCGTTGTGCGGCAGGTTGTCGCACGAGATGATTGTCAGTTTTCCGGAAACCGTTGGTGTGAGCGCCCTGCGGGCCCGCAACGCCCGAAGAAGCGCTCCTGGAGCGCTTTTAGGAGCATCGGCCTGCGCGATGTCGTGGGCGATGTCGGGATGCGCAAAATTAAGCCTGCCGCTCGCGGGATCGTGGCAGTAGCCTTTTTCGGTAATCGTCAGCGACACGATGCGCGTCGTCGTCGCGGCCATGCGCGCAATCACGGCGGGCATGGCGTCGGCGCCGCACAGGGCCTCGCGAACGCTGGCGATGATCCTCGGCTGCGCCCCGGAATCATCCTTGGCGACCAGCGTGTAGAGCCCTTCTTGTGCGCGCAACGCGTCAACCACCCCGCGCGATCTGAGGCTGACGCCGCAAATGCCCCAACGCGGGTCGTCGGCCAGCAGGGAATCGGTGTAGACCGCCTGGTGGGCGCGATGAAAATTGCCCAGACCCAGATGGACGATGCCGATCGACACGGCATCAGGATCGTACGTAGGCCGCCGTACTGCGACGGGCAAACGCGCCAGCGTCTCGCGCCCCAGCGGCATGATGCGCTCCTGCGTCCTAGCCGACGATGCCGATCTGCCAAGGCACAAATTCGTGATCGCCCAAGCCGAGCAGCTCGCTCTTCGATTTTTCTCCAGAGGCGATCTGCAGCATCAAGTCAAAAATCTTCTGCCCCATCTGGTTCATGGTCAATTCGCCGTCAATCACGCTGCCGCAGTTGATGTCCATGTCTTCTTCCAGGCGCTTGAACATCGGCGTGTTGGTGGCAAGCTTGATCGAGGGCACCGGCTTGGCGCCAAACATCGAACCGCGACCGGTGGTGAACATGATCATGTTGGCGCCGCCGGCGATCTGGCCGGTGGCCGATACCGGGTCATAGCCGGGGGTGTCCATAAACACCAGCCCGCGCTGTTTCACCGGCTCGGCGTATTTGTAGACTTCCATCAGCGGCCCGGTACCACCCTTCATCGACGAGCCGAGCGATTTTTCGAATATATTGGCCAGGCCACCGGCGTTGTTGCCAGGGCTCACCTTGCCGTTGATCTGCACGTCGCGCCCGACCGCGTAGTTGTCTTTCCACCAGCGGATGCGTTCGATCAGTTTTTCACCGACTTCGCGGTTGCGTGCGCGGCAGGTCAGCGTATGTTCCACGCCGTAAATTTCCGGTGTCTCCGACAGGATCGCGGTGCCGCCGTGGCGCGCCAGGAGATCCATGGCCGCGCCCAGCGCCGGGTTGGCGGTCAAGCCGGAAAAGCCGTCGGACCCGCCGCATTGCAGGCCGATCGACAGGTGGCTGGCCGGCACGCGGGTACGCGTCACCGCATTGGCGGCAGGGAGCAAGGCCTTGACGGCATTGACGCCGGCTTCGATGGTCTTGCGGGTACCTCCGGTGTCCTGCATCACGAAGGTCTTGAGGCGCGGCCCGACCGAGAGGCCCTCCGCTTCGAGGAGGCCGGCGATCTGGTTGCGCTCGCAGCCAAGGCCGATCACCAGCACCGCCGCGAGATTGGCATGGCGGATGTAACCCGCCATGGTCCGGCGCAGCAGGTCCATCGGCTCGCCGGTCATTTCCATGCCGCAACCCAAGCCGTGAGCGAACGCCGCGACGCCGTCGATGTTGGGGTACTCGGCGAGACGCTCCGGCGTAAACCATTCGGCGATCTTGTGCACCACCGTTGCCGAGCAGTTGACCGTTGTGATGATGCCGACGTAGTTGCGCGTGGCGACCTGGCCGTTGTCGCGCACGATGCCCATGAAGGAGGCGCGCCCGGCCTCGGGAATCATATCGATCGGCTGGTAGTCGCGCGCATAGGCGTAGTCGCGCTCGGTCTCGCGAAATTCGAGGTTGTGCGAATGGATCAGCGTCCCCGGCTCGATGTCGGTAGCTGCGAAGCCGATGGTCACGCCATATTTTCGGATGGCATCGCCCTTGGCAATTTTGGTGCTGGCGATCTTGTGTCCCGCACCTACCTGGCTGCGGCTGGTGATGCCCTCGGCGGGCAGCGCCGTGCCGATGCTCACATCGGCACGCGCAATCACGATATTGTCATTGTCGTGCAGGCGCACGGTGGGGCCGGCGGCGTGCCGGTCGCGAAGTTCGATCATGGCTACTTTCGGAAGAACGCCTCGACTGCGGCGCCCGGATGGATGGCGGATGGGTGGCGAACAAACGGGGGCTGACCCCATTTATTCTACTTGGTCAATCCCGGCAGCCACAGCGAGATCGCGGGCACGTAGGTCACCAGCAGCAGCGCGACGCACATTGCGCCATAGAACGGCCATAGCTCCTTCGATACCTCTTCCATCGTCACCTTGCCGATCGCGCAGCCAACAAACAGCGTCGGCCCCACAGGTGGGGTGATCAGGCCGATGCCGAGGTTGAGGATCATGATCATACCGAAGTGCACCGGGTCGATGCCCAACTTGGCAATCACCGGCATGAAGATCGGCGTGCAGATCAGCAGCATCGGCGCCAGGTCCATGAAGGTGCCGAGCACCAGCAACAGGATGTTGACCAAGAGCAGGAACACGTACTTGTTTTCCGATATCGTCAGGAAGAAATACGTGACCTTGGCGGGAATCTGCATGATCGCCATCATGTAGCCGAACGCGACCGAGAAGCCAATCAGCATCATCACCATCGACACGGTCTTGACGACACGGTGGATCATGTGCGGCAGATCGCGCCATTTGTAATCGCGGTATACCAAGAAGGTCACGAGGAAGGCATAGACGCAGGCCACCGCCGCCGATTCGGTCGGCGTGAACACGCCCGACAGGATGCCGCCCATGATGATAACTACCGTCACCAGGCCCCACAGCGCATCAACCACGATCTTGGGCACGTCTTTCAGTGCAATCGCTTCGCCCTTCGGGTAGCCGCGCTTGTGCGAGATCCACAGCACCAGGCCGATCAGGCACAGGCCAAATAGCAGGCCCGGGAAGATGCCGGCCAAAAACAAATGCGCCACCGAAATCGTGCCGCCGGCTGCAAGCGAATAGATCACCGCATTGTGCGAGGGCGGGATCAGCAGCGCCTGCACCGAGCCGCAGATCGTCACGTTGGTCGCGAACACCCGCGGGTAGCCGGCCTTGACCATCTGCGGGATCATCACCGAACCGATCGCCGAGGTGTCGGCAACGGAGGAGCCGGAGATGCAGCCGAACAGGGACGACGCCAGAATGTTCACCAGCCCCAAGCCACCACGGATGAAGCCGACAAATATGCGCGCTAGGTTGATCAGGCGCGCCGCCATGCCGCCCTCGGCCATGATGGCGCCGGCCAGCACAAAGAACGGAATCGCAAGCAAGGCGAAGTCGTCAGTGCCATCCGAAATCTTGAGCATGATGGCTTCGAGCGGAATGTCGACCCACAATGCGGCGCAGATCGCAGCCAGCCCCAAGGCATAGGCCACTGGCAGGCCCAGCGCGCACAGCAATGCGAAGGAACCGAGCAGGATCAGGATGTCCATGGCTTATTCCAATCCCGCCGGCGCGTCGCTGTACATCACCGAGGATTCGGGCGGTATGCCAACCCAGATGCGCTCGATCAAGAACAGCAGGGTCAGCGCACCGGCAATCGGGATCGGCGAATATACCGCCCCCACCGGCAAGCCCGGAAATTCCGCCATCGACTGGTTCCAGGTGATGCGGCACAATTGCACGCCGTAGAACGCCATGAACAGCGACATTGCCCCCATGCAGGCATCGACGCCCCACAGCATGAAACGCTTTTGCGCCGGGTTGACTGCGTTGAGCAGCGCCTCGACGGCCACATGTACGTTGGCACGGTAAATCGCCGCGCCACCGACGAACGAGAACATCACCATCATCACGACCGATGCCGGCTCGGGCCACGATTGCGGGTTGTTCATCACGTAGCGCATGAACACCCCGAACGGAATCATCAGCGTGATCACCACCATCGCCGTACCGGCCAGGATGATGCAGGCGAGGTACAACCACTCCATCGCCCGCGCATAGCGTTGCTTCGCAGTCATATCAGATTCTTCACAAAAAAGACAAACAAGCATGCGTGGCCCCAGCCCGCTGTCAGCGAGTCAGGTCACGCACCCGTGCCGCGACCTACTTGGTGTCCAGAATCTGCTTGATCAGCGTCGCGTACTTGGCCCCATATTTGTCGCGAATCGGCTGGGTCGCCTTGAAGAACGCCGGCTTGTCGGCATTGACAAACTGCACGCCGCCGGCCTTGAGCTTGGTTTCGGCTTCGACGGTGTAGGCATCCCACAACTGGCGCTGCTCTTGCTGCGCCTCGCGCGACAATTTTTTCACCAACGCCTGGTCTTCCTTGCTCAAGCCCTCCCAGCTGCGCTTGGAGAACACGAAAATTTCCGGGATGATCAGGTGCCCGGTCAGGCTGTACACCTTGCTGACGGTGTAATGGTTTTGCGCCAGCAGCGTCGGCGGGTTGTTTTCGGCGCCATCGACCACGCCGGTTTGCAAGGCCGAGTACAACTCGTTGAAACCCATCGCCACGCCGTTGCCGCCCATCGCGTTCATGGTCTCGACAAACAGCGGGTTGCCCATCATGCGGATCTTCATCCCCTTGAGATCACCGGGCGCGGTCACTGCCTTCTTGGCGTACACATTACGCGTGCCAGCATCCATCCAGCCGAGTGCCACCAGACGCGAGCCCGGCCCGTTAGTCATGCGTTCTAGCAGATCGTTACCGATCGGCCCGTCGATGACTTTGCGCATGTGCGCTTCGTCGCGGAACACGAACGGCAGATTGAATACGTTGACCTCGTCCACCACCGGCCCCATTGCACCGACCGAGATGCGGGCGATCTGCAATGCACCGACCTGTGCCTGCTCGATCATCTCTTTCTCGCCACCCAGCTGCATCGACGGAAACATCTGGATCGAAATGCGCCCGTTGGTGGCCGCCTCGAGCTTTTTGCCCATGCGCACGATGGCTTCCACCGTCGGATAGCCGAGCGGATGGACGTCGGTGGCCTTCCACACCACCTTGGCCTGGGCAAATGCCCCGCGGGCGGGGACTACTGCGGCCAGACCGGCTGCCGCGCCTGCGCGAATCACGTCACGTCTTTTCATGGTTTGTCTCCTCTGGTTGGAGGCCGGGACCATCCCGGCCGGGTATGTCAAAACACGCTAAAACACAAAACGCTTCAAAACGGATACGGTCCCATCGTGGTGTAGCCCCCGCCCTGGAACAGCTCGGCCGGGTCACTCTGATCCACCGGCGGCAAGGCTTCCATGCGCGCCCGATACGCTTCGGTGTTGCTCCTTGGCGTCCAGCCCAGGTGTGCGGCGGCCTTGTTGTCCCACCAGCTGTCGCGATTTGCGGAAGCTCCGAACACGATGGTGTGCTCGACCTTCGGCGCTGTCAACGAGCAGTGCACCAATTCCGACATGTCTTCGTACGAGAGCCACGTGATCAGCATGCGCCGGTCTTTCGGTTCGGGAAAGCACGAGCCGATGCGCAGGCAGACGGTTTCTAGGCCGTAACGATCCCAATAAAAGCGCGACAGCGCCTCGCCAAATGCTTTCGACACGCCGTAGTTGCCGTCCGGACGCACCGGATCATTGGCGTCAATGCGGCGCGAGCGCGGGTTGAAGCCGATGGCGTGATTCGAGCTCGCGAAAATCACGCGTTTGACGCCTTGCACGCGCGCCGCCTCGTACAGATTGTGCAAGCCGGCAATGTTGGCCGCCAGGATCGGCTCCCAAGGGCCCTCGACCGAAATGCCGCCCATGTGCACCACCGCGTCCACACCTTCGAGCAGACCACGCACGCCGGCAGCGTCGGCCAGATCACAGCGCACCGCCTCTTCTCCGGCCTGCGCCGGTTCCATTAGGGCAATGTCGGATATGCGCAGGATATTGGTCAGCGGTTTGAGGCTGGTGCGCAGCACCCGGCCGAGGCCGCCGGCGGCGCCTGTCAGCAGCAGGCGGTTAAAGGTTCGAGAAGTCATCGGTAGGGAGCCGTCAAGTAAAAACAAAGGGGGTCCGGGATAAGCACAGTGGGGCGAAAAGTGCTTGATGCACGACCAGTCATATGTCATCATACAACTGGTTAGGGATTATCCATTTGGATCCACACTCATGTCAAGGGTCTTACCAGCAGAGCCTGCGGCGGCCAAGCGCGCCGCAGCGATCCCGGCGCAGGGTTCGTTGCGGCGTCCGGCAAACCTTACGCAACAGCTCGTAGAGCGACTGTCTGCGCAAATTCGCGCGGGCAAGATCGCGCTGGGCGCAAAACTGCCGACCGAAGCCGAAATCATCGACACGCACGGCGTCAGCCGCACGGTGGTACGCGAAGCCATTTCCCGCCTGTCGGCCCAGGGCGTCGTCGTGACGCGCCACGGCATCGGCACCTTCGTTTCGGAAACCGGCACGGTCGGCAATTTCCTGATTGACGTTTCGGAACTGGGTACGGTGCTCGAGGTGCTGGCGGTCCTCGAGTTGCGCATCAGCCTGGAATCCGAGGCAGCCGGCCTCGCGGCGGAACGCCGCACCGCGGCGCAGCTGAAGGGATTGCGCCGCGACTGCGACACCTTTGCGCGCAGCATCGCCAAGGGCGGTGAGACCATCAAGCCTGATTTCGATTTCCACCTGCATGTCGCCGAATCGACCGGCAATCGCTACTTTGCGCACCTCATGGAGTATCTGGGCACCATGATCATCCCGCGCACGCGGGTCAATACCGCCAACCTGGCCCGCGAAGACCGCACCGCGTATCTGCAGCGGGTGTGCCGCGAACACGAGGACATCTACGTCGCCATCGCAGGGCGCAAAGCGGATGCGGCGCGCCAGGCCATGCGCACCCATCTGACCAACAGCCGTGAACGCCTGCGACGTGCACACGCCGCCGCAACGCGTACGGCACGCAAGCCATGACCAAGCGGCATCGGCTGGCGCTGATCGGCCTGGGCATGGGCTCCACCCCGCACGCCCAGAGCCTGATCGACCTGAACGACCGGGTTGAAGTCGCTGCAGCCTACACGCGTTCGACGGAGCGGGCCCGGGCGTTCGCGGCACGGTTCGCGTTTCCCTTGAGCCACGACCTTGACGCCATTGCTGCGGACGCCTCCATCGATTGCGTGCTGGTGGCAACCCCGCCGCGCTCCCACCTGGCAATAGTCGAGTGCTTTGCGCGCACCGGCAAGCATGTGCTGCTTGAAAAGCCGCTCGATGTGTCGCTCGAGCGCGCCGAAGCCATTGTCGCGTGTTGCAGAAAATACAAGGTCCGTCTTGGCGTGGTGTTTCAGCACCGCTTCCGGCTGGCGGCACTCAGGCTGCGCACGCTGGTCGAGACCGGCGCGCTCGGTCATGTGGCAGTGGCCAACGTGTATGTACCGTGGTGGCGCCCGCAAAGTTATTACGACGTTCCGGGTCGGGGTACGCTGGCACGTGATGGAGGTGGCGTGCTGATCACGCAGGCGATCCACACGCTCGATCTGTTTCTGTCCTTGGTCGACGGGGTCGCAGAGGTCATGGCCTATGCCGGCACTACGCCCTTGCACAGCATGGAAACCGAAGACACGGTAACCGCTGCACTGTGTCTTGCGGGTGGCGGATTCGGCACACTCGCTGCCACGACGGCAAGCTATCCGGGCTTCGGCGAATCAATTGAACTCATCGGCACCCTGGGTACGGCACGCCTCCTGGGTGAGCAGCTGGAAGTCCACTTTCATGACGGCCGCACGGAGCACGTCGGGGCGGCGGCCTCCACCGGCGGTGGCGCCGATCCGATGGCCTTCACCAATGAGGCGCACCGTGCCGTGCTAAGCGAGTTTCTCGACGCGATGGATCAAGGCCGCGAGCCGGTCAACAGCGGCAGGGAAGGCCTCAAGGTGCATCGTTTGATCAATGCACTTCTGGACTCCGCCCGACGACGGGCGCCAGTGCTCGTCGCAGCCCTCGACTAGCGTCGCGCGGCCGCACGTCACCAGAAGCGGCAAGCACCGATCTTGCGCGCATATCAGCTTATAATTTGTTTCTAATATGCTGATTCATCACGCTATTCTCCCGCCATGAAGCATTTGACACCGACCCAGGCGCACGCGTTCTTGCAGTCCCACCCTGAAGCGGTGCTGGTCGATTGCCGTACCGAGATGGAGTTCTTTTACGTCGGCCATCCGGTCGGTGCGGTGCATGTGCCATGGCACGAGCCTCCCGACTGGGAGGCCAACCCGAACTTCGCTCGCGAGGTGCTGCGTGAGGCGGGCGGCAAGGAAAAACCGATTCTGCTCATTTGCCGCTCGGGGAAACGTACGCTCGACGCCGGCAAGGCGCTTGAAGCCGACGGCTTTGTCGACGTGATCAACGTGCTGTCCGGCTTTGAAGGGGATCTGGACGAAGACTTTCACCGCAACACGGTCAATGGCTGGCGCGTTGACGGCCTGCCGTGGGAGCAGTTGTAGGTTGCTGCCGTGCCCAAGCCATCACTTGCGTGACGCCCGCGCCTTGCCATAGGCGATCCAAAACATCAGCCCCAACAGGTAAAACACAGCGGACGCGGCCACGAGGTGGCGCGCCGTGTCCGACACCATCGGACTGATGATGCCCGCTGTCACTGCTGACACCAGCACTTGGGTAAATCCCTGGCACGAGGACATCAGGCCGCGCCGCTCAGGGAACAGGTCCATCAGCATAATCTGCACGGTCGGCGTGATCAGCGACTGCCCGCAGCCGGCGACGGCAATCGGCGCAATCGAAATGAATGTCAGCATCGGCCCGGCTGCGAGGCCCGGCGCCACAAAACATTGGAGTATCAGGTTGATGCCAACACCGGCCCCCATGACGCAATAGCCCGTCACCACCATGCGCCGCGCCTTGACCTTGCCGGCGTAGCGATTGACCAGACGGTTGCCGATCATCATGCCGCCGATGGCGGGCAGGAACAGCCAGCCAAAATCGGTCTCGCCCAGTTTCAGGTGGTCAAGGATAAAGGCCGGTGAAGCCGTGATGTATATGAAGAAGGACGAAAAGTTGAACGCCAGGCAGGCCGCGAGCAGTCCAAACTCTACGCTGGTGAATACCTGCAGGTACGCGCGCGCCAGCGGCAGCGCGTGTAGCGGCCGGCGTGCGCTGTGCAGCAGCGTCTCCGGCAATGCCCACCAGAGCCAGACCCACAGCCCGATCGACCCGAGCAGCATGAAGCCAAAAACGCTACGCCAGCCGAACCACACGTGCAGGTATCCGCCCAGGATCGGCGCAATCGCCGGCGCAATCGCAAATATCACCATCACGTTGGACAGCATGCGCTGGGCGGCTACGCCCTCGAAACAATCGCGGATGATGGCGCGCGTGATGATGAAACCCGCGCCGCCGGATAACCCCTGCACCAGCCTTGCCGCGATCAGCAGCTCAATCGACGGTGCCAGGGTGCAGGCGAGCGCAGCAAGGGCGTAGATCGCCAGCGAGGCGAGCACCACCGGTCGCCGCCCCACTGCGTCCGAAATCGCCCCGTGCCACAAGCTCATGAGCGCAAACCCGATCAGATAGGCAGAGAGCGCCTGTTGCGCCTGCAACATCGTTGCGCCCAAGCCCTCGGCGAGTTGCGGCAGGGCCGGCAGAAACGTGTCAATCGAAAACGGGCCGATCGTCGACAGTGCCGCCAGCAGCAAAACCGACGGTCGCCGCGCAGAAAGCTGCGAACTGGGAGAGGTTGACGAAACCATGCGCCGGGCCGCGCCGCTTCACGCAGGCGCGTCGGGGGTAAACGTCAATTGTACGCGCCCGCTCGGGCGCAAACTTCAGTGGTAGACCACGCGCTGCATCAGCAAGCCGTCATAGTCGCTGATGAATTCGTCGACCTGATCTGCCGTGACCTCGCCGCCATGCTCCAGCATGAACGCATGAAACGAGGTGCGCATCTTGGCGGCGACCGCGCCATCCAGAAATGCACCGTGCCCGGTAAGCTTGTTGACCACTTCAAACCCGCGCGACCCGGACAGCTGGTCCGATATCTCCGCCACGTAGTAATGCGTTCCGTTGAACAATATGTTCATCGAAAGATCGTTCTTCGAGTGTTCGGTCGCGGCTACAAGTTGGGTCATGGCAACCTCCGGAAGGCGTAATTGCGCTCGCTGCTGATTGCACGATACGCAGGATCCTATATCCGGCCCAATCAGGAAATTTCAAGCGCCGGATGCGCACCCCTGTGGATCTAACGCAGGATACGACCAATCGGCCGACACGCTCGGAGGATCGCGAACCTTTCAGCGCCAAAGGCCGAACGCCTGTTTGCCTGCTACGGGGCGTCCTTGTCGGCGGAGCGATCCTCGCCGCGACGGCCACCCACCGGCAACCCAAGCGCCTTGAGCTTGCGATAGAGATGCGTACGTTCCAGCCCGGTCTTTTCGGCAATTCGCGTCATGCTGCCTTTTTCCTGGGCCAGATGATACTCGAAATAGGTGCGCTCAAACGCATCACGCGCTTCGCGCAGCGGCTGGTCCAGCGACAGTCCGGCAACGCTGGGCAAGGGAGCCGGCGCGGTAAGCGCGGGCTCTGCAACAGTCGCCGACAACACAGTTGCTACCGGGACCGAGAGCGCCCGTTTGACCGCCGCCAGCAGCTTCGCCAAGGCAATCGGCTTCTCCAGGAAATCGAGCGCACCGATGCGCGTCGCTTCTACCGCCGTATCGATGGTGGCATGGCCCGACATCATGAGTACCGGCATGGTGAGCAAGCCGGCTGCGGCCCACTCCTTCAGTAGCGAGACGCCGTCTGTGTCGGGCATCCAGATATCGAGTAATACCAGATCGGGTGTACTTTTTCTGCGTTCATCACGCGCCTGCGCCGCATTCTCGGCCAGCAGGATGCTGTGCCCTTCATCCGCCAGGATCTCGGAGAGGAGTTCGCGTATGCCGATTTCGTCGTCTACGACCAGTATGTTTGCCATGATGTCCTTTGCTGCGTCCCCATTCTACGTCAAGCCGCTTTGGCTCTGCCCGGGGGTGGCTGCAGCACCCGGCGCCGCACGCCTGAGCGTGATGCTGACCCGCGCACCACCGGCCTTGTCGTTCGCCAGTTCGATGGTGCCCTGGTGTTCGTCAACGATCTTTTTGACGATGGCAAGTCCCAGCCCGGTGCCCTTGGCCTTGGTGGTGACGTAGGGCTCGAAAGCGCTGGCCATGATGCGCTGTGCAAATCCTGGGCCGTTATCACTGACCGTCAGCATTACGCCGTCGGGACTCACCGTTGTTTCTATAGAGACTTTGGGCGTAGCGCTTGCCGCCACGGCATCCTCGGCATTTTGCAGCAGGTTGTGGATCACCTGGCGCATTTGCCCGGTATCGCCCACGGCACGGGGAAGCTCCGGGGCCAGGCTTGCCTGCGGCGGCGCTGTCGCGTTCTCGTAGAGCCCGAGCACTTCTCGCACCAGCTCGTTGAGGTCAAAATCGCGCAGCACGGCAGGCGGGGTGCGCGCGTAATCGCTAAAGTCGTCGACCATGCGCTTCATCGCAGCCACCTGGTTGACGATCATGTCGGTACCGCGCTGGAGCATGTCGGCTTCCGGCGGCGCCAGCTTGGCCGAAAGCTTCATCTGCATGCGCTCAGCCGAGAGCTGGATCGGCGTCAGCGGATTTTTGATTTCGTGGGCGAGCCGTCGCGCCACTTCGCCCCAGGCCGAAGAACGTTGTGCCGACACCAGAGCGGAAATGTCATCGCACACCACCAGATAGCCTTGGCCATCCCCAACCGTCAGCCGCGTGCCGCGCACCAGCAGTGCGCGCTGCACCGACTCACCGCCCTCCGGCGCAGCCCGTTCGAAATCGAGCTGGCGTTGCCAGGTCTTCTTGCCCTCGCGCGCGAATGCTTCGGCCAGTTGCGCACCGAACGCCGCGAGGCCGGGCAATGTGCCAAACAGCTTCCATTGGGCGCCCGACGCGTCAAACCCAAGAATAGCCTCGGCGCCCTGGTTGGCTGTCGCCAGCTTCATGTCGGCATCCAGCACCAGCACGCCCGAGGTAAGGCTTGCGAGAATATTCTCGACATAGGCTTTAGACGACTCGAGTTGCGCCTGCTTCTGCTCGACGCTGGCACGCGCGTCGTCGAGTTGGCGGGTCATGCGTGAAAACGACTGCGTCAGCACGCCGAGTTCATCGCTGCCCGCAATCTCCCCGATCGGCGTGAAATCTCCCTGCGCAACCGCTTTGGTACCCTGCGCAAGCAGCGACAGCGGTGCGGCCAGCCGTGCCGACAGATAAAACGCGACCGCAACAGCCGCAAACAAGGCCAGCAGCAGTGTCAAAGTCAGCGTGACCGTGTAGATGTCGCGCAAGCCTCTGCGAGACAACGAGAGTTCGGCGTAGTCACGGTAGCCGGCCTGTACGTTTTCCGCACTGGCGGTAAGTTGTTCAGGCACCTGCTGCAGTACCTGCAGGATACGCAGTTCACCGCCCAGCCTGCGCGCCGCAATCGGTGCCAGAACCCGCATCCGCAAAGCGGTCTTCTCCTCAGCGCGCGCGCCGTTGCCGTTGCGCGACACGGCACTTTCGACCCCGGCATGGCCGCGCCCCTGGGCCACCTGGCGCATGATTTGCGGGTCCGGCAAGTCCGGCGCCAGACGGGACGCCGACGCACCCGACGAGGCAATCAGCCTGCCTGAAGGGCCGAGCAAGGCCGCCTCCTGCAATCCGGTCTGCTCAAGCATGCGGGTCAACAACGGCCCGGCCGATGCGTCCGGCACATCAGCCAGTTCAAGCGCCATCAGGCGCGTGCGGGCCGTCACATCCTGAAGCATCGAATCGAGCGTCGCGCGCGCGAGCGCAATGCCCGACTCAAGGCTTTTCTCCACCTTGACGTTGAACCACGATTCGATCGAGCGCGACAGGAACTGGACCGACACGGTGTACACCAGCGTCCCGGGAATGATCGCCATCAATGCAAACAGCAAGGTCAGGCGCGCCGCCAGCCCGGTGCCGAACACCTGGGCCCGGCGCCGCCGCCACAGCCGCACCAACAGGAACCCGACCACGCCAAGCATCGCCAGCGCAGTGCCGGCATTAAGGGCCAGCAACAGCGAATACTGCTGCGCGAACCGTTCGGTGTTGGCGCTGGCCGTGGCCAGCAGGAACAGCAGTACGCCTGCCAGCGCAAAGGCGCCCACGAGCACATAGCGCACCGCGCGACTATTCAGGGGCATGGGCGGCCCCCGCGAGCGTCATTTCTGTCCTCCCGGCGCAGCGCCGGCAGCGGCGCCACCGGCCGATCCGGCATCAGGACGGAACGAGAATTTTCTCCATTCCGACTCAAGCGTCCATTCCCGACTGGTCAGCGCGTTGATCTGAAACGCCTTGGGCAGCTGGGTCGCGTCAAGGCGCATGCGTACCTGCGCGGTGTAGGTTTCACCCGGCGCCACCTTCTGCCGGTCAATCGCAAACAGGCGCGGACGCGCCAGCAGGCGGATTGCTTCCTTGAGGGTGGGAAAGCTTTGGTAAAGGGACCCCGCGGAAAGCCGGTACGACTGCGTCAAGGCGTGGTACGAGAGCTTGTAAGTCTGTACGGCCTGCTGCGTCTTCTCGTCGAGCCAGTACCAGCGTGGGCGCGTCAACTCGAACTCAAGGTTGAAGTACAGCGGTACGCCTTTGTTGACCGCCTCCTCAAGCCGGCTTGACAACTCCAGCCCGAATTCCGCATACAGGGTCCAGCCGTCGTCCTGCGCTTCGAGCCGGACCTCGCGAACCTCTATGGTGTCGGCATGTGCTTCGTTGCCCAGCGACGCGAGCCCCAGCGCAACCAACAGGCACGCTAGCGCCTGAAGCGTGCGTGCGCGCAGGTCAGTCCTTCCCCAGGAGCGCATAGAAAAATCCGTCATGCGCGGCATCAGGCAGCAGCTGATCAACCACGCCATGCAACAGGGGCTGGGGCGCACCGGGTGGCGTCGATACAAGGGGAAGCGCAAGGTGTCGTGCATCCGGGTGCTGTCCTAACCACGCCTCGATTTGCTGGTTGTTTTCTTGCGGGAACAGGGAGCAGGTGGCATACAGCAATTTACCACCGGGTTTCAATACATGCCACAAGGCGTCGAGCAGGCGACGCTGGCTTCGCGCCAGTTGCCGCAGGTCGCCGACTCGCTTGAGCCACTTTGCATCGGGATGGCGACTGACGACGCCCGAAGCGGTACAGGGCGCATCAAGCAACACGAGATCGAACGGCGCGCCATCCCACCAGGTGTCCAGGACCGCAGCGTCGGCTGCGCGACACTGCGCGGACAGCCCGAGCCGTTTCAGATTGATACGGATCGCCGCGACTCGCCCTTCATCCTGGTCAAGCGCCAGCATCTCGCAGTCGATGCTTTCGAGCAGGTGTGCCGTCTTGCCCCCGGGAGCGGCACAGGCATCGAGTAGCCGCAGGCGCGCGTCACCCGGCCGGGCGGCCACGAGGCTGCCGCAAAGCAGGTGCGCCGCCCACTGCGCGCCCAGATCCTGCACCGATACCAGGCCCTCGGCAAACCCGGGCAATCGGCTTACCGGCACGGGCCGAGCCAGAGTCAACGCCACCGGCCCGGTTTGCCGCGCTGCGAGGCCGGCAGCCGCGAGCTCGGCTGCATAGGACGCCACCGTGCTGCGCCTGAGGTTGACGCGCAGCGTCATCGACGGCGGACGGTTGCCCTGCTCAAGGATGGCTTCCCAGCGGTCCGGCCACGCCTCCCGGACACGCTCGATCCACCAGCGCGGATAGGCCAGGCGCAAGGCTTCGTCCGCGCGCAGTTCGCGCAGCAGGGTCTCCTGTTCACGCAGAAAGCTGCGCAACACGCCGTTCACCAGACCCTTGAACGCGCCAGCCGCAATCTCCGATGCGGCGCACACCGCCTGATCGACAACAATGTGGGCGCGGTCTGTCGCGTGGTCGATCAACTCGCTGAGTGCGACGCGAATCAGGTAGTCGACAGAGGGGTTGGGTTTCTTCATGAGGCGCAGTGCCAACGCATCGAGAAGATTGAGACGGCGGCACGCGGTGTACGCAATATCCTGCGCGGCCGCACGTTCGGGCCCGGCCAGCGCCTGCCCTTCCAGATCCAGCGCCCGATCAAGCGCCTTGCCTTGAGCAACTTGCGCGACGGCTGCAGCCGCAGCAGCCAGGGCAATTGCCAGATTACCGGACAGACCGGCGGCGGCGTTCATGACCAGCCCGGGCAAGGCGCGGCGCGGCACATCATGACACCGGACCGACTGCACAGTCAAAGCGATCGCCCCGGGTCAGGGCAAAGCCCTGCAAGAACTCGCGAGGCGGCTGGCGCCGACCACCGGGTTTTTGCAGCGCTGTCAGCCGCAACGCGCCCTCGGCGCAGGACACCACCACGCCGGCATCGTCCGCCTGCAGCACCATCCCGGCAGGATGCATGCCGAAAACCGTTGGTGCCAGCGGGTCTCCGGACCACAACTTGATCGTCACACCGCGAATCGTCGCGGTACAGCCCGGGAACGGGTCAAAGGCACGCAGTTTGCGGGCGAGCTGCGCGGGCGGCAGCGCGAAATCGACGACGGCCTCTTGCTTGCCGATCTTGCTGGCATAGGTGATGCCCGACGCGACTTGCGGCTCGGCAACCAGTGTGTCGACGTGCGCCAGGACATCAATAATCAGCCGCGCACCAGTGAGCATGAGCCGATCGTGCAAGGTCGCCGCAGTGTCGGTGGGCAAAATGTCCACCGTCTCGCGCAACAGTACCGGCCCGGTATCGAGGCCCTCTTCCATGCGCATGATGCAGATGCCGGTCTGTTCGTCACCCGCGGCAATCGCGCGCTGGATCGGCGCAGCGCCGCGCCAGCGCGGCAACAGCGAAGCGTGGATGTTGAGGCAGCCCAGCCGGGGAATGTCGAGAACCTGGCGCGGCAGGATCAGCCCATAGGCCGCAACCACCATCACGTCGTGCGCGGTCTGGCGCAGGCGCTCGACAGCCGCCGGTTCGTTGCGCAGCGATGCCGGCTGGAACATCTCGATGCCATGGGCAACGGCAACTCGCTTGACGGCGCTGGGCGCCAGCTTCATGCCGCGGCCGGCGGGACGGTCGGGCTGCGTCAGCACCAGAGGCACGGCGCATCCGGCGGCGAGCAATGCCTCAAGGGCCGCCGCGGCAAAATCCGGCGTTCCGGCAAATACCACTTTGGGAAGCTGTTTCATCGGCGATTCATTTGTCCGGAGTCAAAAATGACCCCGGCTGAGGCACGGCACATGCGGCTGCCAGACGCGCAGCCTGGTTCAGGCCGCCTTCTTGCGCGCCTCTTTCTCGAACTTGGCGCGGATGCGGGTCTGTTTCAGGCGGGACAGATATTCGACAAACACCTTGCCCTTGAGATGGTCCATTTCATGTTGCACGCAAACGGCGAGGAGGCCGGTTGCGGAACGCCTGATCGTGTTGCCTGCAACGTCTTCTGCTTCGAAGTCGATGTGTTCGGCACGCTCGACTTCCTCGTAGATGCCCGGAACGGAAAGGCAACCTTCCTCGTACACATGCCTGCCGTTCGCCTTGAGGATGCGCGGATTGACCAGAACCACGAGGTCATCGTGGGTTTCGGAGGTATCAATCACGATCACGCGTTTGTGCACATCAACCTGGGTTGCGGCCAACCCGACGCCGGGCGCCGCATACATGGTCTGTGCCATGTCGTCGACCAGCTTTTTGAGGTCGGCGTCAAACTCCGTAACAGGCGCCGCAAATTTGTGCAGGCGCGCATCCGGGTAGGTCAAAATCGTCAAAATGGCCATGAATCTGGGTGTTGCAATTATGCAAAAAAGGGCCCGAACGCTATCGCTTCAGACGGAAAAAAGGCTTGCTAATCAATGCCGTTGGATGCTAAATTTAATGCGACTTTGTAAAAAAAGCCAGCCGCATGCTACAGTTTACCGGTAAACAGCGGCACAATGCGTCGCTTCGCACGTAACTGAGGGTGCGAACGCGTCGCTTCAAGGAGAGGGCTTATGCGAAAAGTGTTCCTACCAATTTTACTGGCCGGCCTGTTGGCCGCGCCGGCGTTTGCGCAAGTTGAAGCACCAAAACTGGCAGAAACCGCCCCCGACCGTTATGTGGTCGTTCCGGGCGACACGCTGTGGGGGATCGCCGGGCGCTTCCTGAAAGATCCGTATCGCTGGCCCGACGTGTGGGAGCCCAACAAGGCCGAAATCAAAAACCCGAACCGGATCTATCCGGGCAATATACTGGTGCTGGATCGTTCTGGCAGCACGCCGCGCCTGCGTCTGGCAACGGTCAAGGTCGACCCGAGGGTACGCTCGGACAAGTCCGCCACCGAAGTTCCCTCGATCCCCTCCGGTGTAATTGAACCCTTCCTGGCGGCACCGCTGGTTGTGGATGACGGTGGCCTGGCCAGCGCACCAAAAATAGTTGCTACGCAGCAGGGACGCACCTTCCTCGGAACGGGTGACGTTGCCTACGTGGCCGGCAGCGTGCCCGATAGCGTCACGACCTGGCAGGTATACCGGCCAGGTCAGGCGTTTATCGACCCCGACACAAAAGAGAACCTGGGCTACGAGGCCACCTTCCTCGGCACGGCCAAGCTTGAACGCAAGACCGACCCGATGACCTTCCGTATCATCGGCTCCAAACAGGAGATGGGTGCGGGAGACCGCCTGGTTGCGTCGGCGCAACCGTCGCTGGTCAACTACACGCCGCGCGCTCCCGCCAACGACATCCGTGCGCGCGTCCTGTCCACCTACGGTGGCGTGGGTGCGGCCGTCGCCGCGGCCGGAAGCAACCAGATCATCACTATCTCCAAGGGGAAGCGGGACGGCGTGGAACTGGGCCATGTGCTGGCGTTGTACAGTTTTGGCCAAACGGTGAGGGATCCCCTGCAACGTTCCGGCGGCACCATTACACTGCCCGATCAGCGCAACGGCCTCGTGTTCGTGTTTCGCGTCTTCGACAAGGTGTCTTACGCGCTGGTAATGAGCGCGACCGATCCGATCAGGACCGGCGACGTTGCACGCAAGCCCTAAACCGGGCTCTCGGCTAGAATAAAAAGGGCGCGGCTTCCGCGCCCTTTTTCTTTTTCGCCCTTTTTCTTCTTCCTTGTTAGTTCCTTCCGGTCATCCATGCCAAACCCCTCTCCAGGTCTTGCCCACTGGCTGCGTTTGGGCCTGATCGCTGGCATTGGCGACAGCACCATCCGCAAGCTGTTAGCGACATTCGGGTTGCCGGAGCAGGTCTTTGCAGCGACACGTACCGACATCGCCCAGGTCGCCGGTGAGGTGCAGGCGGACCGGCTGCGTGCGGCAGCCGCCAGCCCCGACGTCGCCAACGCCGTCGAACATGCGATGCGCTGGCTCGAAGCGCCGGAAAACCATCTGCTCACGCTGGCAGACGCCGACTACCCACGCGACCTCCTCGACGCAACGGATCCGCCGCCGCTGCTCTACCTCAAGGGACGGCGCGAACTGCTCGGCAAGCGTGCCATCGCGATCGTCGGCAGTCGCAACGCGACCGCGCAGGGCATCGCCAACGCCGAAAGTTTTGCCGCGGCCTTGAGTCGCGCCGGACTGTGCGTCGTCAGCGGGCTGGCGCTGGGCATCGATGCCGCCGCGCATCGCGGGGCGCTGCGCAATGCGCCGGGCACAGACCGCGATCTGACGACTTCTGGATCCACCATTGCGGTGATCGGCACCGGCGCCGACATCGTCTATCCGGCGCGCAATCGTGACCTTGCGCATGCGATTGCCGAGAATGGTTTGATTGTCAGCGAGTTTGCCCTGGCAACCCCTGCCGCTGCGGCCAATTTTCCGCGCCGCAATCGCATCATCAGCGGCTTGTCCAAGGGCGTTCTGGTAATTGAAGCGGCTCTGCGCAGCGGCTCCCTGATCACCGCACGGCTTGCGGGCGAGCAAGGGCGCGACGTATTCGCCCTGCCCGGCTCGATCCATTCGCCGCTAGCCAAAGGTTGCCACCAGTTGATCAAGCAAGGCGCCAAACTGGTTGACTCGGTCGAAGACATCCTCGATGAGCTTGGCATGGCAGGCACGGCTGGTGATGCATTGCCGGGACCTTCCCAGGGGCCTTCCCGCAACGCGCTGGTCGAAGCGTTGGGGCACGATCCGATATCGATTGATGCCTTGGGCGAACGCACCGGCATCGCGGTCCACCTGTTATCGGCGCAGTTGTTGGAACTTGAACTCGCCGGCCAGATCGCCCAGTTGCCCGGCGGTTTGATACAACGGATCACGCGCTAGTGTTCGACGTCCTGATCCATCTTTACGACAACTGGTTTGACTGCGAATCCTGCCCCGACCCGGACACGCTGGCCCTCAAGCTCCGGGCCGCGGGCTTTGACGAGGAAGACATCAACGATGCGCTCACCTGGCTGATCGGCCTCGCGGTCGATGACGCGACGCGTCTTCCCGACGCCTTTGCCGAGCGCGCCTCCTTTCATTCCTACACGCCCGGCGAAACGCGCGCCTTGTCTGCGGCATGCCGCGGCTATCTGGCATTTCTCGAGGAACGCGGCATCATCGATTCGATCGAGCGCGAAATCATCATCGAGCGCGCCCAGGCACTGCCCCAGGGCGCGCCCGATCTCGCACAATTGCGTGTCGTCGCGCTACTCGTGCTGTGGGCCGAGGGCACCGAACTTGACGCACTGGCTCTCGAAGAATTACTTCCCGGAGATGACGCGCGAGTGTGGCAGTAAGCGTGAACCGGGTGCGGCAGATCAACCAGAATGCCCGGGAATGGGCAAGCACGCAGCTTGCGTTGGGTCCGGTGTTTTCTCCAGAATCCTCCAAAGCAGCGCAAATATTTTTACCAATCGCCCGCAAGCCCTTGTGCCGCAACGGTTTGCGCCATGCAGTCGAGCGCGCCGTCTAAACAAAGGCTTGCAATTTCCGGCCCGCACGCTTTAGACTCTCGCCCCTCATTGAGCCAATCCTCATCACGCAACCAGAAAAAATCCATGGGCAAGGCACTGATCATCGCCGAGAAACCCTCGGTCGCCACCGACATTTCGCGCGCGCTCGGCGGTTTCAAGAAGGTCGCCGAATACTACGAATCCGACAACTACGTCTTGTCATCAGCCGTCGGGCATCTGGTCGAGATCGCCGCGCCAGAAGAATTTGAAGTCAAACGCGGCAAGTGGAGCTTCGCCAACCTGCCGGTGATTCCGCCACATTTTGACGTGCGGCCCATCCCCAAAAGCGAAGACCGCCTCAAGCTTCTGACCAAGCTCATCAAGCGCAAGGACGTGGACTCACTGATCAACGCCTGCGACGCGGGACGCGAAGGCGAGTTAATTTTTCGCCTGATCGCGCAACATGCCGCCAGCAAGAAACCGGTGAAACGCCTCTGGCTGCAATCCATGACCCAAGGCGCGATCCGCGAGGGCTTCGCCAGCCTGCGTGAAGACAAGGACATGCTCGCCCTGGCCGATGCCGCGCGCTGCCGCTCGGAAGCCGACTGGCTGATCGGCATCAACGGCACGCGTGCCATGACGGCGTTCAACAGCAAGGAGGGCGGCTTTTACCTCACCACCGTTGGCCGTGTGCAAACGCCCACGCTCGCCGTCATCGTTGAGCGTGAAGCCAGGATCCGCGCCTTCAAGTCGCGCGACTACTGGGAAGTGCATGCCAGTTTTGGCGTCAAGGCCGGCGAGTACCCGGCCCGCTGGTTCAACCCTACATTCAAAAAACCGGCTGAAGACAGCGGCGACGACTACCTGCGCGAGCACGCGCGCGCCGAACGCAGCTGGTCGGAGGCGGAGGTCAATGCCATCGTCGCGTCATGTACCGGCCAGACCGGTACCGTCACCGAGGAGTCAAAGCCGACCACGCAAGCATCGCCCCTGCTGTTTGACCTGACCAGCCTGCAGCGTGAAGTCAACAGCCGCTTTGGGCTGTCGGCACGCAACACACTGGCGGTCGCGCAGTCGCTGTACGACCGCCACAAGGTGTTGACCTATCCGCGTACCGACGCGCGCGCGCTGCCCGAGGATTACATCCCCACGGTAAAGAAAACCCTGGAGATGCTCAAGGAGAGCAACAGTTACACCGTTGCTGCTGCGAAGATCCTGAAGCAGGGCTGGGTCAAACCGTCGAAGCGCATTTTCGACAACAGCAAGATATCCGACCACTTCGCGATCATTCCAACGCTTGAAGCGCCCAAATCCCTGTCTGAAATCGAACAAAAGGTCTACGACCTGGTCGTCAAGCGCTTCCTTGCGGTGTTTTTCCCGTCGGCCGAGTTCATGCAGACCACCCGCATCACGCAAGTGGCGGGGCATTCATTCAAGACCGAAGGCAAGGTGCTGACCGACGCCGGTTGGCTCGCGGTGTACGGCAAGGCCGTACTTGAGGAAGACTCGACCCTGTGCCCGGTTGATCAAGGCGAAAAAGCCGTGACGCGCCAAATCGAAACGCGCGCCAACCAGACCAAGGCGCCGCCGCGTTACTCTGAAGCGACCTTGCTCTCTGCCATGGAGGGCGCGGGCAAGCTGGTGGAAGACGAAGAGCTGCGCGCCGCGATGGACCAAAAGGGCCTGGGCACGCCGGCAACGCGCGCCGCAATCATCGAAGGCCTGATCCGCGAGGAGTACATCCACCGCAACGGCCGCGAACTGCAACCCACCGCCAAGGCGTTCTCGCTGATGTTTGCGCTGGGCCATTTCGGCGTAACCGAGCTCGCTTCCCCCGAGTTGACCGGCGAGTGGGAACACAAGCTCAAGCAGATGGAAGCGGGCAAGCTGTCGCGCGAGACCTTCATGCAGCACATCAACGATGCGACCAACGACATGGTCAATCGCATCCGCGACGGCAACATTCCCGATACGGCGTTCTCCACCGTCGACGTGCCCTGCCCCAAATGCGGGGGATTGGTGCAGGAAAATTACCGCAAGTTCCAGTGTCTGTCATGCGACTTCAACCTTTGGAAAGTCGTGTCCGGCCGCGAGTGGGCGCCGGAAGAAGTGGCCGAGTTGATCCGCAACAAGACGGTGGGCCCGCTCACCGGTTTTCGCAGCAAGATGGGGCGCCCGTTTGCGGCGTCGCTCAAGCTCAATGCCGAGTTTCGCGCCGAGTTCGACTTCGGCCAGGGCCTGGACGACACCGAGGCAGTGGACTTTTCCGAACAGGAAGCCGTGGGCGCATGCCCGAAATGTGCGTCGCGTGTGTTCGAGCACGGCTCCGGTTACGTCTGTGAAAAGGCAACGGGCCCGGCGCCGCGCACCTGTGATTTTCGTTCAGGACGCATCATCCTGCAGCAGGAAATCACGCGCGAGCAGATGTCCAAGCTTCTTTCCGGCGGCCGCACCGACCTGCTGACCGACTTCGTATCGAACCGCAGCCGGCGCAAATTCAAGGCCTTCCTGGTCAAGCAACCTGACGGCAAGATCGGCTTCGAGTTCATGCAGCGCGCAGTCAAGCCGGGGGGCGAAGCTGCGGCACCTGCGAAGGCCGGTGCCGCAAAGAAAGCCGCCGCGAAGCTTGCGGCAGCAGAACCGGCGGTGAAAAAAGCACCGGCCAAGAAAGCGGCGGTCAGGAAAGCCAGCGCCACAAAGACGACCGCGACCAAAACCGTTGCGAAAAAAGCCGTCAAGAAAGCCGCGACCAAGGCAAAGTAACAGCACACAAGTCGGTCCGGCATCAGCAGGGGTGTGCCCAAGCGGCTCGCGTGGCGAAAGCGTCGCGGCGCCCAAATCAGTGCGGTAAACTCGCGGCCTCAACCACTGCGTGCTTATCGGCACATTCGGGACACCGTCATGCATCGTCGCCACATTCTTGCCACTGCCGTAGCTGCCGTGGGCGCCACCCTGCTGGCTGGAGCACCTGCTGCGCAGGCTCAGTCCTACCCGTCGAAGCCGATTCGCTTGATCGTGCCATTTGCCCCGGGCGGCACCACCGACATCGTCGCGCGCATCGTCGGCGACAGGCTGGGACGCGAGCTCGGCCAACCGATCCTGATTGAAAACCGCGCCGGCGGCGGCGGCACGGTCGGCGCCGATTTTGTCGCCAAGTCGCCGGCCGACGGCTACATCCTCGGCGTGGCCACGGTCTCGACCATCGGCACCAATCCGGCCACCAACTCGAAAATGCCGTATGACTCGATCAAGGATTTCTCCTTCATCACCAACATGGTCAACGTGCCAAACGTGATGACGGTGAACCCGACCAAGGTGCCGGTCAAGGACATGAAGGAATTCATTGCGCTGGTGAAGAAATCGCCCGGCAAGTTCTCCTATGCCTCGAGCGGCTCGGGCGGCATTTCCCATCTGGACGGCGAGTTGTTCAAGGCGTTGACCGGCACCTTCATCGTGCACATTCCGTATCGCGGATCGGGGCCGGCGCTCACCGACACGGTATCCGGCCAGGTGGATGCGCAAATGGACAACGTGCCCTCCAGCCTGCCGTTCATCAAGAGCGGCAAGCTGCGTGCCTTGGCAGTCATGTCGAACAAGCGCGTTGAAGCTTTGCCCGACGTCCCGACGTTTGCCGAAGTCGGCCTCAGCGAATTGAACAACATGGCCTGGTACGGGCTGGTCGGCCCCGCCGGCTTGTCCAAGGAAATCAACGACAAACTGCGCGTCGCCGCAGTGAAAGCGCTCAACGACCCCGACGTCAGGAAGCGCCTTGCCGACGGCGGCTCAATCGTCGACGGCGGCACCTCGGAACAGTTCCTGCAACTGGGCCAGCGCGAGTTGGCGCTGCGCCGCGAAGTCGTGCGCAAGCAGAAAATCGTGCTCGAGTAATCCTGGCTTGCCGGAGCACCAGGAAGTGCCGCGCCGGTCCAGGACCGGCGATTTTCATGGTGCCGCCCGCGCGCAGTTGGCGGCAATACTGGCGGCGAAGCCCGGGATCAGCGGCAGTGGCAGGTCGTGCCCCATGCCGTCGACGACTTCGAGTCGCGCACCCGGGATCTTGTTGGCCAGATCCACCCCGCACGCCACCGGCACCAGCGGGTCGTCACGGCCATGCAGTACCAGAGTCGGCGCGCTGATCCTGGCCAGCAGCGGCGAGCGATCACCCGAAGCTGCCACCGCAACCAGCTGCCGCGCCACGCCCTGCGGGTGATAACTGCGCCGTACGCTGCGCCCGACCTTGGCACGCAGTGCCTCGTCCGATACCGGATAGGCGGGGCTGCCAATCATGCGCCAGATGCCCATCGCGTGGTCGATGCGGCTCTCGACATCGTGCGGGTTGCGCGGTCGTGAAAGCAGCGCACGACGCGCCCGCGCCGTCGGCCCGGGCAGGCGTCGCGCACCGCTGGTGGTCATCACCAGGGCAAGCGAGCGTACCCGCGCCGGGCTCATCGCCGCGAGTTGCTGCGCGATCATGCCGCCCATCGACACGCCGACCACGTGGCAGCGCTCAATGTGCAACGCATCGAGCAGACCGACGGCGTCATTGGCCATGTCGCGAATCAGATAAGGCGCGCGGATCGGCAGCCCGAGTGCATTGAGCATTCCGGCGGCAAGCAGGTTTGGCATGCCGGTTGCGTCCAGTTTTGTCGACAAGCCGATGTCCCGGTTGTCGAACGTGATGGGCCGGAAACCCTTGTCCACCAAGGCTTTCAGGAACTCATCCGGCCACGCAGTGAGTTGCATGCCGAGACCCATGATGAGCAACATGGGCTCAGCTGCAGCATCCCCGCTGACTTCGCATTCGATCTCGAGCCCGTTGGCGGCAACGCGCATCAGAGGGTGCGCGCTTGGTCCGGCCCGGTCTTGTCGATCCCCGTCTTGTAAAACCACTTTCGCGCGCCGCCGGCATTGAAGCGCTTCCACTTTCCTTCGGGTTGTGCCAGCCGGTCGGCGATCGCGTAAAGCGCCATCGGGTTCAGCCCCATGCCGAAATGGCTCGCCTGGATTTCAATGTTCTCGGCGAGCCGGCTTGGCGCATTGAGGCTGCATTGCCACGCGACGATGCCGTCGGTTTTCGAATACAGCGAGGTCGTCGGCACCGGCGGCGGCGTGCGAATGTGCTCGTGCCGTTCGAAATCGGCGATCTTGTGCCCGCTGACGAATTCGTACAAACGCCAGGCGTTGGTCGCCTTGGGGTTGCCGGTAAACGGCGTACCCAGGGTGATGACACAGCGCGTCAGGGCCGGAACCGCCTTGGCAATTTCACGCGCATAAATGCCGCCCAGGCTCCAGCCCACCAAGCTGACCTTGCGGCCATGCATCTGGTGCAGTTCGCGCACATGTTCGATGCAGCCGGCCAGCACACCCGGCCGCGGCCCGAAATTGAGCCCGTAATTCCACGGGTGCGGGGCCAGATTGCGCTCGCGCAAGAACTGGCGCAGCGGATACGTAGACACATCGTTGGCGGCCAGGCCCGGCAGCACCAGCACCGGGTGGCCATCGCCTTCCGGGCCGTTCTTGAGAAGCGGCATCGCCGCGAGCGACGCGCCGTACTCCCACAGCGCCCGGCCTTCAAGCAGCATCATCCATGCGGAGGGCGCACGCGCATCGTCCGCTCCGGACGTCGTCGCGATGGCTTGCATCGGGGCTCCTTCTGACCGCTTGCGCTTTTGCAAAACGCTTTGTCTCCAACGTGGTGTTCCCTCACCGCCACCCGATTATAGGGAACTGGAGCGGAATCGACGCTGGCAAATCCGGCCAAGCCCGAGGTTTCGAGCATGCCGTGGATTCACTGGGATAATTGGCAGATGCGAGGGATTCGACAAGGCTGGTTGCTGGTCTGCGCCGTCATGCTGGGCGCTTGTGCGCCGGCGCTCGACTGGCGTGAATTCCGTGCCGATGAGGGTGCGTTTGGCGTGCTGATGCCACAGCGCCCCAGCCAGGCCGAGAGAAAGCTTGTGACACCGGCCGGCGAGGTAACGATGAAAATGTATTCGGTGCGCGTTGATGAGACGGTGCTGGGAGCGGGATTCGCCGATTTCGCGTCGCCGCCGGACGCCGCAACCCAGGCCGCCATGCAGGCCGCGCTGCTCAAGAACCTCGACGGAACCGTCATCAGCGACAAACCGGTCGGCAGCGGCGTCCCAGGCATGCCGGCCGGCCGCGAGGTGGTGAAACGGGGTCTCCTTGGCCAAGGCACCGCGTCGGTGCCAGGCGAGTTGCGCGCACGCTTTTACGTCAGGGACAACCGCTACTACCAGCTGGTGGTGATAGGGCGCCAGGGCGCTCTGCCCGAAGCCGACATCGACATGTTCATGGTGTCGCTCAAGCCGGGTTGATGCAAGTTTCCTTCACCACGCCGCGGCACCGCCTCGCGCTGATCTTCGCGCTGTTCGCCGCCGGCTATTTTTTATCCTACAGCTTCCGTTCGGTCGGGCCGTTGATCGCACCCGACCTGATGCGCGAACTGGCTCTCGACGCAGGAGAGCTCGGACTGCTCGCGAGCGTTTACTTTCTAGCCTTTGCCATCGCCCAGCCTTTCATCGGCATTGCCATGGACCGCCATGGCCCGGCGCGCGTCAACGCCGTGCTGTTTGCCACTGCTGCTGCGGGCGCGCTGCTATTCGCAACCAGTGAAGGCATTGCCGCACTGGCGCTGGGGCGCGCGCTGATCGGCCTCGGTGTCAGCGGCGCGCTGATGACGGCGCTCAAAGCCTTCGTCGTGTGGTTCCCGCCGCAACAACGCGAAGCGCTCTCAGGCTCGATGATGGCGGTCGGCGGCATTGCCGCCATGCTGGTCTCGATACCGGCCGAGCTGGCGATGCGCGCGATTGGCTGGCGCGGCCTCTTCGTGATCATGGGTGTGCTCAGCCTGGTGGTTGCAGCGGCGCTGTGGTGGCAGCTTGCAGCGGATGATGCGGTTGAAACGCGCTCCCACAGCCAGTCTTCGGGCATGGAAGCGCTTGCGGCCGCGGGAGGCTTTCGCAGCATATTCGGGTCACGCATTTTCATGGCCTACGCGCCCCTGGCCTTTTTTGGCAGCGGCGGCTTTACCGCTGTGCAATCCCTCTGGGCCGGCCCATGGCTCATCGAGGTGGCTGGCCACACGCGGGCCAGCGCTGCGGAAGTGCTGTTCGCCTATGGGCTCGCGCTGTTTGCGGGTTACCTGCTGGTTGCGTTCATCAGCGCGCGGATACGCGACGTCGCCGGCGCGCCGCGGCAGTTGTACATCGCGTCGTTGGCGATTGCCTATGCGGCGCTCGCCGCGATCATCAGCAATTACTGGCCTTCGAGCAGCCTGCCCTGGTTTGCCTACGGACTCGCCTTGGGCGCGGGCATGCTGGCCTACCCGGCGCTCACCCGGGTGTTCCCGGCGGCGATCGCAGGCCGCGTGGTGACGGCCTACAACGTGGTGATGTTCGCAGGGGGATTTGTATTGCAGTGGGCACTGGGCGCGCTGATCCAGGCGCTGCTCGACAGCGGCATGGCCAAGCAGTTCGCGTATCAGGCCAGCTTCGGCGCGCTGCTCGCAACGCAGGTGGCAGCGCTGGGCTGGTTCTGGGCCATCAGCCGAAGCCACTAAGCGGCGCTCAGTCGACCTTCGCGCCGGACAGCTTGACGATGCCCGCGTACTTGGCGCGCTCGCGCTCAATGAAGGCGGCGAATTCCTGCGGGGTGTTACCGCCGGCCTCGGCGCCCATGCGCGCGAACAGTTCCTTGAGCTGGGCCGTATTCATGGCCTTGACAATTTCGCCGTGCAGGCGCTCGAGGGCCTCTCTGGGAATGCCGGCCGGCGCCATGATGCCGAACCAGGTGTCGAGGTCAAAACCCTTGAGGCGCGGATCGGCCTCGGCCATGGTCGGCAACTCCGGTGCAAAGGCCGAGCGCCTGGCCGTGGTCACCGCAAGGGGCTTGATCTTGCCGGCCTTGATTTGTGCGCTGGCGTTCGCCAGATTGTCGAACATGAGGTCGGTCTGCCCGGCCATCAGCGCGAGCAGCGCGGGATTGCCGCCCGAGTACGGGATGTGGACGATGAACGTGCCGGTCTGCTGCTTCATCAATTCACCGGCGAGGTGGCCGGTACTGCCGTTCGAACCCGAACCAAAATTGAGTTTGCCGGGGTTCTTCCTGGCGTAATCGATCAGGTCCTTGGCGCTCTTCAATGGCGAGTTGGGCGGCACGATCAGCACATTGGGCGTCGAGGCCACCAGCGTAATGGGCTGGAAATCCTTGACCGCGTCGTACGGCATCTTCGCGTACAGCGCCGGATTGATGGCGTGGGTGGCGACCGCACCCATCACAATGCTGTAGCCGTCAGCCGGCGCCTTGGCGACAAAATCGGCACCTACATTGCCACCCGCGCCCGGACGGTTTTCGACCAGCACGGGCTGGCCAAGCCCGTCTTTCATTTTGTCGGCAAGCGCACGCGCCACCTGGTCGAGCGAACCACCCGGCGGGTAGGGCACAACAAAACGAATCGGCCTGGCCGGCCAGGGCGTGGCACCGGCCTGCGCGGCACTCTGGGCAAGGCTCGCGCCGGCGATCGCCGCGAGAGCCGCACCCACCAAAACGTTCAGCGCGGTCAGCGCCAGGGAGTTGCGCATCATCAGGAGCGGCAGCAAGCGTTACTCAATGCAGGTGCCGCTTGCCGCCGCCCTTGCTGCCGCCGTGCCCACCACTGGGGAAATCGACGCGCGCCAGCTTCTGCCCTTGCGTGATCGACACCAGGCGTCGCGCAAACAGTCGGTTCACGGCGTCGATGACCTCGCTCATTTCGCCCTTGTCGAAATGGCGCTCAAGCAGCCGCGTGAGGTCCTCCTGCATGTACAAGCGCTGGGTTTCATGGATGGCCTCCGGGCTGGGGCCTACGAAGATCAGGCCGAAGGTATCCTGGCCATCGTCGTCGTCGTTGTCGAAATAGCTCACCTCGATACCGGCGCCTTCGGCCGACAGGTCGCAGATGGCGCCGCAAGCCTCGTCGAGCGTATTTTGGAAATCCTCGTTGCCTTCCACGGTCCAGCACAGCGCCAGCACGCGCTTTTGCGCGTCGTACTCGATGCCCGGCTCTTCATCGAACAAGCTGGTGGCATCCTTGAGCGATTTCGCGTCGGCGTATTTCCAGAGCGGCTTCAAGGCCTCTTCGATCTGCGCATAGGTGACGCCCGGTCGGATCGGCACGTCGCCGTGGATGTGGATTTCGAATTGTGCTTCGTAGTTCGCCATAGTGTGACCCTTACAAAATTCCCTGGCTCTTGAGGCCATCAATTTCGGCGTCAGAATACCCGAGTTGCGCCAACACCTCGCGGGTGTGCTGGCCCAGCATCGGCGGGGGTCTATGGTATTCCAGTTGCGTCGCCGAATACCGGATCGGATTGCGCACCATCGGCACCGAACCCGCCGCCGGATGCGGCAGGTCAAAACGCATGGCGCGCGCCACCACCTGCTCGTTCTCGAACGTTTCCTGCAAGGTATTGATCGGCCCGCACGGCACATTGGCGGCCTCAAGCTCGGCGATCCAGGCACTCTTGGTCTTTTGCTTGACCATTGCGGCGAGCAGCGGAATCAACACGTCGCGATTGCGGATGCGCTGCGGGTTTATCGAAAATCGCGGGTCCGTCGCGAGTTGCGGCTGCCCGCCGACTGCGCAAAAACGCTGGTACTGGCCGTCGTTGCCGGCCGCGATGATGACGTGGCCGTCGGCACATTCGAACACCTGGTACGGCACCAGGTTCTGATGGGCGTTGCCGGCACGCACCGGCGACTGCCCCGAGGTCAGGTAATTGAGGTTCATGTTGGCGAGCATCGCCACCTGCACATCAAGCAACGCCATGTCAATGTACTGGCCTTCGCCGGTTTTGTCGCGATGCGCGATCGCGGCCAGAATCGCCACGGTCGAATACATGCCGGTCATCAGGTCGGCCACGGCCACGCCGACCTTCTGCGGCCCGCCACCGGGCAGGTCATCGCGCTCGCCGGTAATGCTCATCAGGCCGCCCAGCCCCTGGATCACATAATCGTAGCCGGGGCGCTGGGCGTACGGACCGGTCTGGCCAAAGCCTGTGATCGAGCAGTAGATCAGCTTGGGATTGACAGCCTTCAGGCCGGCGTAATCGAGGCCATATTTCTTGAGCTGCCCGACTTTGTAATTCTCGATCACGATGTCCGATTCGAGTGCCAGTTTTTTTACCACCTCTTGCCCGGCTGCAGAGGCGATGTCGAGCGTGATCGACTTCTTGCCGCGATTCGCGCTCAGGTAATACGCGGCCTCGGTGGTGTCGTGGCCAGCAGCGTCCTTCAGGTAGGGCGGCCCCCAACTGCGCGTGTCGTCGCCGCCAGTGCCCGAGGCGTCAGCCGGTCGCTCGACCTTGACGACATCGGCGCCCAGGTCGGCCAGCTGCTGCCCGCACCAGGGGCCGGCGAGGATGCGGGAAAGATCTAGAACCTTGACGTGCGAGAGGGGACCGGGCATGAAAAGAGGGCTGCGCAGGGCTGCAAAGGCACTGCCAATGTGGGGAAGGCAACGGAGCCGCCATTTTAGCGCGGCTATAATTTGTTGGCCGCTTTTACCGGCTTGCCCAGAGGAAAAACTACATTGACTCGCAATCTGAAAACCGCACTCTGGGTCCTTGGCATGGTGCTCGGCGCGGCATGTTCCAACGCCTCTGCAGTCATCGAGTTGCAGTTCTGGCATGCCATGCCTGGTGCCTCAGGTGAACGGCTGACCGACCTCGCAAACCGCTTCAACGCGCAGCAACAAGCCTACAAGGTCGTGCCGGTCTTCAAAGGCACTTATGACGCCACCTTTGCTGCGGGCATGGCCGCTTGGGACGCCAGGAAGGCGCCCCATATCCTGCAGGTATACGACGGCGGCAGCGCCGCCATGATGGCCTCGAAAGGGACGATCAAGCCGTTCCATGAGGTTATGCGCCAGGCCAACCAGAAGTGGGATCCGACCCCATTCATACCGGCAATCGCCGGTTACTACAGCGACCGCCACGGCAAGATGCTGTCGTTTCCGTTCAATGCCTCGACACCGATGCTGTTCTACAACAAGGACGTATTCAAGAAGGCCGGCATTACCGCGGCGCCGCGAACCTGGCGCGAGGTTCAAGAAGCGGCCATCAAGTCGAAGGCTGCCGGCAGCGATTGCGGCTTTACCACGGGGTGGCAATCATGGGTCCAGCTTGAAAGCATGAGCGCATGGCACAACTCCGAATTCGCGACGCGCGCCAACGGCTTCGATGGACCGGACGCGCACCTCAATTTCAATACCATCATGCTGGTACGTCACATTTCGTTGCTGTCCTCATGGATCAAGGGCGAGCTATTCCGCTACGCGGGGCGACACGACGAGCCGAACGCCAGTTTTTCCAGCGGCGAGTGCGCGATGCTGACCTCGTCTTCGGCCGCCTACGCCGATATCAGAAAGAACGCGAAGTTCGACTTCGGCGTGGCGCGATTGCCTTACTACGAAGAAGAGCCGGGCGCTCCTTACAACACCATCCTCGGGGGAGCCTCCCTTTGGACCATGGCTGGCAAGAAGCCCGCCGAATACAAGGGCGTGGCAGCATTTTTTGAATTCCTTTCATCGCCGGCAATAGCGGCCGAATGGCATCAGCGAACCGGCTATCTGCCGATCACCAACGCCGCCTATCTTGCGACAAAAAAGGGCGGGTTCTACGAGAACAATCCCGGAGCGGATACCCCCGTGCAACAACTGGTCGAGCAAAAGGCTACCAAGGCGGCCCAAGGCATTCGTCTGGGAAACTTTGCCGAAATTCGCAGCATCATTGACCAGGAACTGGAATTGGTCTGGGCCGGCAAGAAGGCCCCCAAGCAGGCGCTGGATGATGCGGTCAGGCACGGCAACGAGCAATTGCGGCGTTTTCAGGCGGCACACAAAGGCGGCAAGTAACCGTGTGTTTCCGGCCATGCGCCGCCCCGCCCCGCTTCGCGTTGGCGCTCCTGTTGTGGCTATACATGGGCATGGCCTGGGCTGCGCCGGTCGGCGGGTTCGTGGTGGTGGCGCTCGACGCCGGCCACGGTATCAAGAGCCAGGGTGCCATCTCCGCGCGCGGCGTACCCGAATTTGAATTCAACCGGCGGCTGGTTATCGCCCTGGATGCGGAACTGGCCAAAGCGGGCATCCGCCCCGTGCTGATCGCAGTGGACGGCAACACCGAGGATCTGCTGTCGCGCCCGCGCAAGGCCAGGGAAGCCGGCGCACAGCTATTCATCTCGGTGCACCACGACTCGGCAAAAGCACGCTTCCATCGCGACTGGCAGTTTGAAGGCAAGCCGCGCAAGTTCCTTGATGACCGGTTCCGTGGCTTTTCGTTGTTCGTGTCGCGCAACAACCCGCAATGGCCGCTGGCGTTGAAATGCGCATCGGCGATCGGCGCGCAGCTGATCGCCTCTGGGTTTCGGCCCTCGCGCTATCACGCCGATCCGGTTCTGGGCAGCGCCCGCGAGTTCGCCGACGAAGCCAATGGCGTGCATTTTTTTGACAACCTCGCCGTGCTGCGCAATGCCACCATGCCGGGGCTGCTCGTGGAGGCCGGGGTGATCGTCAATCGCGACGAGGAAGCGCAGCTCGCCCATCCGGCCACGCAACAGCGCATCGCCACCGCGGTCGGTGCGGGCATTGCTGCGTGCGGAAGCTGACCGGCGAGGCTCAACAATGGGCGCACGATTCATTTACCCGCACCGGCTGATCGCCCATCGCGGCGGCGGCACGCTGGCGCCGGAGAACACGCTCGCCGCGATCCGTGAGGGCCATGCACGCGGCTACCGCGCTGTCGAATTTGACGTGATGCTCGCCAAAGGCGACGTACCGGTGTTGATGCACGACGACACGCTTGAACGCACCACCAGCGGCCGGGGTGCGCTACCCGCGTTCACCGCAACGCAGTTGGCCGCACTCGACGCCGGCAGCTGGAAAGACGCACGTTTTGCCGGCGAGCCGGTGCCACAGTTCGAAGCGGCGGCGCAGCTGTGCGTGGCGCTGGGCATGTTTGCCAATGTCGAGATCAAACCCTATGCACCGGGGGGCGACGCCGTGGCGCGCGCTACCGGCCATGTTGCGGCCCTTGTGTCCCAACGGTTTTGGGGCAATCGAGCCGGAGAGGCGCTCCTGTCTTCGTTCTCCTCGCAGGCACTCGATGCAGCCCGCTGCGCGGCGCCGGCGATCCCGCGCGCCCATTTATTTGATGCCATCCCTGACGATTGGGACATGCAATTGGATCATCTCGACTGCGTGGCACTGCACTGCAATGCGAAATGCCTCACCGCCGAACTGGCAAACCGGATAAAGCGCGCCGGCTATGGCCTCATGTGCTGGACTGTCAATGACCCTGACGAGGCGGCGAGACTGTTCTCCTGGGGCGTCGATGCGGTATGCGCCGATCGCCTTGACCTGCTCACAGAAGTGGCTCCGTTCGTTTGAACAACTTTCCCCGATTTATAAGTGGATTCTGGGAGGGTGGGGTAAGGGGCAGAGTTGTCCACGGCGTCGGTCGGCGCTTGCGACGAACCGAACGACGCGGTGGGCAACTCGGGGCGCGCCACGGACTTCATGTTACG
>CANJDH010000013.1 GCA_947473125.1 Burkholderiales bacterium
GCACTCGATCGGGCACGCAGCCTGCTGCAGGCGCCCAGGGTGACCCACGCACTGTCGTCGGTGACGTTGCGCGCACCGGTGCCCGAGCCGCGGCAGATGCGCGATTTCCTGTCGTTCGAAAAGCACATCCGCCAGGCGCGCTCGAACCGGCACCTGTTCGGCATCCAGGGCTTTCCGACCGACCCGGCCAAGATCGAGATCGCCAAGGTCTGGTTCGAGCAGCCGATTTATTACAAGTGCAACCGCTTCAGCGTGATCGGCACCGGCCAGGACATCCTGTGGCCGCGTTATTCGAAGATGATGGATTACGAGCTCGAGTTCGGCGTGTTCCTCGGCAAGAGCGGCAAGAACATCACGCGCGAAGCGGCGCGCGACTACATTTTCGGCTACTGCATCTTCAACGACATGAGCGCGCGCGACGCGCAGATGGCGGAAATGCAGGGCCAGCTCGGCCCGGCGAAGGGCAAGGATTTCGACACCGGCAACGTGCTTGGACCCTGGTTGGTGACGGCCGACGAGGTTCCCGACCCCTACAACCTGACGATGGTGGCGCGCGTCAACGGCAAGGAATGGTCGCGCGGCAGCAGCGCCGACATGCGCTTCAAGTTCGAGGACTTCATTGTCCACGCGTCGATGGACGAGCAGTTGCGCGCCGGCGAGTTTCTCGGCTCGGGCACGGTGGGCAGCGGTTGCGGCCTCGAATACGGCCGCTTCCTCGACCCGGGCGACGTCATCGAACTTGAAGTGAGCGGCCTGGGCGTGCTGCGAAATCGGCTGGTCAAGCAGGACTAGCCTGCCGCATCACGCGCAGTCATGCCCCGGAAACGCGCTTCCACCAATGGTTTCAGGGCAATGCCTAGTGCAGAAATGAATGCGTCAGCGCAATCATGCCGACGCCGGCGCCGACCATTACGATCTGCCAGGTCGATGATTCGGTGTCGGGGCGTCGCTGCATCCACGGGATCAGGTCGGCCACGGCGATGTAGATGAAGCTGGCCGCGGCGAACACCAGCACGTAGGGCAGGGCGCCGCTCACGTCGGCCAGCGCGAAGTAGCCGATCACGCCGCCTGCCACCGACGCCGCACTTGACAGCATGTTGTAGGCCAGGGCCCGCGCCTTGCTGTAGCCGGCGTTGAGCAGCACGATGAAATCACCTGCTTCCTGGGGCACCTCATGCGCAATGATGCCCAGCGTGGTGATCAGGCCGAGTTTCGGGTCTGCGACGAATGCGGCCGCGATCAGGATGCCGTCGGCAAAATTGTGGATCGCATCGCCGACCAGGATGAGCAGGCCGCTTTTGCCGGCCTCGTGGGCGTCGAAGCCGTGCTCATGGCCGTGGCCGTCGTGCTCGTGGTGGTGGCTGTGGCGCCACAACGCGAATTTCTCCAGCAGGAAAAACACCAGGAGGCCGCCGAGCAGCGCGGCAAACAGCGAGTGCTGGTTGTTCGCGCCTTCGAACGCGTGCGGCAGCAGTTCGAGAAACGCCGCGCCGAGCAGCACCCCCGCCGAGAAGCTCACCAGCCGCTGCACGAACGTGCCGAGCACGTTGTAGGTGATCAGCGCGGCGGCGAGCACCGACAGCACGCCGCCGGCGAGTGTTGCGAAGAGGATGAAAAGCAGGGTCACGGGGAAGACGAGGGCGACGGCAGGGCGCGATTACAACATACGTCGCCTCAGGGGTGCCAGAAGCCCTTGGCGGAGCGGTCGTGCGCATCCGGCGCCAGGCCCAGCGCGGCGCGGCGCGTGCGGTCCCAGATCGCGAGGCGCGACCAGTCCGGCGCCTGGCTGATCTTGCCTTCGTCGGTGAGGAAAGGGTTCGGGAAAAAGATGTTCATCTGCTGTTCACCGTTGCCGTTGAACAGGCGCAAGCCCCAGGTCATTGGCGCATCATCGGGGCCGAGCAGGCGGTACAACTCGGCGCGTGAGGTGCGGCGGATGCGCGCCAGCTCGGGCGAGGTCGGTGTCTTGCGCGTGCCCAAGTGCGGACCGATGCAGATATGGAAATGCCAGACGCCGAAATCGACCGTGAGGTAGCCGTCCAGCAGCGAGATGCGTTTGGGCGCACCGGGGGCGCGAATCTCCCACGCGGCGCCCTGGATCAGGATGCCGAACACCAGGTCCTGCCAGGCGTTTTCGAACAGGTCGCGGCACAACGTGAACAGAGCCGCTTCGCCGGGGTCGAGCGGGAAAATCTCGACGCGGCCGTTGCCGGGCTCTTCAATGAGGGTGCCGCGCGACAGGGCTTGCGGTGCTGTGTTCACTGCTGCGTCCATGGTGACCCTTGCGCTAAACTGGTGCTCGCCAGCATACACCGCCGCGTCTCTCCAGCATGCCACCCCACACCGCCAATCCGGTTTACACCCCGGGCATTTTCGAATCGCCCGACATGGGTGCGGCGATGGCGATCATCCTCACGCCCGAGCCCGGCACCAGCACCGAAGAGCGCTGGCGCATCGAGACGCCGTATCTCGCCGGCGAGATGGCCGGGCGCCTCGACCTCAATGCCAATTCACTGGTGCTCGACTACGGCTGCGGCATCGGCCGGCTCTCGAAGGTGCTGATCGAGGCCACCGGCTGCTTCGTGATCGGCGTCGACATGGCGCAGCGCATGCGCGAGCTCGCCCCGGTGTACGTGGCGTCGCCGCGCTTCATGGTGGTCTCGCCGGAAGGCTTCGACGCGTTGATCGATCGCGGCATCAAGGTCGATTTCGGCTTCGCCTCGTGGGTGCTGCAGCACTGCCTCGAGGTCGAGCGCGACATCGAACGGATCCACGCCGCGCTCGGCCCGATGGCGCGCTTTTTTATGGTCAACAACCTGCTGCGCGCCGTGCCCACCGACCGTGGCTGGGTGCACGACGGCAAGAGTGTCGAGGCGCTGCTCGCGGCGCGCTTCGATGCGCTGGACCGCTACCCGTTTCCGCCCGGGATCTCGGCGCCCGAACTCACCGCCAACAGCGCCCTGTCGTGGTGGCGCCGCAAATAGGGCAATGCCTGCAACCCCATGGCCGTCAAACCCCCGTCGTCGATTGAAGAACTGATCGAATCCCTGCGCGTGCTGCCGGGGGTCGGCCCGAAGTCGGCGCAGCGCATGGCCTACCACCTGCTGCAGCACGACAAGCCGGGTGCGCTGCGCCTGGCCAGCTCCTTGCGCCTCGCCACCGAGGTGGTGCGCCGCTGCATCCGTTGCAACAGCTTCACCGAAGATGAACTGTGCAATACCTGCGCCTCACCGAAGCGCGACCCGTCGCTGCTGTGCGTGGTCGAAACCCCGGCCGACCTGGTGATGATGGAACAGACCATGGCGTTCCACGGCCTCTACTTCGTGCTGATGGGGCGGATCTCGCCGCTCGACGGCATCGGCCCCAAGGAAGTCGGCATCGACAAGCTGATCACGCGCGCACTAGATGGCGTGGTCAAGGAAGTGATTCTCGCCACCAACTTCACCCATGAGGGCGAGGCCACGGCGCATTACATTTACGAAGCGCTCAAGGCGCACGGCCTCAAGGTGACGCGCCTGGCACGTGGCGTGCCGCTCGGCGGCGAGCTTGAATACGTTGACCCGGGTACCATCGCCCAGGCGCTGGTGGACCGGCGCAGCGCATCCTGACACCTGATTTGGTTGAATAACATGGCAGGCAATGAAAAAGCAGGTCCCCAATTAAACGCATCCGCGGCCTCTGGCCCGCTCCGGGGCATCAAGGTGCTCGAACTCGGGCAGCTCATCGCCGGCCCGTTTGCCGGCAAGTTCTTCGCCGACTTCGGCGCCGAGGTGATCAAGGTCGAACCGCCTGCCGACGACAAGGGCCCGGGCGGCGACCCGATCCGCTACTGGCGCGTGCTGCACGACGGCACCTCGCTCTGGTGGCATGTGCAATCGCGTGGCAAGAAATCGGTCACGCTCAACCTGCGCTCGCCCGAGGGCCAGGCGGCGGCGAAGCGGCTCGCACTCGAGGCCGACATCGTGATCGAAAATTTCCGTCCCGGCACGCTGGAGAAATGGGGCTTGGGTTACGAGGTGCTGTCGAAAGACAACCCGGGCCTGTTGATGCTGCGCATTTCCGGCTTCGGCCAGAGCGGTCCGATGCGCGAAGTGGCGGGTTTCGGCGCAATTGCCGAGTCGATGGGCGGCATGCGCTACGTGAGCGGCTTTCCGGATCGGCCGCCGGTGCGCATGAACCTCTCGATCGGCGACGCGATTGCATCGTTGCACGGCGTAATCGGCGTGTTGATGGCACTGCACCACCGCAACCAGACGGGTGAGGGCCAGGTGATCGACGTCGCGCTGTACGAGTCGGTGTTCAACCTGATGGAATCGACCCTGCCCGAATACAGCTACAACGGCACAGTGCGCGAGCGCACCGGCACCAACCTCACCGGCATCGTGCCCTCCAACACCTATACGTCGAAAGACTGGGTGCACATCGCCATCGGCGGCAACGGCGATTCGATCTTCAAGCGCCTCGCACAGACCATGGGGCGCGATGACTGGGCCAACGACCCGGTGCTCGGCAACAACGCCGGCCGCGCCACGCGTGCGCAGGAGATCGACGACGGCATCCAGGCCTGGTGCTCGGCGCACGACGCAGCGTTTCTGCTCGATGCTCTCGCCGAAGCTCAGGTGCCGAGCAGCAAGATCTTCTCGATCAAGGACATCGTCGAAGACCCGCAATACCAGGCGCGCGGCATGATCGAAACCATCACGCTCGACGACGGCACCGAACTGAAGGTGCCGGGCGTGGTGCCGAAACTGTCGAAAACGCCCGGGTGCGTGCCGGGGCGCGGGCCGACGCTGGGCGAGCACAATGGCGAGATCCTGAAAGGGTAAATGGCCGGAGAGGCGCTCCAGGAGCGGCTCCGCGCAGCATGGTGCGGATAAATTCAATTCGCCGTGATGCCGACCCGCCGGATCACGCTGGTCCATTGGTCGAATTCAGCCTTGACACAGGCTCTGGTTTGCTCTGGACCGCTTGATGCCGGTCAAGTTGCCACAAATATCACCTATTTTGGGGATGCGCAAATCCCGGTCACCGTCTATCTTAGGTGGAATCGGTTCGGGAGAGGGGCCGGCACAGTGCAGGCAGTGGGTCCATGCGCAAGTACAAGGGCAGGTTATGGGTGGTGTGCCTGCTCTACGGGGCGGCAGGGGCCTGTCTCGCCTTGGCACTGCCGGAAAATGCCGACGCCTGGCCGGCGTATTTTGCGCAATTCGTTGAATTGGCCACCCGCCTGTTTCCGTCGATCGCGAAGTTCGCGCACTTGTCAGCGTTTCCCGCAGTAACCCGGGCTTATTTCGCGGCGATGCTCACGGCCGGCCCGGTTGTCATGCTCGTCGGAATCGTGCGGTTTCCGTTTGGCGCCTACCGGGTGGTTTGCGCCAGGCAGCGCGATGGCATCTCGCTGCAATTGATCGCGGGGGTGGTCATCAGCATCCTGGCTACCTGTCTGCTGTATGTGTTTCCCGGGGCGCCGTCCGCGTTGGTCGCGATGGACGAGACGGCGCCTTCGCTGCTGGCGCTGGTGAGCACCCATCGGCTGGGCCTCGGTGTGATGGGCGGCGCGTGGATCGGCCTCACCGTGTTCATCGCCTCTCTGGCAGTGCCGATTTCGATTGCGGCACGAAACCCTAGTGGGCGCTTGACTGCTTCTTGCTGAGGTAGCGGATCGCCGACTCCAGGCCCTGGATCGTCAGCGGGTGCATGCGATTGCCCATGATTTGCTGGATCACTGAAATCGACTGACGGTACTGCCAAACGCCCTGCGGCTCGGGGTTGAGCCACACCGAACTTTTGAAGTGTTCAAGGAAGCGTTGAATCCATACGGCGCCGGCCTCGTCGTTGTTGTATTCAACGCTTCCGCCCGGCTGCAGGATCTCGTAGGGGCTCATGGTCGCGTCGCCGACGAAGATCAGCTTGTAGTCGCGGTTGTACTTGCGGATGATGTCCCAGGTGGAAAAGCGCTCGGTGTGGCGGCGCCGGTTGTTCTTCCACAAAAAGTCGTAGACGCAGTTGTGGAAGTAGTAGTACTCGATATGCTTGAACTCGCTCTTGGCGGCCGAGAACAACTCCTCGGCCTGCTTGATGTGGTCGTCCATGGTGCCGCCGACGTCCATCAGCATCAGCACCTTCACGGTGTTCTTGCGCTCCGGCACCATCTTGATGTCGAGCCAGCCGGCGTTCTTGGCTGTGCTGTCGATGGTGTCGGGCATGTCGAGTTCTTCGGCCGCGCCTTCGCGGGCGAACTTGCGCAGCTTTCTCAAAGCCATTTTGATGTTTCTGATGCCGAGCTCGACCGAGTCGTCGTAATCCTTGTAGGCGCGCTGGTCCCAAACCTTGACGGCGCTGCGATTGCGGCTTCCCGCTTGGCCGATGCGGATGCCGGCCGGGTTGGCGCCGTAGGCGCCGAACGGCGAGGTGCCGCCGGTGCCGATCCACTTGCTGCCGCCTTCGTGGCGTTCCTTCTGTTCCTCGAGGCGCTTCTTGAGCGTTTCCATGAGCTCATCCCAGCTCATGGCCTTGAGTTTGGCGAGGTCCTCGGGAGACAGGTTCTTTTCGAGCGCCTTGCGCAGCCATTCTTCAGGAATGTTCGGGTTGAGCTCGGTCAGTGCTTCGATGCCGCGAAAATATTCGCCGAACACCTTGTCGTATTTGTCGTACTTGGTTTCGTCCTTGATCAGGCACATACGCGACAAATAGTAGAACTCGTCGACCGAAGGGCCGATCACACGCGATTTCATGGCTTCGAGCAGGACCAGGAATTCCTTGGTTGATACCGGCAGACCGGCGTTCTTGCACTTGAGGAAAAAGTCGATGAGCATGGCGAATTCCTTGTTCAGCCTAGGCGCGCGGACGCGCCAGCTGGTATTGCAGGTGTTGCTTGACTGCCGGCCATTCGGCGGCAATGATGCTGTAGACGCAGGTGTCGCGCAGGCTGCCGTCGGCATGGCGCTGGTGGCTGCGCAAAATGCCGTCCTGTTTGGCGCCGAGGCGCAGGATCGCAGCGCGGCTTTGCTGGTTGAAGAAGCTGGTGCGAAACTCGACTGCGATGCAGTCCAGCGATTCGAACGCGTGGGCCAGCAACAGCAGCTTGCATTCTGTGTTGAGAGGTCCGCGCTGCGCCGACTTCGCATACCAGGTTGAACCGATCTCGACGCGCTGTTGCGCCGCATCGATGTTCATGTAGGTCGTCATGCCGACGACTTTGCCCGCATGTCCCTCATGGGCAGCGCGCACCGTGAACGGCAGCATCGACGTTTTCGCCAGCAGGCCCAGGCGGCGCTCGATCTCGGCGCGCATGCCTTGCGGTGTCGGGATGGTGGTGTACCAGAGTTTCCACAACTCGCCGTCACGCACCGCCTCGACCAGCGCATCGTGATGCGATGCGTCGAGCGGTTCGAGCACGGCGTGCGTGCCGCGCAGCGTGGCCGGCGCGATCCAGCCCACGGCCTAGCGCCCGGCGCGGGCCATGAACACCAGTCGCTCGAACAACTGCACGTCCTGCTCGTTCTTGAGCAGCGCGCCGGCGAGCGGCGGCACCACGGTCTTGTTGTCCTTCGACTTAAGCACCTCGGCGGGAATGTCTTCGGCGAGCAGCAGTTTGAGCCAGTCGAGCAGTTCCGAAGTGGACGGTTTTTTCTTCAGGCCCGGCAGGTCGCGCATCTGGAAGAACACTTCCAGCGCTTCCTTGAGCAGCTCTTTTTTGAGACCTGGAAAGTGCACGTCGACGATCTTTTGCATCGTGTCCTTGTCGGGGAACTTGATGTAATGGAAAAAGCAGCGGCGCAGGAACGCGTCGGGCAGCTCCTTTTCGTTGTTCGAGGTGATCATCACCAGCGGACGGATCTTCGCCTTGATGTGCTCGCGGGTTTCGTAGACATAGAACTCCATGCGGTCGAGCTCACGCAGCAGGTCGTTGGGGAACTCGATGTCGGCCTTGTCGATCTCGTCGATCAGCAGCACCACCTGTTGTTCCGCGGTGAACGCCTGCCACAGCACGCCCTTGATGATGTAGTTTTCGATACTTTTGACCTTGGCGTCGCCGAGCTGCGAATCGCGTAGGCGCGACACCGCGTCGTATTCGTACAGTCCCTGCTGCGCCTTGGTGGTCGACTTGATGTGCCACTGCAGCAGCGGCATGTCGAGGGCGGCGGCAACCTCCTCGGCGAGCATGGTCTTGCCGGTGCCGGGCTCGCCCTTGATCAGCAGCGGCCGTTGCAGGGTGACGGCGGCGTTGACCGCGAGGCGGAGGTCGTCGGTGGCGACGTAGTTTTTCGAGCCTTCGAAGCGCATGGGAGGGGTCAAATGAAATTGGATTATTGAAAAAGCATTATAGGCGATGCCTGTTGCTGCCCACTTGCGGTCGGCACAAAAGCGGCATAACCATGCTGGCATGCGAGCTTATGCTTTATAATTCGCCGGTTCAAAAAGCTCCATTTCCTTCTCTTCCAAACTCACCATGAAAAACGCACTTCTGCTGGCATCGTTAGCACTCACGGCGGGTCTCTCGGCGCCTGCTGCCTTGGGGCAGACCGCGGGCATGGCCACTACGCATACCGGCGGCAAGGCCGCCATGTGCATCGGCTGCCACGGCATTCCCGGTTACAAGATGGCTTACCCCCACGTCTACCACGTGCCGATGATCGTTGGCCAGAACGCCAAGTTCATTGAAGTTGCGTTGAACGCGTACAAATCGGGCGAGCGCAAGCATCCGACCATGGCGGCGATCGCCGGTACGCTATCGGACAAGGACATTGCCGAGCTTGCGGCGTACTACGGAAAAGGAGCGGCCAAATGAAGCAGCGCTTGATGTTTGCCGCCATAGTGGCGACCCTGATGGTGCTGGCTGCGCCGGCGCAGGCTGCAGGCAACGCGGAGCGCGGCCAGCAAAAGGCCAGCCAGGTCTGCGCAACCTGCCATGCCGTGAACGGCGACTGGAACAAGACCCTGCAGCCCGAATATCCCAAGCTTGCCGGCCAGCATTACGACTATCTGGTGACTGCCCTCAACGCCTACAAGCAGGGTGACAAATCGGTGATCGGCCGCAAGAACGCCATCATGGCGCCGATGGCAGCCGGCTTGTCAAAGCAGGACATTGAAGACGTCGCGGCTTATCTCTCGAAGCTGCCGGGCGAGCTACAGATCCGTCGCTAGGCTTCGTCGCCGTACCGCGATTGTCAGGGGCCGGCGCAAGCCGGCCTTGTTGTTTTGTGGCTGCGTGTGGCCGCTTTTGGCGCAACCGCAGCGCTCGCGGGCGTGGATGCCGGGCGCGCGCTCAGCCGCGCGGCGGATTCGATTTGGCGAGCGCATTGCGGATTTCGCTTATCGCCTTTTCGATATCATCATCCGACAGATCTGCGCCCTGTGCGGCAGGGTTGCTCGCATCCATCTGCGAATTGAATTCGCCGGGCGGCAGTGTAAGCGTCGAGATGCCCTCTGCCGCGCTCTCATCCTCATTCCAGGTCATGGCAAGCGCCGTGACGTTGTCGGCGTCCTTGCCTGCGCGTTGTTCAGCCTGGCTCATGATGGCGGGGACCGCCTTTGCCAGCGGTTCGTTCATGAAGGCGCTGGCCAGCTGGCGCGGCGGCAGCGGCCCCCACAGGCCGTCGCTGCACAGCAGCAGCGTATCGCCGGTCTTGAGCGCGTGCTTGGCCGATAGCTCGATGCGCGGCGGGATGTGCGCGCCCAGGCAATTGAAAATCTTGTTGCGGTCGGGGTGCGACGAGACCGCCTCTTCGCGAACGATGCCTTTTTGCACCAGTTGTTGTACGTGGGAGTGGTCCAGCGTCTTGCTCACCACCTGGCCGTCGCGCAGCAGGTAGACGCGCGAATCGCCCACATGGACCCAGCAGGCGGCGCCTTTCTGGATGATCGCCGCCACCACGGTGGTGCGCGGGGATTCGAGCATGCCGTGCTTTTCGGCATGCCCGAGGATCGCCTGGTGCGCGCCGTTCACCGCATCGCTGAGGAAACTGAGGGGGCTCGCGAGGGCCGGTTTGGCTTCCTGCTGGAACTTGCGACCCATGTAATCGACGGTGATCTGCGCGGCCACTTCGCCGTTCAAATGTCCGCCCATGCCGTCGGCCACGATCATGAACAGGGCCTCGCGCGAAAACACGTATCCGACGCGATCCTGGTTGTACTTGCGGCCACCGGTGCGGCTCTCCTGGAAGATCGAGAATTTCATGACCACTTACCTCGGTTCTTTCTCGGGCGGGTCCTGGCGCACGGGCTTGGCGCCGGGCCGCGTGATGTCGTCGATCATGCGTTTGAAGCCGTCCATCACGGTCGGCTTCTCGATTTCCGGCGGCCGGTTGTCGACAATCGCCTTCTGCAGGCTGAACACGCTTTGCGGCCGCTCCAGGTGGTCGAGGAGCAGGCACCAATCGATGATCTCGAGCAGCTCGCGCGAGTACTTGCCCTTGAACACCTTGACGCAAGGTTGCATCCGGTCCTTGTCGAGGCGTAGGTCGGCAGCCTGCGGCGCCATGCCCGACAGGCACGAGAACATCGCGGCGCCGATCGAGTAGACGTCGGTCCACGGGCCCAGCTGGTCGCGGTTCTTGTATTGCTCAGGCGCCGCAAAGCCAGGCGTGTACATCGGGTTCAGTTTTGGCGCATCGGTGATCAGGGTCTGGCGTGCCGCGCCGAAATCGAGCAGCACCGGGATGCCGTCGTTGCGGATATAGATGTTGGCCGGCTTGATGTCTAGGTGCAGGAGCTTGTTGGTGTGCACCTCGCGCAGGCCGTTCATGAGCTGAACGAACACGTGGCGGATGAAGTTTTCCTTGATTTCGCCCTTGCGCTGCAGGATGTGCTCCTGCATGCTGCGCCCGCGCTCGTATTGCATCACCATGTAGACGGTTTCGTTGGCGCGGAAGAAATTGACCACGCGTACCACATTCGGGTGGGAAATGCGCGCGAGGGCGCGGCCTTCCTCGAAAAAGCATTTCAGGCCGTAGCGAAACAGGTTCTGGTGCTCGGGCGAGATGGTCGGCACGATCTGGCCCTTGCCGCGCAGCGACAGACCGGCGGGCAGGTATTCCTTGATCGCTACCGGAGCGCCGTACTCGTCGTAGGCGAGGTACACGATCGAGAATCCTCCCGAGGCCAAAGGCTTGGAAACGCGGTAGTTTTCAAGGATCGTGTTTTCCGGCAAAGCCGAATTCGACTGCGCAGCCATGGTGCTCCTGCCACGAATCTATAATCGGGCATGGTTGACCTTCAATCAACGCATTCTAATCAAAGAACCCCAACCCCAATGATTCTCTCCATGACCGGCTTCGCGGCGGTGTCGCGCGACCTTCCGCACGGCGCGCTCAATCTCGAGATCAAGAGTGTCAACTCGCGCTTCCTCGACCTGATGTTTCGCCTGGCCGATGAAGTACGCTCGCTGGAGCCGACGTTGCGCGAAACCCTGACACAGAGCGTGACCCGCGGCAAGGTGGAGGTGCGCCTCGGCTACGGCAAGGATAGCCAGGCCGGGCAGACCCGCGCCGGGCGACCGCTGCAACTCAACGAGGAGGCGGTGCGTCGTCTCGGCGAAGCGGCAGGCGCCGTCAAACGCCTGGTGCCCGAGGCGCTTGACCTGCGTGTGATGGAAGTGCTGCACTGGCCGGGAGTGCTCGAAGACACCGCCCTGACCGCAGACCAGATGCTCGAGGCGGTCCTGGCAATGATGGGCGAGGCGATGGGGGAGTTCAGCGCGTCGCGCGCACGTGAAGGCGAGAAGCTCAAGCAGATGCTGCTGACGCGGGTGGCGGGGGTCGAGGACTGGGTGAAGAAAACCGAGCCGCTGATGCCGCAGGCGGTGGCCGACCTGCAGGTCAAGATGACGGCGCGTTTGCGCGACGCACTAGGCGCCGCCGACGATGAACGGGTGCGCCAGGAAGTGGCAATGTTCGGGATCAAGATCGACGTCGCCGAGGAACTGTCGCGCCTCGAGGCGCATTTGAGCGAAGTGCGGCGCGTGCTGGACAAAGGGGGGGCTTGCGGCAAGCGGCTCGACTTCCTGATGCAGGAGCTGAACCGCGAAGCCAATACCCTGGGGTCCAAGTCGGTATCCGGCGAAATCTCGACGGCCGCGATGGAAATGAAAATCCTGATCGAGCAAATGCGCGAACAGGTCCAGAACATCGAGTAGGCATCCGGTGAGTATCGAATGAGTGGATCCCTTTTTGTTGTGGCAGCACCGTCCGGTGCGGGCAAATCGAGCCTGGTCAACGCGCTGCTGGCGCGCGACGCCAATCTGGTGTTGTCGATCTCCTACACCACCCGTGCCATGCGGCCCGGGGAGGTTCAGGGCCGCGACTATCATTTTGTCGGGCGCGAGGCGTTTTTCGCCATGCGCGAACACGGCGACTTTCTCGAAAGCGCCGAAGTGCACGGCAATTTCTACGCGACTTCGCGAAGCTGGATCGAAGCCGAAATGCGCGGAGGCCGCGACATCATGCTTGAAATCGATTGCCAAGGTGCGGCGCAAATCAAACGCATGTTCCCTGACGTGGTGAGCGTGTTCATCCTGCCGCCGTCGCGCGCCGAACTTGCGCGGCGCCTGCTTGACCGGGGCACCGACAGCGAGCCGGAAATAGCGCGGCGGATGGCTAATGCCGAAGAAGAAATGCGCCGAGCCGGAGAGTTCGACTATGCTATCATCAACGCTACCTTTTCCGAGGCGCTTGACGCGTTGCACGCCGTCGTGGTGGCAGCGCGTTTGCGGTTCCGGCAAGTGGCCGGGCGTGAGCCCGGTGCATTCCGGGAACTTGGCATACCCCTCGCAACCCCTTGTAAGCGTTTCACAACCTGAGCACACCCCATGGCCCGCATTACCGTCGAAGATTGTCTGATGAAAATCCCGAATCGCTTCAATCTGACGCTCGCCGCGACCTATCGAGCGCGCCAGCTGGCGCAAGGTGCCGCCCCGAAGATTGACGCCGGACGCGACAAATTCACGGTCATCGCGCTACGCGAAATCGCGGGCGGCCATGTCGGCGTGGAGATGCTCAAGCGCGTCCAGACTTGAGCTGAGGCGGTCGCGGGGATGCCATGGACAATCGCTCCCAACCCCGCAGTGCCGCACGCGCCCAGGTAGTCAACCTCGACGAGGCGCGCGGCCGCCTCGTCTCCCGAGCGCCGGGCTTACCTGAGTCGCCGCCGCCGGCAGTGTCGCCAGGCGCATCCCCCGAATCCCCTGGTGAGCTGTCCAGCAAGGCCGGCCAGTTCGACTCCTTCAAGACGATTCTTGCCGGGTACCTGAAAAGCGCAGATATCGAGCGCATCGCTGAGGCCTACGCCTTCAGTGATGAAGCGCACGCTGGCCAGATGCGCGTCAGCGGCGAGGAATACATCACCCACCCGCTGGCGGTCGCCGGCATCTGCGCGTCCTGGAAGCTCGACACCCAGGCCTTGATGGCGGCACTGCTGCACGACGTGGTCGAAGACACCGGCATCACCATCAACGACGTGGCCTCGCGCTTCGGTGCACCGGTGGGCGAGCTCGTCGACGGCCTCTCGAAGCTCGACAAGATCGAGTTCGAAAGCCAGGAGGACGCGCAGGCGGAGAATTTCCGCAAGATGCTGTTGGCGATGGCGCGCGACGTACGCGTGATCCTGGTCAAGCTTGCCGACCGCCTGCACAACATGCGCACCATCGGCTCCCTGCGCTCCGACAAACGGCGCCGCATTGCGCGCGAAACGCTCGAGATTTACGCGCCGATCGCGCATCGCCTGGGCCTGAACCAGGTGTATCGCGAGTTGCAGGACCTGTCTTTCGCCAACCTGTACCCGCATCGCTTTGCGGTGATCTCGCGCGCGATCAAGTCGGCGCGCGGCAATCGCCGCGAAGGCGTCAACAAGATTCTCGAGGCGATCCAGAAGGCCCTGCCCGAGGCTGGGATCCATGCGCAGGTGTATGGCCGCGAGAAGCACGTCTACGGCATTTACCGCAAGATGGTCGAGAAGCGCCTCACGTTTTCACAGGTGCTCGACGTCTACGGCTTTCGCGTGGTGGTCAAGGATGTTGCCACCAGCTACCACGCGCTGGGCGTGCTGCATGCCCTCTACAAGCCGGTGCCGGGCAAGTTCAAGGATTACATCGCTATCCCCAAAGTGAATGGCTACCAGTCCCTGCATACCACCCTGATCGGGCCGTTCGGCACACCGGTCGAGTTGCAGATTCGCACTGCCGACATGCATCGCATCGCCGAGGCCGGCGTTGCCGCACACTGGCTCTACAAGAGTGACGATTCGGCAATTTCGGACGTGCAGAAAAAAACCCACAAATGGTTGCAGTCCCTGCTCGACATCCAGAATTCCTCGGGTGACCCGGCCGAATTCCTCGAACACGTGAAGGTTGACCTGTTTCCCGACGAGGTCTACGTCTTCACCCCGAAGGGCCGCATCATGTCGCTCCCGCGCGGGGCGACTGCCGTCGATTTTGCCTACACGGTGCACACCGGCGTGGGCGATGCCTGCGTGGGTTGCAAGATCAACAACGAGCCGATGCCGCTGCGTACCGAACTCAAGAACGGCGACCTGGTTGAAATCATCACGTCGGCAGGCTCCCAGCCGAATCCGGGCTGGCTGGGCTTTGTGCGTACTGGCAAGGCGCGAGCCCACATCCGTCATTTCATGAAGACCATGAAATTCGAGGAGTCCGCAGCGCTCGGCGAGCGCCTGCTCGGGCAGGCATTGCGCGCCGCCGGGATCAATGACATCGAACTCGACTCGGCGCGCTGGGACAAGCTGCTGCGCGACGTCGGCGTCAAGTCGCGCAGCGAACTGTTTGCCGACATTGGCTTGGGCAAGCGCCTCGCCGCAGTGGTGGCGCGCCGCTTTCTCAGCGGCGCCCCGGGTGACGTCCAGGACCGCCAGCGCGACATGCGCACCGCGCCGGTACTGATTCGCGGTGCCGACGGCATGGCGGTACAGTTGGCGCAATGCTGCCAGCCGATACCGGGCGACCCGATTATTGGGCTTATCAGCAAGGGGCAAGGCCTGACGATCCACACCCACGACTGCAAGGCGATCGCCAAATCGCGCCGCAAGGACCATCACGACTGGGTGGATGTCGAGTGGGATCCGGAACCGGACCGCTTTTTCACGGTCGGCATCCGCGTCATCGTCTCGAACGGACGCGGCATCCTCGCCAAGGTGGCTGCGGCCCTCACCTCGGCCGATACCAACATCACCAACGTCCACACCGAAGACGACGAATCGGGTAATTACGCCAACATGGAATTCTCGATCCAGGTGGCAGACCGGCAGCACCTTGCGCGCGTGCTGCGGCGCCTGCGTCATCTGCCGGAAGTGGTGCGCATCGTGCGTGTCAAAAGCTGATTTTCACGATTCTGCCGGTACCAGGCAGAATTCATCCAGCCGCATCATTTGGGGCGCCAACCCCGTTTACTGTTCAACCTTCAAGGACCCAGCATGTTCGAACCGACGCTCGCCGGCAGCCTCCCGAAACCGTTCTGGCTTGCCGAAACCGGCAAGCTCTGGCCGCAATGGCAGGCCAGCGGCACCGACCTTGCCACCGCCAAACGCGACGCGACCCTGCTCTGGCTCAAGGCCCAGGAGGATGCGGGCCTGGCGATCGTGACCGATGGCGAGCAATCGCGCCAGCATTTCGTGCACGGCTTCCTTGAGCAGGTCGAGGGCATCGATTTCGAGCACAAGGTGAAGATGGGGATTCGCAACAACCGCTACGACGCGATGGTGCCGGTGGTGACCGGCCCATTGCGGCTCAAGGGGCGTGTGCACCAGATCGAAGCGCAATTTGCGCGCACACACACCAAGTGCAAGCTCAAGATCACGATGCCCGGTCCGATGACCATCGTCGATACGATTGCCGACCAGTTCTACGGCGACAAGGTCAAGCTGGCGATGGCATTTGCCGACCTGCTCAACCAGGAAGCGCGCGCCTTGCAGGCCGATGGCGTCGACGTAATCCAGTTTGACGAGCCGGCCTTCAACGTCTACATGGCCGATGTGACCGCATGGGGCATCGATGCCCTGCATCGCGCCATCGAAGGCCTGACCTGCACGACCGCAGTGCACATTTGTTACGGCTATGGCATCCAGGCCAACCTTGACTGGAAAAAATCGCTGGGCGACCAGTGGACCCAGTACAACGAAATTTTCCCGGCCCTGGCTGCGAGCCGCATCAACCAGGTATCGCTTGAATGCGCCAATTCACATGTACCGATGAACCTGATCAGGCTGCTCGCCGGCAAGGACGTGCTGGTCGGCGTGATCGACGTGGCCTCCGACCGCATTGAGACACCGGAGGAAGTGGCGGCGACGATCGAGCGGGCCCTGGCATTTGTGCCCAAGGAGCGCCTGTTCCCATGCACCAACTGCGGCATGGCGCCGATGTCGCGCGACATCGCGCTCGCCAAGCTGCAGGCGCTCGGCCTCGGTGCGGCACTGGCGCGGGCGCGGCACGCCTGAGCGGTGCGCCACGCCATCGTCATCGGCGCGGGGCTGGCCGGTGCCGCTGTTTGCGAGCGTCTGTGCACGCGCGGCTGGCGGGTCACGCTGATCGAACGCCACGCCGCGCCGGCAGCCGAGGCCTCCGGCAACCATGCAGGCTCATTTCACCCCCTGATTGCGCGCGACGGCAATCGCATGGCGCGGCTTACCCAGGCCGGTGTCACCTACGCACTTGACTACTGGCGCACCCTCGAAGCGACCGGCGCGCAATTTGGCTGGCAGGCCTGCGGCGCCCTGCAATTGTCGCGCGGGGCTGTCCATGGTGGCGCCGGATCCGACCCGGCAGTTGCGCTGGAACAAGGGCAGCAACATGGCGGCCAACCAGGCCCGCACAAGGCGGTTGCGGCACGCGCCGTGGCCCGGGATGGCGCTTCCGCGCTTGCCGGCGTGGCGCTGGCCGGCGGTGGGGTATTTTTTGAAGACGGCGGCTGGGTACGGCCGGCCGAGCTCGTGGCCGCCCAGCTGGCGCGATGTAGCTCCCTGCAAGGCACAGACTTCGTCTCCCATTTTGGCCGTGCAGTAGGCCAGGTCAGGCGCAGCGGCGGCGACTGGCAGGTGCTCGATGCGGCCGGCGTCCCGATTGCCGCTGCCGCCGTGGTGATTGCCGCCGGCGGCGCCTCGGCGGACGTGGCGCGCTGGTTTGGCCAAAGTACCTGGCCGATCGATTCGGTGCGCGGGCGGCTCACCGTGATTGATGCACGGGCATGCGTGGCGCCGCGCCTGCCCGTGCACCGCGACGGCTATGTATTGCCGGCGATCGACGGGTGCATCGTGGCCGGCGCTTCTTACGAACGCGATGGTGCGCTCGACGCGAGCACGGCGGACCGCGACAACCTGCGCCGGCTGGCGCGCCTGCTGCAACTGCCTGACGGCGTGCCGATGGCGCCACTGCCGCAGAGCCGCAGTGCCAGCCGCGCGGTAGCGCTTGATCGCTTGCCGGTGGTCGGTGCGCTGCCCGACCCGGCTGCGCTGACCCATGCACTGGTGACGCGCAAGGGCGTGCGCCTGTCTGATTTGCCGCGTCTGGCGGGGGCGTATGTGGCCGGCGCCTACGCCTCGCGCGGACTGACCTGGGCCGCGCTCGGTGCCGAAGTGCTGGCCTGCATCATTGAAGGCAACGCGCCGCCGCTGGACGGCAATTTGGTGGAGTCAATCGATCCGGCGCGCTTCGCATTTCGCGCCTTGCGCCGCGCCGGCGCCTGAGGCCTTACTCGGACATCGCGATCAGGACATTGCAGGGCGATTGGTCCGTCAGCGTTTTTCCGACCGAGCCGCGCCACCAGCGCTCGGCCCAGCCCTTGGCACGACGGTGGCCCACGCAGATCAGGTCGGCGCCGATTGCTTTGGCGCGGGCGGTGATTTCGTCCACCGGTTCACCGTTGGCGAGTGTGCCTTCGGGGTTGGGGAAGCCGCGTTCACGCAAGCGCGCCAGGCCTTCGTCGAGAATCGCCTGGTAGCGCTTTTTTTCCTGCTCGAAATCGTTCTCCATGACCATGCCTTCGACTACCATCATGCCCGCGTAGAAGGGGATGACGGCGAGCAGGTGCACCTCCGCCTTGATCATCGCCGCGAGGTCGGCGCACTCGCGCAAGGCTTTGCGCCCCTCTTCGGTTCCGTCGTATGCGAGCAATATGCGCTTGTACATGGGGCCTTCCTTGGTCAGATGTGAATGGCCAAATCAGTATACCTGCTGCTGTCGCGGAACAGCAACGCCCGGTTGCTGCGCCGCGCCATGTTCGTCGTCATGCACCGCGCCTTCGCGCTAGAGCCTGGCGATGATGGCTTCAAGGCGGCGCCGCTCGGTGGTGCCGGGGTGGCCAATGAGGTTGAACAGCATGTCGCGCGGCTCGCGTTTTGCGCCGCGATCCTTGAGGGTCGTGGAGAGCAGCACCATCTGACGCGCGCGCCGCGCTGCCTCTTCACCAGGCTGGGCCGGAATGCCCAGCGCCAGTTCTAGGTCGAGCAGCAGGTCGGCGCGCCGCGTCTTGGGCGCCAGCGGTTTGCCGGCGAGCGCTGCGGATTTGCGCATGCCGAGGGCCGGGTGGGCGGCATGTTTCGGGTCGAGTCGTGGTTCGATTGCGCTCAGACGGGCGGCGGCCTCCGGCGTCCCGGGTTCCTGTTCCACCAGCGCCAGCGCCGCATCAAAGTCGAGCAGGGCGTCCCAGACGCCGCGTTCGTCGCGGCGCTTGAGTTCGCCAAGGTGGGACTTGACGGCTTGTACCGCCTCGTCGTACTGACGCTCAGCGCCACGCTCGGGGCGTACCGCGAGCTGCCGCCAGGCGGCCTGCAGTTCAGTCAGGCGCGTCTGGATCACGGCGCGCTCCGGCTCCTGTGCGAGCGCGTGCAACGCGGCAACGTGCTGGGTTTGCAGTTCTCGCTCGGCGCCATGTTTGGCCTTCACTGCTTCGCGGGCCTGGGTGCGCATCTCGAAGATGCTGTTGCCGAGGGCGCGGAATTTATCCCACTGCAGTTGTTCTTCCTTGCGCGGCAGCATCAGCGGCGAGACGCGCTGGTTCCATTGCTTCTGGCAATCCTGCGCAACCTGCATTGCCTCCGCCAGGGCTGGCCAGGGCCGATCGTTGCCGCCCCCATCTACAGGTCGCGCGGCTTCGGCGCGCAGCCGCGCCGATTCGACTTGTTCCATCAGCGCATGGCGTCGTTCGCGCTCGCGGCCGCGCTCGGCATCGAGGCGTGCATCGACCGACTTGAGCGCCGCATCCATGCGCGTCTGCAGCGATTTTTGCTCCTTGCGGCCAACGCCGCCCAGGTCGTACCACTTGCGCACCAACTCACCGCGGCGCGAGGCGATTTTGTTCCATTCGGGTTGCTCGACGACGGCCGACGCCGCGAGCGTCTCGATCTCGAGCAGGGCGGCTTCCTTGACCTTGAGGTGCTCGTCGCGTTCGGCGGCCTTGACGGCGCGATACAGCGTGACCGTCTCGTACGCCTTGTTGGTTGCAGCATGGAATTCGTCCCACAACTTGCGTGGCGCACCGCCGGTCTCGGCGTCGAGCGCTTTCCACTCGTTTTGCATGGTTTGCACCTCGCTGCGCAACATGTCGATGTTGAGCTTGAGGTCGGGCAGCTTGCGCGCGCGTTCCATCAGCGCGGCGCGCTGGGTGCGCGCCAGGTCGCGGGCGAAGCCATCGAGCTTGAGCACTTCGCTCTCGACCGCATGAAAGCGTGCGCGCAGGGCCGGCGCCAGGCGCTCGGCATCGGCGCGATGGCGTTTGATCGCCCCAGCCACCTTGAGCGCGGCCTTGGCCTCCCCGGCGGCAAGATGGGCTTCGGTTTCGCTGATCAGCGTGACCAGGGCGTCGTGGGCCGCTTTTGACTCGGCGCCGCGCGATTCCTTCTGCGCGCCGCGTGTGGCCGCCTGGGTTTCGCGTTCGATGCGGCGCAACTCGGCGTCGGCACCGCCGGTGCGCAGGTCGTATGCGTCCTTGGCGCGCACCAGCAGGTCTTGCGGCAGGCCTGCCGACAGGATGTCTTCCTCGATGACACGGCGCGCCTCGGCGTCGATCGGGTCGAGCAGGTCGATGCGCACCAGGATTTCGCGGCAAGCCAGTTCTGCGGCGCCGCGCGCCAGGGCGCTTTGCACCAGTTGTTCCAGCGATACCAGGGCCTTGTGGGCGCGCCCGACGATGACGGCGGGTACCGCAGAGGCGTCGATGGCGGCAAAGCGCTCCGCCAGTGCTGCATGCACCAGCGGGTCGACGACCACCTGCTGCGCCACCAGCGCGAGGCGGGCGCCGTCGGCTTCGCGCTCGATGGCAATGAGCTGACGCTGCGCGTCCTGGCCCGATTCGAGGTGCGTACCGACCAGCTGGCGCAGGGCGGCCAGGGCCTCAAAACCGTTGGTGGAAGACGCTTTTCTGGCGTCGGCCTTGAGCTTGTCATAGGCTGCATCGAGCTCGATCAGGCGTGTCAGGTCAATCGAAGGCTTGTCGAGCAGGGTGGTGAAGTCGCCGCTCAGCGCGATGGCACGCGCGTCAAAATCCGCCTGCCGCGTAAAGCCGGCGATGTGCTCGCGCGCCAGGCGCGACAGGCGACGATCCTTGTCGGCCCAGGCGTGGGCGATCGATTCCCAGGTTTCCCGCGGGGTCGGCAACTTCGCCAGTTCCTCGGCCGCCAGGATGCGCATTGCGGCGCGCTTGTCGCGGAGCACCAGCTCGGTCAGGCGGGCCGCGTCGGCACCGTCCATTTCAGCGCGCAGCTTCTCGGCCTTGACTGCCGGCGAGGCCGCCGCGGGTTTCGGGGCCGCAACCGCGGGTGCCGGGTCGGAAATGACGGCGTTGTTGCCCATCAGTTTGCGCAAGATGTTCATGACTCGGACTCGGCCCGCAGTGTGTGTGGAGGGAATAAAACCTGTTCAACCGGAGTTTATACTGTGGCAACCCACTGCCGGAGCGTGCCATGAACACATTTGTAACGGGGATTGCCCGGCCGTTTTGCCTCGGTGCGGCGCTCCTGCTGTTTGCCGGCACCGCGCCGGCACTGGCGCAACGTCTCACCCCGGCGGACGGCCAAGCGATTCGCAGCGTGATCGAAGCGCAGCTCGATGCCTTCGCCAAGGATGACGCCGAGCAGGCCTTTGCGTTGGCGGCGCCGCCGATCCAGACCATGTTCGGCAGCGCCGCCAATTTCATGCACATGGTCAAGACCGGCTACCCGGTGGTGTACCGGCCGATGTCCGTCACGTTTCTCAAGCCGGAAGTGATCGAGGGCGAGATCATGCAGGCGGTGCAAATGAGCGACCAGCAAGGCCAGGTGTGGGTGGCGCACTACCGCATGCTGCGCCGGAAAAACAAGCCCTGGCTGATCAATGGTTGCCAGCTCGAACGCAGCGACGCACGCATCACCTGACGCCGGCGATTGCGGCGTCCCGGAATAGACGCCGCGGGTCAGGCCCGCTTGTGCTCGGGCTTGACGATGTAAAGATACATATTGCGATAGCGCGTTGCCACCTCGTAGACGCGATCCGGCTCCCAACCGCTGATCGGGAAGGCGTTGGCCACCACGCGGCTGCCGACCTTCAGCTCTTTCCAGAATTTGGGGCGCAGGCGCGTCACCATTTCCGGGAGCAGGTACAACGCCACGACCGATGCTTCGCTCATATCGGCGGTAAACAAATCCTGCTGCACCACCTTGACCTTGTCGGCCACATTTTCGGCCTTGATGTTGGCCGCAGCGTACTGGATCAAATTGGGTTCGATCTCGAAACCGACGCCGCGCGCGCCGCGCTGCGCGGCCGCAATCACGATGCGCGCGTCGCCGCAGCCCAGGTCGTAGAGCACATCGCCGGCCTTCACCTGCGCCACTTCGAGCATGCGCGCCACCACGCCCAGGGGCGTTGGCTCGTACACCACATCCGGCCCCTTGCAGGGTGCAAGGTTCTGGGCCTGGGCGGCACTGGCGGCACCGGCGAGGGCGATGGCGGTGGGGAGGAAGGCGCGACGGTTCATGGTGTTCGGGCGGGTGGTGAAAGTGCAGCGATTGTAAGGGGTCAACGCGCGAGCTTCAGAGTGCGCCTTCGCCGATCAGTCGGCGAATCGTGACGATGGCATCGACATCGGCCTCGACATAGGCCTGCTTGACGAATTCATCGTAGTAGGCGTCGCGTGGGGGCGCGCCCATCACCGCCTTGACGTCGTAGGTGAAGCGCACGAACAATTGCTCGGGCACCGGCTCTTCGATCGTGACGGTCAGGGTTGCAGCCGGCACTTCGGGCGAGGGTTCGATCTCGTAGCGCACCTGATGCCGGTCGGTAAAGTGCACCCGGTCACGAATCGTCAGCTTGCCGAAGGTCAGGGCTCGACCGAGCGAGTCTGCGTCGCGATCGAACAGTTCCACGCTGTCGAGCGCCAGCACGAATTCCTTCGGGCTCTCGGCGCGGCGCTTGATGCCGGCCCAGAGCTGCTCGCGCTTCATCGGGTCGACCAGCGGATTGAGCGGGTCATTGATCTGCACCAGATGCTCGAACTTCATGCGGCCGCTCCAGAGGCGCTCGCACGGAAGCTGACCGACAACATGCTGATCGACGCCATCTCCAACCCGTCGTCTTCAATCATCGCCGGCTCGCCCGCACCGGCGCCGAGCACGTACAGCAGCGGCAGATAGTGTTCCGGTGTTGGAATTGACTGCTGCGCGTCGGCGCCTTGCAGCACATAGTCAACCAGCGCCTGGTCATCGCGTGCGGTCAGCGCCGTGCGTGCGAAGGTGTTGAAGCGCTCGGCCCAGGGGTAGGGCGTCATACCGTTGCGGCGCATCACGCCCAGGTTGTGCACCACGTTGCCGCTGCCGAAAATGAGAATGCCCTCATCGCGCAGGGGCGCCAGTCGCTTGCCCAGGTCGTAGTGAAACTGCGCCGGCTGGGTGCCGTCAATCGACAACTGCACCACCGGAATATCGGCCTGCGGGTACACATGGACCAGCACAGACCAGGTGCCGTGATCGAGGCCCCAGTCTTGATCCATGGCCACCGGCAAGGGCGCGAGCAGGCCGCGCACCCGCGCCGCCAGTGCCGGGCTGCCAGGCGCGGGGTATTGCATGTCGAACAATTCTTGCGGAAAGCCTCCGAAGTCGTGAATTGTCTTCGGTCGTTCCATCGCGGTAACCCCTACGCCGCGCGTATACCAATGCGCCGAGATCGCCAGGATCGCTTTGGGCCGCGGCGTGTTGTGGCCGATGCGCGCCCAGATATCGGCGTGGCGATTCGATTCGATCGCATTCATCGGGCTGCCGTGGCCCAGAAACAGTGCCGGCATGCGAGGAGAAGTCATGATGGAGGTTGGTCAATCAACAGTGGGGATGTTACGAGGGATGTTACGACATGCCTCGCCAGCAGATGGGGGCGGCGGGCAGCCAATCAACCCTTTCCACCTGCGCAATGCGTTGACCCGCCCCGGCACGTGCATCGCCCCGCTACCCCTCTACAATCGGGCTCATGCCCCGGATTGTGCTCGCCACCCTCAACGCGCGTTACACCCACGCCTCGCTCGGACTGCGCTATCTGCTCGCCAACATGGGGGCGCTCAAGGCTGACACGCGTCTTACCGAATTCACCATCCGCCGCCCACCGCAAGAAATTGCCGATGAATTGCTTGCGCTCCATCCACGCATCATCGGCTTTGGCGTGTACATCTGGAATGTGCGCCAGACCGAGGCGGTGATCGCGATCCTCAAGGCCGCCCAACCGGCCATCACCATCGTGCTCGGCGGCCCGGAGGTGAGTTTTGAGACCAGCCAGCAGCGCATCTGCCAGCGCGCCGACCATGTCATCACCGGCTGGGGCGACATCACCTTCCCCAGGCTGTGCCGGCAACTGCTCGACGGCCCCCAGCCGCTGATGAACGTGCACGCCGGCGAACAGCCCGCGCTCGACACCATCACGCTGCCCTACGGCGAATTCAATGCCGAAGACATCCGCCAGCGCACGCTCTATGTCGAAGCCTCACGCGGCTGCCCGTTCAAGTGCGAGTTCTGCCTATCCGCTCTCGACAAGACCGCCTGGCCGTTCAACACCCAGACCTTCCTTGCCGAGCTCGACACGCTCTACGCACGTGGCGCACGCCGCTTCAAATTCGTCGATCGCACCTTCAACCTCAACGTCAAGACCAGCCTCGCCATCCTCGACTTCTTCACCCGGAAAATCGAAGCCGCGCCAAATGACCCTTGCTTCCTGCATTTCGAGTTGGTGCCCGATCATTTGCCTGAAGCGCTCAAGGCCGGCATTGCGCGCTTCCCCGCCGGCACCCTGCAATTCGAAATCGGTATCCAGACCTTCAACACCGACGTGCAGCAACGCATCTCGCGCAAGCAGGACAACCGCAAGGCAGCCGACAACCTCACCTGGCTGCGCATCCACTCGCAAGCCCATCTACACGTCGACCTCATCGCCGGCCTGCCCGGCGAAGACCTCGAAAGCTTCGCGCGCGGCTTCGATCAACTCTACGCCCTGCGCCCCCACGAAATCCAGCTCGGCATCTTGAAACGCCTTCGCGGCACCCCGATCATCCGCCACACTGAAGCCTTCGGCATGCACTACAACTCCGAACCGCCGTACGGCGTGCTTGCCACATCGGCCATCAGCGCAGTTGACATGCAGCGCATGGAGCGCTTTGCGCGTTACTGGGATCTGATTGCCAACTCGGGGCGTTTCGGCAGAACATTGGCGCTGCTGCTCGGCACGGAGTCCGCGTTCGCACAGTTCCTCGGGTTCGCCGACTGGCTTCACGCCCAAACGGGACGGACGCATCAAATCGCGCTGGAGCAGTTGTACAACCGTGCCGGCCAGTATCTGGTCGATTGCGCCGGACTTGATGCGACTGATGCTCAAGCGGCATTGTGCGAGGACTATGTGCAAAGCGGTGCAAGCGGTCGCTTGGGCTTCATGAAAAAAGGGATTACGCGGGTCGCGGCGGTGAGTGCCAAAGCGACCCCGGTGCGACAACAACAACACCTTCCCGGCGCGTCGCGGTGCGGTTGGAGCGGGCCGGGTCCGATTTGATACAGATTGAGAACTAATTCCTGTACCGCAACGAAATATTTCTGTATTAAAAGACAAGATGTCGATTTGGTTTCTAGCCTTCGTTTTTTATTGATCTTGGGGCGCTGAAACGGCGAAAATAGCGGTTGTGCCCGGCAGCATTGATGTCGCGCAACATGCAACAATAGCAGGCCCGCAAGTTGTCGATCCACTCACCAGCACGATCATTGCTCTGACATGGTTCTCCCCAAAAATTTTGGCAAGTACGATGTGGTCGGAGTCCTTGGCGCGGGAGCAATGGGAACGGTCTACGATTGCGTCGACCCGGTCATCGGACGCCGGGTCGCGATCAAGACCATTCTGAAGCACTCGCTGGACGCGTCCGAGGCGAAAGAGTTGCTCGACCGCTTCAAGCAGGAGGCGCAGGCTGCTGGCCGCCTCAATCATCCGGGCGTGTGCGCCATTTACGACTATGGCGAGACCGATTACGTCGCGTACATCGCGATGGAGTACATCAGCGGCAAGGAGCTCAAGAAGTACTTCGATGAGGGCGATAAATTCGACCTCAAGGAGATCGTTCGCGTCATGACCGAGATCCTGGACGCACTTGATCATGCCCACCGCAACAAGGTGGTGCATCGCGACATCAAGCCGGCCAACATCATGATTACCGAGGACGGACGCGTCAAGGTGGCTGACTTTGGCGTGGCCAAGATCGAGTCCTCCATGCTGACCCAGGTCGGCACCAAAGTGGGTACCCCAGCCTACATGTCGCCGGAACAGCACAAGGGACTGGTGGTTGACGGCCGCTCTGACTTGTTTTCCTGCGGCGTGATCCTGTACCAATTTCTGACCGGAGCGCGACCGTTTGCCGGGGGGAGCAGCACCGTCGCGCAGGAAATCCTGACCCGCACCCCGACTCCACCGTCGGAGATCAACCCATCTTTGACTCCCGTGTGGGACTCGATCGCCAAAAAGGCGCTGGCCAAGCGCCGCGACGAACGCTATCTGACGGCACGTGATTTTATCGATGCGCTGGCGCAAGGCCTGGCGGATGCACCGAGTGCGGTTGGCGTGCCTTACCAAACCGCTACCAGTGCGGCGTCCGATACCTTGAATACCGCTGCGCGCGGCGGGGCAACCGGCAATACCGACAAGGCCGAGCGCACCAATCTGGCGATGGAGTCGGAATTGGAGTTCTGGAAGGAAATCAAGGACAGCGACATCGAGGAAGATTTCGCGGCTTTTGTCGAGTCCTTTCCGGATGGCCGGTTCGCGCATATCGCAAAGCGTAGGCTGGACAAATTAAGGACGGCCAGCGCCCGCTCTCAATCGGATCAGGAGGCGCAGCGCCCGGCACTGGCGGAGATGGCTCCGACGCCGGTCGCGCCCGCTCAAGCGCCCGGCGAGGCCGACCAGGACCAGACGCTCGTGTCGAGCCATTCCCATCCGGTGGTTGGCGCTGCGAGCCAGCGAAAGCCGATGGACGTCGAAGCGCGCGCCCCTGCGACGGCGCGCCCCGCGCCTGACACGGATGCCGATGCCACCCTGGTCCAATCGAAATTTGCAGAAGCCAAGGTCGAAGCGGATGCCGATGCCACCTTGGTGCAACAGCTGGGCGGTACCGGGGCAGGCGCATCAGACGCCGTCGCCGCGCCAGACGCAGGCGATGCGGACGCAATCGATTTCGATTTGTCCGAGGGCGTATCGGCGGCGCCGGCAGTCGCAGCGCCAACATCGCCATCTGTAGCAGCGCCGGCAACGCCGACAAGCAGCAGCACCCCGCCTGCAGCGCCTGCCGCGCTGCCTGCCACGCTGCCCGCGACGGTGACCGCAAAGGCCGCCAGTCCGAGTCCTCCGTCTGATTCAGCAATCACACCACCGTCGACTCAGGCGACGCCTCAAGCTGCTGCCGACATTGCGCCTGCATCGCCGACCGCGTCGCCATCGATGGTGTCGTCTGTGGCACCGCGCGTCAGCATGCCCGCGGCGCCTTCGGCGGCAGCCGTCGCGCCGGCTGCCGCGAAAACGGTCACCGCGCCGCCGCAGCCGGTTGGCGGACCGTCGCCGGCAATCGCGCCGGCAACGACTCCGACAACTTCTCCCGCAACGTCTCCCGCAACAACTGCACCGACAACCGCAACCGCTCCTGCAAAGGCCGAGAGTCCATTGGCTGTGTCGGCTGCGCCGCCAGTCGTGCCAAAGCTGCAACCGGTCCCGACGGAAGAGCCGCAGCCCGTGCGTCAACCCACGAAGAGTGCGGTTCCGATGATGGCGGGCGTAGCGGTGGCACTGGTGGCTGCAGGCATCGGCTGGTTCATGCTTGGTTCAAACACCGCTCCGTCATCCAAATCGCCTGAAACAGCCTCGCGCGAAGCCAATTCGGGCCAATCGCAGGCAAGAGCGGAACGAAGCCTGCCCAGCCCTGCCACTGAAAAATCAGTTCCCGGGCCGTCGAAGGGAGCCGACACCAACGCTACCCCAGAGACCAAAAAGGCGAATGACGCTGCCGAGCAGAAAAAGGCTGAACAGGGTGCGCTGAAGCTCGCTGAGGAAAAAGCCGCAGCCAAATTGGCAGCCGACAGGGCGGCCTCGGACAAGGCTGGCGCAGCGAAATTGGCGACGGACAAGGCCGCCGCGGACAAACTCGCCGCGGAGAAGGCGGCCTCGGACAAGCGCGCCGCCGAGCGGGCGGCTACAGACACGCTGGCTGCCGATAAGGTTGCAGCAGACAAGCTGGCTGCTGATAAGGCGGCTGCCGACAAGCTGGCTGCTGATAAGGCTGCAGCAGACAAGCTTGCGGCTGAAAAGGCGGCTGCAGACAAACTGGCATCAGAAAAGGCAGCGGCGGCTACAGTTGCTTCAGCCGGCTCGATCGCAGACCGCATCGCGGCCGCTTCGGCCCCTGCGGAACTTTACAAGCGCGCCGTGGCATTGCGCAGCGAAGGCAAGGCAAGTCAGGCAGTGGCTTTGCTCAGGCAGGCATCGTCGCAAGGGCATGGCCCCTCTTCACGGCTTCTTGCGATCATTTTCACCGACGGATCAGGGGATGTCAGACCCAATTTCCGCGAAGTGGAAAGATACAAAGCCCTGGCCGAAAAGCAGGGCGAACGCTGAATCGAGCGCCGCGACCGCATTTCAGAAGCATTGCATGGCCATCTATGAACTGCGAACCTCTGCGGTTGTCGTCGGCAAAATGGCCAACGTGGTCGAGCCGACGTGATCGAACTCTACAAGTCGGCCGGCTGGCCGATATCGGCCAACCATCCGAAAAAGCTGGTGGGCTATTCCACCGACGACATCGGTGCCCTGAACCAGCCGGTGGACCTGTGGAAGTTTGATGGTGACGCCGACCGGCGCGCCTTCTGGGCCGGCGTGTCTGCCGACCCGGACTTCATGGCGTTCGCGCGTCAGTTGCGGCCGATGCGGCTCTCCCAGGACAACCAGCTGATGCTGGCGGCGCCCTGGGGGCCGCAGCCCTGATCTCGCCGGATCGAGCCTCGTGCCGAAGATGATTGCTACAAGCGGCGCTCCAGGGTATTACCTCGGAGAACGGCTCCTGTAGCGGATCTTGGGCGGATGGTTGCTTCAGGACGGTGCGCGCAACGGGTAGCCCTGGTAGTTCGCGCCTTGGGTACGCCGTGCTCCGGTTTGCGTCACGCCAACAGAACAATATTGAGCCTGCCATTCTTTCGGTGCGGCCTGCACTGGGCCGGGGTGCCGCACGGCCGGGCGTGCGGCATGTTTCGCGCCATTTGGAATCCGGATCGCGTTCAGCACACGTATAAGCACTCGGTTGGCACCAAGCGCGCCTGCCCAAACACCTCGATAGCCACATTTTTGGAGCTCCGATGAAGAATGCCTCCCCTGCAAGACTCGCCGCATCCACATTGGCAGTTGCCGCCGTACTGAGCAGCCTGCCCGCCGCCGCCCAGGTTGATCCCAACCGGGTGATTGATCAGTTCGAGGCCACCTTCGGCAAATTCGAGGGCTTTCGCCGGTCCGGCGCCAAGGGCGTGTGCGCCACCGGCGAGTTCGTCGGCAGCGCAGAGGGGCGCGCGCTGTCGGTGGCGTCCGCCTTTGCCGGCAAGCCAGTGCCGGTGCTGGCGCGGTTCTCGGTAGGGGGCGCCAATCCGAACGCACCGGACAACGCCCGCAGCCAGCGCAACATGGCGCTGCAGTTCAATTTGACGGCCGGCGAGACCTGGCAAATGGGCAATATTTCGGCCCCGGTGTTCGGTGCGGCTACGCCCGAGCAGTTTCTGGGACGCCTGCAGTCGCTGCAACCTGACCCGGCCACCAAGGCCGCCGACCCGGCCAAGGTGAAGGCCTTTGCCGATGCCAACCCCGAGGTGCTGCTGCAAGGCCGCTACTTCGCAGGCCAGGCGGTGCCGGCCAGTTTCGGCGCGGTGAACTACTGGGGGGTGAACGCCTTCGGCTTTGTCAACGCCAAAGGCGAAAAGCAGTTCGGCAAGTGGATCTTCGAGCCGGTAGGGGGTGTGCAGACCCTGACCGATGACGAGGCCAAGGCGCAGGGCGCGTCTTTCCTGTTCGCCGATTTGCGCCAGCGCGCCGCAGCGGGCTCGGTGGCGTTCGATTTCAACCTGGAACTGGCGCAGCCGGGCGACAAGATCGATAGCGCGGTCACGCCGCTACCCGCCGGCCGCAAGAAAGTGACGCTCGGCCGCCTGGTTATCAAGTCGGTATCGCCGGATGCGACCGGCGAGTGCGTGGCCATTACTTACATCCCGACGGTCCTGCCCAAGGGGGTCGAGCCTTCGGCCGACCCGATGCTGGCGGCACGCGCAGCGCCCTATGCCGTGGGACTGGGCCGCAGGCTTACTGAGGGGACCAAGCAGTAGCCGGCAACATCAAGCTGCAACACTAACCGGCAACAAACGGCGCTAACCAGCACCCCCGAACAGGGGGCGCAGCGCGGCTGCAGCGCCGAGCGGCGCTGGCGACGCCACGATCACAGCGATTGTGGCGTTTGTTTTTGCAGCAGACCTCCGCGTCGATGTCTGCGAGCACGATTGTCGTCGCATCGTCTCGATTGGCGCATTGCCGTCCCCGATGGGCTTCGCACGGGCGGGCTTCTTACCAGCGCATGCCGGACGGTAGCAGTGGCGATAAACTTCATCATCATGAAAACGGAACACTTCCCCTATCGGCTCGACAGGCGCTGGAACGCGCTGTTTCTGACCTTGGGCGTGCGCGCCGCCGACGGCGTCACCGTATCCGCCAAGGGTGAACTGGTCGCCACCTACGGGCGCTTCAAAGTTGCCACCACGCTCGACAACATCGACCACACCGTGATTACCGGCCCACACCGCTGGTACACCGCGGTCGGGTTGCGTCTCAGTCTGGCCGATGACGGCATCACTTTCGGTACCAACCATCACAAGGGCTTGAGCATCGCGTTTGTGAAGAAGGTGCCGCGCGTGATCGGGTTCAGGAAGCACTCGACGCTATGGGTGAGCGTGGCCGACCCGCAAGGCCTCGCCAAAGCGATCGGCAAGTAGCCCGCGCCAGCCAATCGGAGACCGGCGTTCAGCCAGTATGGCCTGATGGAGCGCACCCAGCGAGGCGCTGGTGGTCATGCGGATGAAGCGTTGTTGAAGCTTGCGCTTTGCGTGCACCCGCACGCAGCCGCAGCTTGGGAGACAATTTGCCGATCGGGCAGGTCTTGCCCTCAATCTTGCTTTTGCCGGGAGTCGTGCATGGCCATCTATGAATTGCGTACCTATGCTGTTGCCGTCGGCAAAATGGCCGACGTGGTGGAGATCTACAAATCGGCGGGCTGGCCGGCCTTGGCCAAGCACCCGAACAAGCTGGTGGGCTATTTCACCGGAGACATTGGCGCGCTCAATCAGCTGATCCATCTGTGGAAGTTCGATGACGATGCCGACCGGCGCGCTTTCTGGGCCGGCATTTACGCCGACCCGGACTTCATGGCATTTGTGGGCAAGCTGCGGCCGATGCTGACCCTGCAGGAAAACAAGCTGATGATGGCCGCGCCGTGGGGGCCGCATCCTTGATGCCAACCCGTGCAGGCTATGATGGCTGCGCGCCATAAAAAACAGGAGGCAGGCATGGGGGACAGGGATCAGCCGATACAGCAGCGCAAGAGGGCGACGCTGGCAGCGCTGGGCGCAGCCGGCGCGCTGGCGGTGCTTCCCGCACTGGCGCAGGCGCAGGCTTACCCCGCGAAATCGGTGCGGCTCATGGTGCCGTATCCCGCCGCCGGTGGCACCGACATTCTGGCGCGACTATTTGCGCAAAAGCTCACCGAGGCCTGGGGCCAGTCGGTAGTGGTGGAAAACCGGCCGGGCGCCGACGGCGTGATCGGCTCTGAAGTCGTGATGGCCTCGCCGCCCGACGGGCACACACTGATGCTGGTGGTGGCGGCGCACGTGATCAACCCGTTCGTCAAGGCCCGCATGCCGTTTGATGTACTCAAGGATTTCACGCCGGTCACCCTGGTGTCGGCCTCGCCCTGGGTGGTGGTGCTCAACCCGGCGGTGCCGGCCAACAACATTCGCGAGCTGATCGCGCTGGCCAAGGCGCAGCCGGGCAAGCTCACCTTCGGCAGCTCGGAGCCGTCGTCGCGCCTTGCCGGCGAACAGTTCAAGGTGCAGGCCGGCGTGGACCTGCTGCACATACCTTACAAAGGCGGCTCGCAGATCATGGCGGACCTGCTCGGTGGCCACATCCAGGTCGGCTTTACCAGCGTGCTCACGGTGTTGCAGCACTACAAGAGCGGCAAGCTGCGCGTGCTTGGTGTGGGGGGCAGGAGCCGTTCACCGTCGATGCCCGACGTGCCGACGGTGGTCGAGGGCGGTCTGCCGGGTTACGAAACCTCTGCCTGGTACGGCATGTACGCGCCGCCCGGCGCGCCGGCCGAAATCACCCACAAGATCCAGCGCGACATTGCGCGCATTGCAAACCTGCTCGAGGTGCGCGAGCGCCTCACGCAACTGGGCGCCGAGCCGGTGGCCAACACACCTGAAGAATTTTCCGCCTTCGCGCGCGCCGAGTACAACAAGTACGACAAGCTGGTCAAGCAGGCGGGTATGAAGGCCGAATAGGCGATGCAGAACGCGAGCGCCGTGCCACGGTACCGGACGCCGGCTTTGCCCGATTTTCACCAGGCAGTCATGGAGAAGCGCATTGGGCGGTCTTCTCCACCATGTGTGGCCTGAGAGGCGCTCCCACCAATGGTTTTGGAGACGTGCCAAACAGTGGCACAATGAAAACATAACAATACTCAGGAGACAACAGCATGAGATTGCGTTCGCCTCTTTCCGGATTGATCCGCGCGCTGCTCGGTGCGGCGCTTTGCACGCTGGCGCTGTGCGCAGCGGCGCAACAACCCGCCTTTCCGTCCAAGCCGATCAAGCTGGTGGTGACGGTCAACCCCGGCAACACCGGCGACACGCGAGCCCGGCAGATTGCAGAAAAGCTCGGGCCGCTGTTGGGCGGCCAGGTGATTGTCGAAAACCGCCCCGGCGCCAGCGGCAACATTGCCGCTGAGTTTGTGGCGCGGGCGCCGGCCGACGGTTACACTATTCTGATGGGTCATGTATTCAACATGACCTGGAACCCGCATTTGCTCAAAATGAATTTTGATCCGGTCAAGACCCTGACCGGCATCACCATGATTTCGGCCGGCCCGCCGCTGCTGGTGGCACATCCGAGCATGCCGTTCAACACCGTGGGCGAAATGATTGCCTATGCCAAGGCCAACCCCGGCAAACTCAACATGGGCGGCACCACCGGCGGCGTGGCCCATGTGGTGACCGAGATGATGAAGCAGAGCACCGGCGCCAACATCGTCTTCGTGCCTTACAAGGCGGCCGGTGGTCAGATCACCACCGACCTGGTGGGCAACGTGATCCAGGTGTATTTCGACTGGACCGTGACCCTGCAGCAGCTCATCAACACCGGGCGCGTCAAGGCGCTTGGCGTGGCCAGCGACAAGCGCCTGGCGGCGGTGCCGAACATTCCCACCTTTGCCGAAAGCGGCTATCCCGGCGGGCTCGACGTGCCCTCCTGGCAAGGGCTGTATGCGCCCGCCGGAACGCCCAAGGAGATCCTCGCGCGCATTGCCATCGAGACGGCCAAGGTGCTCAACACGCCCGACATAAAAAATGCCATCGAATCCACCGGTGGCGTGATCGGTGGCACGACCCCGGAGCAGTTCAGCGCCCTGACGCTGAGCGAGTACGAGCGCTGGGGCAAGGTGATTCGCGAAGCGGGCATACGGCTCGACTGACGGCACGGTCTTTATGAAGCGCCGCGCCTGACAACAGCGTGTGCGTGCGCGTCAGAGGGGATGTGGCTGCGACAGGCGCTCGCCTTCGATGGCACGCACCTCTGCGCGCAGCAAGCCGACCACCGCTTCAAGGCGCGCCTTGGGCAGTGTTTGCGCCGGGCCGGCAACGCTGATGGATGCGAAGGCCCGCCCGTCGGCGCCAAACAACGGCACGCCGAGGGCGTGGATGCCAGGCACCACGTCGGCGAGGTTGATGCCATGGCCGTGGCGCCGTGAGCGGCGCAGCATCTTCTGCACCGCCGCAAGGCGCGCCGCGCCGAACGATTCGATCTGCCTGAAGTTGGCCGCCAGCACCTGTTTTTGTTCGGCGCTCGGCAGCGCCAGCAGGATCGCGGTGCCGCCGGCGGAGACGACCATCGGGCGGCGCGTACCGACCTCGACAGACAGGCCTTTGAGGGTGTTGGGGCCGACGCGGGCCGCGCACACGAATTCGTCGCCACTGCGCAGGTAAAGAAACGCCACGCCAGGCGCATTGCGTTGCAATCGCGCGAGTGCCGGCAAGCACGCCGCGCGAAATGCGCTCAGGTCCGGTACGCCCAGACCCAGCTCAAACAGCAGCGGGCCGGGCACGTAATGCTTGTCGCTGCCACGTTGCTGCACCATGCGCTGCTGCACCAGGCCGGCAAGCATGCGGTGCGCGCTGCCCTTGTCGTAACCGCAATGTGCTGCCAGGTCGGTCAGACGCCAGCCCTGCTGCGGCCGCGTGGCGACTGCCTTGATCAGGGTGACGGCGCGGGCAATCGTCTGGGTGCCGCGCACGGAGGGGGTCGGTATCAGAACGAGCCTCGAAGGAGAGAAATGACGCTGTGCAGCATGTTTTACATTGTAAAACATGCGTCCGTTTGAGCCGGCCATGGCGCAACTCCATGGTGCAACATGTGTTTTACAACCACGCTGTGTTCCGCCGTCTTATATTGCGGGCAGTGCGTGGAGAGGAGATCGAAGGTGCGGCAACAGCGGGTCAGGCGGGCATGAAGTGAGCGACGCAGGCGGGAACCAGACATTCCAAGGCGCGCTCGCTGGCATTCGCATCCTCGACCTGTCGCGGGTGCTGGCCGGGCCGTACTGCGCGCAGATGCTCGCGGACCAGGGCGCCGCGGTGCTCAAGATCGAACCGCCGCAGGGGGACGAGACGCGCACCTTTGGTCCGCCGTTCGTCGGCGACAGCGCCGCGTATTTTTTCAGTGTCAATCGCAACAAGCAGGCGATCGCCCTGGACTTAGGTACAGCGGCGGCGCGCGAGGTGCTGTTGCGCCTGCTTGAACAGTCCGATGTGCTGATCGAAAATTTTCTGCCCGGGACCATGGAAAAGTGGGGGCTGGGGTATGCGGAGGTGCTGGCCGAACGCTTTCCGCGCTTGGTCTACTGCCGCATAACCGGCTTCGGCCTCGATGGCCCGCTGGGCAATTTGCCCGGCTACGATGCCGTCCTTCAGGCGATGGGCGGCGTGATGAGCATCAATGGCGATGCGGACGGCGGGCCCACCCGCGTCGGCATGCCGCTGGTCGATGTGGTGACGGGCATCCACTCCGCCTTTGGCGTGATGGTGGCGCTGGCCGAGCGGCAGCGCTCGGGCAAGGGGCAATTGCTCGAAGCCTGCCTTTACGATACGGCACTAAGCCTGCTGATTCCGCATGCCGCCAACTGGCTTGCCTCAGGCCAGGTGCCGGTGCGCACCGGCAGCGGCCATCCGAACATTTCGCCGTACGACAAGTTCGCGGCGCGCGACGGCGAAATTTTTCTCGGTGTGGTCAACGACGGGCAGTTCCGCAAGTTCTGCAGGGCCGTCGGGCGGGATGCCTGGGCCGTGGATGCGCGTTTTGCCGACAGCCGTGCGCGCATGGCGAATCGCGTTGTACTGCGGCAAGAGATTGAAGCGGCGCTAAAGGATGTCGAGTCCGCCGAACTGTGTCGGACGCTGATGGCCGCAGGTGTGCCGGCCGGGCCGGTGCAGTCGGTCGATCAGGCTTTGAACCATGCGCACACCGCGCACCGCAACATGAAAGTGGAGATCGGCGGGGCGACGGTGCTCGGCGTGCCGATCAAGCTGTCGCGCACGCCAGGGTCGGTGCGCTCCGCGCCGCCCGCCTTCGGGCAGGACACGCAGCGCGTGTTGGCCGAAGTCGGATATTCGTCGCGGGAAATCAATCACCTGATTGCCGATGGTGCGGTGCTCACGCGGCGCAAGACTGCGCAGAGGCTCTGATGCTGTTTCACGATAGCACTAACTGAGAGGACACAAGCCATGAAACTGTTTCGAGATTGGTTGTTGATCGCATCGGGCTTGCTGGCATCAGGGTGGTGTTGGGCGCAACCGTACCCGAACAAACCGGTCCGGCTGGTGGTGCCGTATCCTGCTGGGCAGGGCACCGACGTGCTGGCGCGCACCATCGCCGAACGACTGTCGGCATCGCTGGGCCAGCAGTTCGTGGTGGAAAACCGCGCCGGTGCGGGCGCCAACATCGGCACCGACTATGTCGCCAAGGCACCGGCGGACGGCTACACCCTGCTGATGGGGACCAACGCCACCCACGCGATGAACGCGGCGATGTACGCCACCCTGCCATTCGATCCGGTGCGCGATTTTGCGCCGGTGATCCTGGTCGGCACCTTGCCAATGGTGCTCTCCGCAAATAGTGCGTTTCCGGCTGGCAGCCTTCAGGAAATTGCAGCACTCGCCAAAGCCAAACCGGGCAGCATCAACGTGGCGCTACCAAGCAGCACGGCTCGCGTCGTACTCCAGTTGCTCAGGCAGAGCGAGGGGGGCGACTTGTTCGGTATCCCCTACAAAGGCAGTGGCGCCGCCCTGACCGACCTGGTGGGCGGACAGGTTCAGTTGATGATCGACACCGTGACGGCGTCGATGCCGCAGATCAGCGCCGGCAAGATCAAGGCGATCGCGATTTCCTCGGGTCAGCGCACTGAAACCGCTGCGAACATTCCCACCTTCGCAGAGTCAGGCCTGCCCGGATTCGACCTGGTCGCCTGGAACGCCTTGTTCGCGCCGCGCGGTACGCCGCCGGACATTGTCAACCTGCTCAATGCCGAAGTGGCCAAAGCCCTGGCCCAGCCCGACGTGCGCGCGCGCCTGTTGCGCATGGGCTTCGAGCCCGGCGGCGGTTCAGCCGACAAACTCAAGGGTTTTGTGGAAAACGAATCGCAGCGCTGGGGCCAGTTGATCCGCAAGGCCGGCATCAAGGCGGAATGAATCCACGCCGGCGCACCAGATGACCACGATTGCCGATATCCGCTCCCACGCGGAGGCGCTCAAGGCGTTCTCGTGGGAAGGGCTATGGGAACTGTTCGACGGCAATGCCGAGCGCATGAACCTGGCGCACGAGTGCCTGGACCGGCATGCAGGGCGCGGCCGCGCGGTGAGCATCAAGTTTGCAGACGGCCATCTTGAACACCATGACTTCGCGCGGCTCGCCGACCTGACCGGGCGCTTCGCCAACTGGCTGTGCCGGCGCGGTGTCGGCAAGGGCGAGCGTGTGGCGGTGATGCTTGAGCCCTCGTTGGGCTTCTATGTGGCGCTGTTCGGTGCGGTGAAGCGCGGCGCGATCGGCGTGCCGCTGTTTACGCTGTTCGGCCCGGAAGGGCTGGCACTGCGCATCAATGATTGCACACCGCGCCTGCTGCTGGTGGGCCAAGGGCAGGTCGTCGCGGGACCGTTTGGTAACACCGAAATCGTGCGCGTGGACGAGGCCTTTTGGGCAGAACTGGCCGCCGAGAGCCCGACGTTCGACCCGGACACGCGCGCCAACGATCTGGCCATTTTCCAGTACACCTCGGGCACCACGCGCGAGTTGCCCGAAGCGGTGAGGCATTCGCACCGCGCGGTCGTGACGCTGATGATCGCCGCGCTGTATGGCGTGGGGCTGCAGCCGGGCGACCGCTATTTCTGCCCGTCCTCGCCGGCCTGGGGCCACGGCCTGTGGCACGGCACCATCGCGCCCCTCGCACTGGGCATCCATATCGGCGCCTATTCCGGCAAGTTCGACCCGGCGCGCATTGTCGAAGCGCTTGCCGAACTTGACGTCAACAACTTTGCGGCGGCCGCCACGGTGTTCCGCATGATTCGCAATGCCGACCTGCTCGCGCCCGGGCAATTGCATATCCCGAAAATTTCATTCACCGGGGAGCCGATCGATTCCGCGACCGAGGCGTGGGTCGAGCGTACCCTGGGCAGCCCGGTATGCAGCATGTACGGCTCGACTGAAGTGGGCGCATTGATCGTCAACTTCCCCGGCTTTGCAGACTATCGCGTCAAGCCCGGCGCCCTGGGCAAGGCGGCACCCGGCATGGAAGTGGCAGTGATCGAGCGCGATGGCACGGAGAAGGCGCCCGGCGAGTCAGGCGAGATTGCGGTGCGCCGCAAGGGACAATGGTTTTTCGTCAAGGACCGCGGCCGCCGTGATGAAGAAGGCTACTTCTTCCACGAGGGGCGCTCGGACGACGTGATTATTTCGGCCGGCTGGACCATGAGCGCGGTCGAAATCGAAAACAGCCTGATGAAGCACCCGGCCGTGCTCGAAGCCGCAGTGATCGGCGTGCCCGACGCGTTGCGCGGACAGGTGGTGCGTGCCTATATCGTGGCGCGCGGCAACGGCACCGGTGCGGCGCCGCACCACCAGGCCGATACCCCGGCCGACATCCAGGCCGACATCCAGGCCGACATCCAGGCCGACATCCAGGCCTTCATGAAAAAGCAGTTGTCGCAGCACGAGTATCCACGGCAAATCCAATTTGTCGGCGAGCTGCCCAAGACCCCTGCCGGAAAGATCAATCGCAAGGTGCTGCGCGACCAGGCGGCCCAATCCCGTTAACCATTGAGACTTCACCACCGGAGAGACCATGTCTGAAACCCTGCAACGCGAATTTGTCGGCATCAACGCCGCCGCCCTCGACGACCTGCGCCAGCGCATCGGCGTCAAGATCGAAGACACCCTCGAACCCTGGTGCTACGAAGCTACGCGAGACAATATCCGCCACTACGCCCACGGCATCGGCGACGACAATCCGCTGTGGTGCGACCCGGCCTACGCGAAGTCCACGCGCTATGGTGACGTGATCGCGCCGCCTTCGTTCATCTTTGCATTGAGCCGCATCGTCAGCGGCTATGTGGGCGGCCTGCCGGGCGTTCATGCGATGTTTGCCGGTACCGATTTCAACTGGATGAAGCCGATACGCCGCAATGCGCAGATTTCCACCGTGGCCTACCTCAAGGATCTGGTCGAGCACAAGACGCGGTTTGCCGGGCGCTCGATCCAGCAGATTTACCACGTCGACTTCTATGACGAGACCGGAGACCAGCTTGCGGCGGCTGACTCATGGTGTTTTCGCACCGATCGCGACATGGCGCGCGAATCGGGCACCAAGTACGACCATCTGAAGGAAAAAAAGCCGAAGGTCTACACGCCCGAGGAAATCGAGGCCATCTACGACCTGTATGCCAAGGAAGAAATCCGCGGCAAGGTGCCGCGCTACTGGGAAGACGTCACCGAAGGCGACAAGCTGCCTACCACCGTGAAGGGGCCGATGACCATCACCGGCTTCATCTGCTACACGCAGGGTTGGGGCGGCCTGTACATCCGCGCCCACAAGCTGGCCTACAAGATGATTGCCAAGCATCCCAATATTGGCATCAAGAACCGCTTCGGTGTGCCGGACTGCCCGGAGCGCGTGCATTGGGAGGAAGAGTTTGCACACAAGGTGGGGGCGCCGGGCGCCTACGACTATGGCCCGGAGCGCTGCTCGTGGTTGTCCCACGCCGTTACCAACTGGATCGGCGACGATGCCCAATTGCGCAAGCTGTACACGCAGATCCGGCGCCACAACCCGGAAGGCGACACGCTGTACATCGACGGCAGTATCACCAAGAAATACGAGAAGGACGGCCAGAAGCTGGTGGAGTTCCAGCTGATCGGCAACAACCAGGATGGCGAGTTGTCGATTCAGGGCCACGCGGTCGCCGAGCTGCGGTCACGGCCCTAAGCCGGGGCAGGATGCGGACACGCGCCGCGCCCTGTCCGGCGCGACGCAGGCGGGGCCTAGTCGACCTTCACGTTCGCGTCGCGAATCACCTTGCCCCATTTTGCGATTTCGTCCTTGAGGAAGGCGTTCGCCTCGTCGGGGGTGTTGCCCACCGGGAGGATGCCCTGCGCCTCGAATTTTTCCCTGAAGGCCGGTGTGCGGGTGATTTTCGCGATCTCGTCCGACAGGCGCTTGACGATCTCGGGCGGGGTACCGGCCGGCGCCAGTACCATCGACCAGGTGCCCGACAGGAAGCCCGGCACACCGCCCTCGATCATGGTCGGCACGTCGAGTGCGCCGGCGACGCGCTTCTCGGCGGTGGTTGCCAGCGCCCGGATCTTGCCGCCGCGTACGTGCGGCATCATCAGCGACGTGGCGTCGAAGGCCGCGCCGATCTGGCCGCCGATCAGGTCGGTCAGCAGCGGTGCCGTGCCCTTGTAGGGGATGTGCTGCATGCTGGTGCCGGTGAGGCTTTTCAGGTACTCCATGGTCAGGTGCGCGGCTGCGCCGGTGCCCGACGAACCGAAGTTGATCTTGCCCGGGTTGGCCTTGGCATAGGCGATGAACTCGCCGACCGTCCGGGCCGGGAAGTCGTTGTTGACCACCAGGATCAGCGGCGAAACCGAGGTCAACGACACCGGTGCGAAATCCTTGAGCACGTCGAACGGCAGCTTCGGATACAGCGTCGCGTTGGCCGAGTGCGCCGCGATCACCGTGACCAGCGTGTAGCCGTCCGGCGCCGCCTTGGCGGCGAGGTCGGCGCCGAGGATGCTGTTGGCGCCCGGCTTGTTCTCGAAAATCACGTTGGTGCCGAGCGCGCGCCCGAGCGGTTCTCCGACGGCGCGCGCCATCGTGTCGGTGTAGCCGCCCGGGGTGTAGGGCACGATCATGCGGATCGGTTTGGCTGGCCAGGCCTGTGCCCAAGCTTGTGCCAGGGGAAGCGTGACGCCGAGGGCGAGCGCGGCACCCAGGGCTGCACGTGCAATGCGATGAGTCATGTTGTCTCCTTGTTGTAGGCGGCTCGGGGCCGCAGGTTTGCCGCCATGATATAGGGAAGTCGGGAGTCCGCCGGGGTCAAATCAGCGGCGTGAAGGTGTGGCCGGTGTCGCGCGCCAGATGTTGATGCACGACTTGCCCGTCGTGCAGTTGCACGCCTTCGCGCAGAGCCGGAACATTGGCGATCGCAGCCCGGAAACCTTTGGTGGACAAGGCTTTCACGTAGGGCAGCGTCGCCCGGGCGAGTGCCAGAGTGGCGGTACGTGCCACCGCCGCCGGCATGTTGGGCACGCAGTAGTGCACGATGCCCTCTTCGATGAACAAGGGCGCCGAGTGCGAAGTGGCGCGTGAGGTTTCGGCTATCCCCTTCTGGTCGATACCGATATCGACGAACACTGAACCCGGGCGCATGCTGCGCAACATGGCACGGGTAAGCAGCGTCGGGCTGGTCTGGCCGGGGTTGAGCACGGCGCCGATCACGACGTCGGCGTCGATGATCTCGCGTGCCAGCGTGGCGGCGTCGTAGACATGCGCAGTGATCGCGCCTTGATGGGCTGCGTCAAGCCCGTCGAGGCGGCGCCGCGAGCGTGCGAACACGACGGTGCGGCAGCCAAGCCCCGCGGCGACGTGCGCCGCGTTCGAGCCTGACGCGCCGGCGCCGATGATTACCACCTTGCCGGGGGCGACGCCGGATGTGCCGGAGAGCAGCACGCCGCTGCCGCCCTGCGTGGTTTGCAGCGCCCACATGGCCATCTGGACAGACAGCCGCCCGGCAATTTCCGACATCGGTTTGAGGATCGGCAGGCCGCTCGACTGACCGACCGTTTCAAATGCAATCGCGGTAACGCGCGCGTCGAGGCAGGCCTGCAGCATGCCCGGGGCGGGTGCGAAATGCTGGAAGCAGAAGGTGATGAGCCCGGGGCGCAGCAGCGGACATTCCTGCGGATAGATTTCCTTTACCTTGACAACCAGGTCCGCCGCGTAAACGTCGGCGGCATCGGCAACGATGCGTGCGCCCGCCGCCGCATATTGCGCATCGTCGAAGCCGACGCCCGCACCGGCGCCTCGCTCAATCCGCACTTCCTGCCCGGCACGGGCCAATTCGCCGGCACCTTCCGGCGTGAGGACGACGCGAAACTCGCCGTCTTTGACCTCGCGCGGGACGCCGACGATCATGTGTGCCGCAGCGCCGCCGCGACCTCGGCAATCAGGCCCGGGCCGCGATAAATGAGGCCCGCGTAGAACTGCACCAGACTCGCACCCGCTTCGATCTTGGCGCGTGCGTCCTGGCCCGACATGATGCCGCCGACGCCGATGATCGGCAAGGCGCCGTCGAGATGCCGTGCGAGCTGGCGGATTACCCGATTGGAGGGCTCGAACACAGGTGCCCCCGAGAGGCCGCCGGCTTCCTCGGCGTGGGCTTCACCCTGTACGGCGGCACGTGAAATGGTCGTATTGGTGGCGATCACGCCGTCCATCTTGTGTTTCACGAGGAGCCGCGCCACCGCTTCGATCTGCGCATCTTCGAGGTCGGGGGCGATCTTGAGCAGGATCGGCACCACCCTGCCGTGGCGCTCGGCGAGACGATCCTGCTCGCGCTTCATGCGTTTCATGATGCCGGCAAGTTCGTCCTCGTTTTGCAGCTGGCGCAGGTTTTTGGTGTTGGGCGACGAGACATTGACGGTGGCGAAATGCACGTGCTGGTAAGTCTTGACGTAGCAATGCGCGTAGTCCTCGACCGCGGCATCGAGCGGGGTGTCAAGGTTCTTGCCGAGATTGACGCCGATCACGCCCTTGTGGCGTGACTCCTTGATGCGTTCGACCAGGAAATCGACGCCGTAGTTGTTGAAACCGAGACGGTTGATGATGCCGCGCACCCTGGGCAAGCGGAACACGCGCGGCTTGGGGTTGCCCGGTTGCGGGCGCGGCGTGACGCCGCCCAACTCGATGAAGCCGAAACCGAGCGCGCCGAAACCGGCGATGCATTCGCCGTTCTTGTCGGCACCGGCGGCCAGGCCCACCGGATTCGGAAAGGTGATGCCCATCAGTGTGCGCGGGTCGGGTTTGATGGCCGGCGCGATGAGGCGCGTGGTGCCCGTGGCCGCCAGTGCATTGAGGCTTTTCATGGTCAACGCATGGGCGTCTTCCGGGTCGAGCCGGAACATTGCGCTGCGCGCGAGCGGGTAGAGCAGGCCAAGGGTCATTGCTTCAAATCCACTTCGAAACTTCGCTGGGCTCGTAACGTGCCAGCGCGTCGAGCGTCGCACCGACGTCTTCGCTGACGAACAGCCACTCTTTTTGTTGCATTGGCAAAAAGCCGTCGGCGATCATGCGGTCGATCTGAGCCAGGAAGGTGTCGTAAAAGCCGTTGGTGTTGACGATGCCGATCGGTTTACGCAAGCCCCCCAACTGGGCGCGGCTCCACATGTCGCCGGTTTCTTCGAGCGTGCCGATGCCGCCGGGCAGTACCAGGAAAGCGTCGCACAACTCGGCAAAGCGGTGCTTGCGTTCCGCCATGGTGTCCACGACTTCGCAGGTCTGGATTTTCTGGTGCATCAACTCGCGTGACTTCAGGTACTCGGTGATGACGCCGTGCACCGTGCCCCCCGCTTCGAGGGCAGCGTCTGCGACGGCACCCATCAGGCCACGGTGGCCGCCGCCGTAGACCAACGTCAGACCGCGCTCGGCAACCACACGCCCGGCGTGCAGGGCGGCTTCGCGGTAAAGGGGGTCGGTTCCTGAATTGGAACCGCAAAATACGGCAACGGATTTCATGTGTTGGCCCACGAGAAGGTCGTGAACGATTTTACCTGCCGCCTTGCGGCACGCCCCGTCGCGGGGCGTGCGCAGCGATGCGCTACACTCCGCCCGGTCTGGACTGGTTGATTCGCGCATTTGACCGGGCGCGTGTCTTGCTTTCGTATCGGTTGATGCTTCGGCGCACCAGCGCCTGCGGCCCAACCCTCAACTACCCTCATGCCCACTGAGTCTCTTGAATTCGTGATCCAGGGCGTTACCCAGGATGGCAAGACCTTTCGCCCGAGCGATTGGGCGGAGCGATTGGCTGGGTGCATGTCGTCGTTTGGCGGTGATGGCCGGCTGGGCTATTCGCCCTATTGTTTTCCGATCAACTCGGGTGGGGTGCGCTGCGTGGTCGTGGATATTCGCATCAAGGAACTGGAGCCAATGGCATACAGCTTTTTGCTCAACTTCGCCAAGGACAACGGTCTTAAGACCAGGGAAGGACGCATCAAGGAGCGCGACGACGAAAAAGGCTAGGCCAAGGACGGCGCTGGCCGCAAATGAGCCGCGGGGAGGTACGAGGGCCGGTTGGCAGGACCCGCAAACAAAAAGGCCGCCAGACAGGCGGCCTTTTTGACGAAACGCGACGACTCAGGCCATTGCCTTGACAGCAGCAGACAGGCGGCTCTTGTCGCGCGACGCCTTGTTCTTGTGCACGATGCGCTTGTCAGCGATGGTGTCGATCACGCTTTGTGCAGCCTTGAAGGAGTCAGTGGCCACTTTCTTGTCGCCGCCACTCACAGCCTTGCGCACGGCCTTGATGGCGGTACGCAGCTTGGAGCGCAGGCTCGAATTGTGGGCATTCTCTTTGATTGCTTGACGCGCGCGCTTCCGGCCCGAGGCCAGGCGTACGATTTTTTGCTTTGCTTTTTGTCCGGTAGCCATGAATATCTGAAAAAATTTGGTTGGTGAGGATTCGGGTAATCGATGATTATAGCAAATTCAATGGCTTATTGGCAAGTTTCTGGCTGAAATTTGGTGAAGGGCTGCCGGACCCTGATCTGGGGCTGATGTTTGCCTGCACCGCCCAGTTCCGGGCGTTCCGGCCGGTATACTCGGGGCATTCCTTGCGCACGTACCAAAATTTTGAAAGCTCGCCACGCCCCCCTGTTGATGCTCAATTGCGCCCGGTGGGCATCCCGGCGTGGCCGGGGCCGGCACCCGATCGGCCGCAGCGCATGAATTTGCTCGGCGCCCTCGCCAGGGTGAGTGGCTTTACGCTGCTGTCGCGCATTACCGGCCTGGCGCGCGAATTCCTGATCGCCCGGGCATTTGGTGCCAGCCTGTATACGGATGCCTTTTTTGTGGCCTTCCGCATTCCCAACCTGCTGCGCCGGCTGTTTGCGGAAGGCGCGTTTTCCCAGGCCTTCGTACCGATCCTGGCGCAGACCAAGAATGTCGGCGACGAGGCCGGAACGCGCTCGCTGATCGACCATACCTTCGGCACGTTGACGCTGATCCTGGGCGTGACGACGCTGCTGGGGGTGATCGCCGCACCGCTGATCATCTATGTCAGCGCACCGGGGTTCGCTGCGGACGCGCCAAAGTTCGCGGTCACGGTGGCGATGCTCAAGCTGACGTTCCCGTACATCCTGTTTATCGCGTTGACGGCGTTCGCTGGTGCCGTGCTCAATACCTGGAGCCGGTTTTCGGTGCCGGCCTTCACGCCGGTACTGCTCAACCTGTCGTTTATCGGCTGTGCGCTCTGGTTGGCACCGCATCTAGACCCGCCGGTGCTTGCGCTGGCTTGGGCGGTGCTGCTCGGCGGGGTGGTGCAGCTGGCATTTCAGTGGCCGGCATTGCGCAGGATCGGCATGGCGCCGCGATTCCGCTTTGACTGGCGGCACCAGGGCGTGCGGCGCATCCTGCGGCAAATGGCGCCGGCCCTGTTTGGCGTGTCGGTGGCGCAGATTAGCCTGTTGCTCAATACCATCATCGCGTCGTTTCTGGTCAGCGGCAGTGTGTCATGGCTGTATTACGCCGACCGCCTGATGGAGTTCCCGGCGGGCATGCTGGGCGTGGCACTGGGCACCATTTTGCTGCCCAGCTTGTCGAAAGCTGCGGCCGACGTCAATGGGACGCAGTTTTCCGAACTTCTCGACTGGGGCTTGCGCCTGACGTTCTTGCTGGCCTTGCCCGCGGCATTGGGCCTGGCGATGCTCGCCACCCCTCTGGTGACGACGCTGTATCACTACGGCGCGTTTGCGCAGAGCGACGTCGAGCAAACGCGCGCGGCGCTGGTGGCCTACGCTGCCGGATTGATCGGGCTGATTCTGGTCAAGGTACTGGCGCCCGGGTTCTATGCACGCGGCGACATTCGTACCCCGGTCAAGATTGCGGTGGCGACGCTGGTGCTGACGCAGTTGATGAACCTGGCGTTTGTCGGCGTGCTCAAGCATGCCGGGCTGGCACTGGCGCTGGGTCTGGGTGCTTGCATCAATGCGTTTTTCCTGTGGCGCGGATTGCGCCGTACCGGCTCCTATCGCCCGGGACCGGGCTGGACCGCCTTCTACCTCAAGCTCGTACTGGCGCTGATGGTCATGGGAGCGGTGCTCTGGGGCATGGATCCTGGCGCGGCACGCTGGATTGCGATGCGCGCAGTGCCGTTTGAGCGGGTGGCGTGGCTGGGGGGCATTGTCAGCGCCGGCGCGCTGGTGTATTTTGCGTCTTTATGGGTGCTGGGTTTTCGCATCGGGGACTTCAAAAGGACTGTTTAGTTGGCGACTGAACCCTTGCAGCGCTTTCGCGACGCCGTCGCGCCGGAGCGCGTAAAAATCGACCTTGCAGAAGCCGCGCTGCTGTGTGCGCAGGATACTTATCCTGACCTCGATATTCGCAGCCAGCTCGACTCGATTGAAGCGCTCGCGGCCCGCCTGCGCAATCGCCTGCCGGCCGATTTTTCCGTGACGCACCGGCTTGTGGCGCTCAACAACTACCTGTTTGGCGAGCTCGGGTTTTCCGGCAATGCCGACTCTTATTACGATCCGCGCAACAGCTTTCTCAACGACGTGCTGGCGCGCAAAACCGGGATTCCCATCACGTTGTCGATCCTGTATCTGGAGATCGGGCAGCGCCTTGGCTTGAAACTCAAGGGCGTATCGTTCCCGGGCCATTTTCTGGTCAAGGTGCGCGTCAGCGGCGGCGAACTCGTACTTGACCCGTTTGCCGGGGGGCGCTCGCTTTCGGAAGAGGAATTGCGCGAACGCCTTGCCCAGTTCACGGATCCGGACACCGCCAAGGAACTGCCGCTTGAAGATTTTCTTGCGCCGGCAACGCCGCGCCAGATCCTGGCGCGCCTGCTGCGCAACCTCAAGGCGATCTATCTCGATGCCAAGGAATTCGACAAGGCGTTGGGCGTGATGAACCGTCTGGTGATCCTGCTGCCGGATGTGCCAGAGGAGCGGCGCGATCGCGGGCTGATGTTTGCCCGGCTTGAATGCCCGCGGGCCGCACAGGAAGACTTGAGCCACTACGCATCGGCACGGCCGCAAGCCGAGGACGCGGAGATCATTGCGGCGCAGTTGGCGGCTACCACGATCGCGGCAGCGCGCCTGAACTGAGGTTGCGGCTAGCGCGGCGCCATGCGGATAGCGCCGTGACGTTCGCTTCGCTCACATCACAGGTGCCAGGAGCCGTCGCACCCGCAAGCCGCCGCTAACGCGGCGCCATGCGGATAGCGCCGTCTAAGCGAATCGTTTCGCCGTTGAGCATTTCGTTTTCGATGATGTGCTTGGCGAGGCTGGCGAACTCATCGGGCCGTCCCAGGCGCGACGGGAACGGTACCTGTTTGCCGAGGGATTCCTGTACTTCGGGCGAGAGGCCCTGCAACAAGGGCGTGAGGAACAATCCCGGTGCGATGGTGACGCAGCGAATGCCGTCGCGCGACAAATCGCGCGCGATCGGCAAGGTCATGCCGACGATGCCTCCTTTCGAGGCGGCGTAGGCAGCCTGCCCAATCTGGCCGTCATAGGCGGCAACCGATGCCGTGTTGATCAGGACGCCGCGCTCGCCGGCCGCGTTAGGCTGGTTGTTGAGCATGGCGGTGGCTGCGAGGCGGATCATGTTGAAGGTGCCGATCAGGTTAATTTGGATCACGCGGGTGAAGCCGGCGAGGCTGTGCGGGCCGTTCTTGCCAGTGGTTTTTTCGGCTGTGCCGATGCCAGCGCAATTGACCAGGCCGTTGATGGCGCCATGGGTCTTGACGGTTGCAGTGACGGCCGCCTGCGCGTCGGTATCGCTGGTGACATCGCACTTGATGAAGATGCCCCCGGTTTCCTGCGCCAATGCGGCACCCAGATCCGCATTGAGGTCGGCGATCGCCACCTTGCCACCGCTGGCAGCAATCAGTTTCACCGTTGCCGCACCCAGACCGGACGCACCGCCAGTCACCAGAAAAACGTTGCCCTTGATTTCCATGGAGATTCTCCTCTTGAGTCTATATTGATTATTAATTGTAACTAATGACCGGTTCCTGCCGCTCCCACTTGCAACGCCTCATTCAAGCGCCTTGGCGCGGGCCGCTGCCGTTGCTTCCCCCTGTCGTGCGGCAAGCAGGTACCAGCGTCGCGCTTCCGCCGGATTGGGTTTGACCAGCACGCCATCGCTGAACAAGTCGCCGATGAGTTTTTGGGTGGAGGCGCGACCGTTGGCACCGAGCTGATTGGAGTAGGACTGGAGCTGTTTGCGGTCCTCGGCAATCGCCCATTTGGTGTCGGCCAGCACGATCATGTGGGCACGTGCCAATTCGCTGCCATGCGCGGCAGCCAGCGCCATCCAGCGGGTGCCGATGTCGGGATCGAGTGCCGCACCTTGGCCGTAGAGAAACATCAGTCCCAGATTCAATTCGGCATCCGCATCGCTTTTTTGGGCCGCCATGCGGAAATAATCGCCGGCACGCTTGAAATCCTTTTCGACGCCAAGCCCCTTGAGGTAGAGCACGCCGAGGTTGTTGAGCGATTTGGATTCGCTTCGGGCAGCGGCGCGTTCGTACCAGCTGCGCGCAGCGACGTAATCCTGGGGCACGCCAAGCCCGTCGCGGTGCAGGTTGCCGAGGTTGTCCATGGCGATGGTATGGCCGGCCGCTGCCGCCTGCGCGTAGAGTTCGAGTGCGCGCTTCGGGTCGCGACTGACGCCCTCACCGCGGACGTAGGCGTTGGCCAGGGTGTTGAGCGTGTTCGGTTCGCCGCGTGGCAATGCCTCTGTGAGCCAGTACACCGCCAGTGCCGGCGTGCGCGGTACACCGAGGCCGTCGGCATACATGACGGCGAGGTTGGTTTGGGAGGCGGCGTGTCCATTTCGGGCGCCGCGCAAGAACCAGGCGAATGCCTGAGCGTAATCCTGCGCGATGCTGTCGCCATAGAAGTAAGCGGTGCCGATGCGAGTCTGCGCGCCGGGGATGTCCTGCTCCGCGGCTTGGCGGAACAACTCGATGGCACGCGGCAGGTCGCGTGGTACCTGCTTGCCTGGCAGCAGCATTTCCGCCACGGCGTACTGTGCATATTTGTTGCCGGTGCGGGCGAGCGGTTCGAGGAGGCGCATCGCCGTCGGTGCATCGCCGGCTTCGAACGCTGCATAGCCCGCGCGCAACGATGTGTCGTCGCCTTGGGCCTGCGCGACGGTGCACAACAGGGCAAAACCGAGAAAAAGCCAACTTGGATATCGCATGGCAAGCAAGGTGCGCTGATCTTGGAGCGGCAAAGAAAAAAGGGCAGCCTGGTGGCTGCCCTTCAATTTTACGTTGACCGCATGGTTACAGTAGCGGCACGATCAGCAGCGCCACGATGTTGATGATCTTGATCAGCGGGTTGACGGCAGGGCCGGCAGTGTCCTTGTACGGATCGCCGACGGTGTCACCGGTGACGGCGGCTTTGTGGGCATCGGAGCCCTTGCCGCCGTGGTTGCCTTCCTCGATGTATTTCTTGGCGTTGTCCCACGCGCCGCCGCCGGTACACATCGAGATGGCGACGAACAGGCCGGTGACGATGGTGCCCATCAACACGCCGCCGAGGGCTTCGGGCCCGAGGATCAGGCCCACCAGGATCGGCACCATTACCGGCAGGATCGAAGGAATCATCATTTCCTTGATGGCGGCAGTGGTCAGCATGTCGACGGCGCGCTCGTATTCGGGTTTGGCCGTGCCTTCCATGATGCCCTTGATCTCGCGGAACTGGCGACGCACTTCTTCGACGACTGCGCCAGCGGCACGCCCCACGGCTTCCATCGCCATGGCGCCGAACAGGTAGGGGATCAGGCCGCCGATGAACAGGCCGATCACGACACGGTGGTCGGCAAGGTCAAACGCAAAATGCTTGTGCTTGACTGCTTCAAGCGCGTGCGTATAGTCGGCGAACAGGACCAGTGCGGCGAGGCCAGCCGAACCGATGGCATAGCCCTTTGTCACCGCTTTGGTGGTGTTGCCGACAGCGTCGAGCGGGTCGGTGATGTTGCGCACTGATTCGGGCAACTCGCTCATTTCGGCAATGCCGCCGGCGTTGTCGGTGATCGGGCCATACGCGTCGAGCGCGACGATGATGCCGGCCATCGATAGCATCGAGGTAGCGGCGATCGCGATGCCATACAACCCGGCCAATGCGTAGGCAAGGTAGATGGCCAGGCAGATCACCATCACCGGCCAACCGGTCGACTTCATCGATACAGCGATGCCGGCGATGATGTTGGTGGCGTGGCCTTTGGTGGAAGCTTCGGCGACATACTGCACCGGGTGGAACTGCGTGCCGGTGTAGTACTCGGTGATGTAAACCAGCAGCCCGGTCAGCGCCAGGCCGACCACGGCTGCCAGCCAGAGGCGCATGATGGCGCCGGTCGCGAAGCCCTCACCCGATAGCGCGGTGTCGGGGATCAGCCATGCGGTCACGAAGTAGAACGGTACGAGCGAGAGCGCGCCAGCGACGGCCAAGCCGCGATACAGCGCGTTCATGATCTTGCCGCCTTCCTTGACCTTGACGAAGAGGCAGCCGACGATCGACGCGATGATCGACACGGCACCGAGCATCAACGGGTAAATCACGCCGGCGTCGCTGCCCTTGATCAGCAGTGCGCCGAGTACCATCGTAGCGATCAGCGTGACCGCGTAGGTCTCGAACAGGTCGGCTGCCATGCCGGCGCAATCGCCGACGTTGTCACCGACGTTGTCGGCGATCACTGCCGGGTTGCGCGGGTCGTCTTCGGGAATGCCGGCTTCGACTTTACCCACCAAGTCCGCGCCGACGTCGGCGCCCTTGGTGAAAATCCCTCCGCCGAGGCGGGCGAAGATCGAAATCAGAGATGCGCCGAAGGCCAGGCCCACCATGGGTTTGAGCAGGTCGGCCAGCGACATGGTCTTACCCAGGCCGTGCGGCGCGGCGCCTTGCAGCACCAGGTAAAACCCGGCGACGGCAATCATGCCCAGACCCACCACGAGCATGCCGGTAATCGCACCGCCGCGAAAGGCAACGTCAAATGCCGGGGCGAGCCCCTTGGTGGCGGCCTGTGCGGTACGCACGTTGGCGCGTACCGATACGTTCATGCCGATAAAGCCGGTGAGACCCGACAGCACTGCGCCAACCAGAAAGCCAGCTGCCGTCATCCAGCCCAAGCCGGGAACCACGCCCAGGATCAGAAAGATGATCACGCCAACCCACGCAATAGTCTTGTATTGACGGTTCAGGTAGGCTTGTGCGCCGGCCTGGATCGCCGCGGCGATCTCCTGCATGCGCGCGTTGCCGGCCGGCTGCGAGATGATCCACTTGATGGAAACGACGCCATACATGACTGCGACGATGCCGCAGGCAATGGCGATCCACAATGCTGAAGACATTGACTCCTCCTGAATTACTTTAGGTTGAAAACTGTTTCGACCGACGATCTGCGCCCCCGGCCATGCAGCCGCGGATAAACCTGCGGCGAAAAACTATCGAATTGTAAAGGATTCGGCCAGTTTTTTCGCTACGGGCGCGTTTTTCAGCCTGACATAGTCGGGCAGACCGTTGCGATAGGGGGGGTAATCTTCCCCGCCGATGAGCGGGGCAAGGTATTGCCGGCAATCAGCGGTGATATGAAATCCGTCTTCACTGATAAAGCTGCGTGGCATTTTTTTTTCAAGGTTGGCGACATCTGCCAGCGCTACCGTTTCAATGTGCCAGCGATAGGGTTTGTCCGATGTACGGACCAAGGCCATCATGACGCCGCTCTTGCCTTCGATGGCTGCCCTGACCGCAGCCTGGCCCAGTTGGTAGCTTTGTCGGACATCGACCTTGGATGCAACATGCCTGGCAGCGCGCTGCAGGTAGTCGGCTACGGCCCAATGGTATTTGTAGCCGAGCCTTTCCTTGACCAGTTGGGCAACCAAAGGCGCCACGCCGCCCAACTGGGCGTGGCCGAATGCATCTGTCAATCCTGTCTCGGAGAGAAACTTGCCGTCCCTGTTGCGCAGCCCTTCGGATACGGCGATTGTGCAGTAACCATGCCGTTCCACTGTAGTGCGAACCTTGGCAAGAAATGCGCTCTCGTCGAATTGGACTTCCGGAAACAGCAGCACATGGGGCGCTTCACCCTCCTGGGTGGCCGCCAAACCGCAGGCTGCGGTAATCCAGCCGGCGTGCCGGCCCATGACCTCGAGCACAAACACCTTTGTCGAGGTGCGCGCCATCGAGGCGACGTCCATGCCGGCTTCCCGCATCGAAAGTGCCACGTATTTGGCTACCGAGCCGAAGCCAGGACAGTTGTCGGTGCCGACCAGATCGTTGTCCACCGTTTTCGGGATGCCGATGCAGGCGACCGGATAGCCCAGCTCGGCGCTGACTCTGGAAAACTTGTGCGCGGTATCCATCGAATCGTTGCCGCCGTTGTAGAAAAAGTAGCCGATGTCGTGGGCCTTGAAGACCTCGATAAGGCGCAAGTATTCGGCCGGGGCCTGCTCAAACGGCTTGAGTTTGTAGCGACACGAGCCGAATGCGCCGCCGGGGGTCGTGCGCAAGCGTGCAATCGCCGCCGCCGGTTCTTTCGACGTATCAATCAGGTCTTCGGTCAGGGCGCCGATGATGCCGTCGCGCCCTGCAAACACTTTGCCGATGCGGCCCCCGTAGCTGCGCGCTTCCTCGATCAGGCCGCAGGCGGACGCATTGATGACCGCGGTCACGCCGCCCGACTGGGCGTAAAACGCGTTGCGCGGCGCGGGTTTCGCCTTCGACCGAGCGGCGCGGACTGCTGCAGGAGCGGCGTTGCCCGCCATCGGCTTGTTTATTTCAGTGCTGCGAAGGCGCTGTCGCGTACCGCTTCGACAGTGCCGGTGCCGTCGATCTTGCGGTACTTCGGCGCACCAGCGCGGCCCGAAGCCGCCCACTCGTTGTAATAGCCCACCAGCGCCTTGGTCTGGTCGTGGTAGATACTCAGGCGCTTGATCACCGTTTCTTCCTTGTCGTCGTCGCGCTGGATCAGGGGTTCGCTGGTGACGTCGTCGAGGCCCACCACCTTGGGTGGGTTGAACTTGACGTGATAGGTGCGGCCGCTCGCGAGGTGCACGCGGCGCCCGCTCATGCGCGTCACGATGTCGCGGTCGGGCACGTCGATTTCGAGAACAAAATCGATGACGACCCCGGCGTCCTTCATCGCATCCGCCTGCGGGATGGTGCGCGGAAAGCCGTCAAACAGATAGCCGTTCCTGCAGTCGTCCTGCTTGAGTCGCTCCTTGACCAGCCCGATGATGATGTCGTCCGACACCAGGCCACCGGAATCCATCACTTTCTTCGCAGCTAGCCCCAGGTCGGTCCCGGCCTTGACCGCGGCGCGCAACATGTCGCCCGTCGAAATCTGCGGTATGGCGAATTTTTCCTTGATGGCGTTGGCTTGTGTTCCCTTGCCGGCGCCTGGCGGGCCCAGGAGGATAAGGCGCATGACGGTCTCTCACTTAAGGTTGAGTGGATGACAATGGATTCTAGTTTGACGTCGATTCTAGCGCGAACCGCCTACGATTGCCCGAATAACTTGCGCACCAGGTCGAGGTCCTCCGCCGTGTCGACCCCGGGTGCCGCGGTCGCTATCGAGATGCGCACGGCGATGCGGTGGCCGTGCCACAGGGCGCGCAATTGCTCCAGGGCCTCGAACTGCTCGATCGGCGCGGCCGTCAATCCGGGGAACTGTTTCAGGAAGGCGACACGATAGGCGTAGATGCCCATGTGGCGGTAGATCGGCAATCCCGGCGGGAGGGAGGAAGGGGCCGTGCCAGGCGCGCTCCTGGAATGCGCGGCAAATGCATCGCGCGCCCAGGGGATTGCAGCACGTGAAAAATACAGCGCGGTATTGCGGGAGTCGAGCACCACCTTGACGATGTTCGGATTGAACACCTCGGCGGCCGCGCTCAACGCATGGCAGGCGGTAGCCATCGCGCAATCGTTACGTTGCGCCAGTTCCTCGGCGACTGCATGGATCAGCGCGGGCGAAACTAGCGGTTCGTCGCCTTGCACGTTCACGACGATCACCTCGTCTGAGAGACCGAGCAAGGTGGCCGCCTCGGCGAGGCGGTCGGTGCCTGATGCGTGATCCGTGCGCGTCAGCAATGCGCGAAAACCATGCGCTTCGACGGCACTCTTGATTTCGACATCGTCGGTTGCCACCCATACGCGGGATGCGCCGCTGAGGGCAGCTTTTTCGGCGACCCGCACCACCATCGGCTTGCCGCCGATGTCGGCCATCACCTTGTCGGCGAGGCGCGATGACGCGCGTCTCGCAGGAATCAGTGCAACGAATGGAGTCAAGAGGGCTGGTGCGCTCTAGGCTGGTCTGGCCAATTCGGCGTCCGTGAGCGGGCGGGCCTCTTCTTCGAGCATGACGGGAATGCCGTCGCGAATCGGATACGCCAGGCGCGCGGACCGTGAAATCAGTTCCTGCTTGTCGCGGTCATAGACCAGGGGGCCCTTGGTGATCGGGCACACCAGGATATCAAGCAGTTTTGCGTCCACGCAATGTCTCCAGAATCAGGTCAAAAAACGCTGTGCCAAGTTTCGCGGTCACCGGCAACACCCAGATGCGTTCGTCATTGAACGTGGCGCATTTTAGCGCGTCCTTTTCGGTCATGATGAGTGTGTCGGCACTGATGCGCGCCAAATCGTCGCGCGTGAATGCGTGATGGTCGGGAAATGGGAAGGGCGCCGCCGCAATCGAGGCCGAGCGCAGCGTGGCGAAAAAACGCTCTGGATGGCCGACGCCGGCGATTGCCGCGACCGATCCGCGCGCGCCCAACTCGTCAATGCCGCGGGTCTGCAAGGGATCAGCCAACCGGTAGCAGCGCTGCGGTTCAAGCCGCATTACATGCATGGATGGAAACCGTTGGTGCAAGCCATTGTTGGAGGCATCTGCCGTGGAAGCGTTGTGCACCATGGCTGTCAGGCCGGTCGCTCGTGAGAGCGGTTCGCGCAGCGGGCCGGCCGGCAGCATCTGCCCGTTGCCGGCACCGCGGTCGTCGAACACGGCGATCTCGATGTCGCGCGCCAGCGCATAGTGCTGCAGGCCGTCATCGCTGACGATCACGTCGACGTCCGGGTGCGCCGCGAGCAGGGCGCGACCGGCGCGGACCCGGTCGGTGTCGACCACCACCGGAACCTGCGTCGCACGCGCAATCAGCAGCGGTTCGTCGCCGGTCAGCTGCGGGTCGCCGTTCGCAAGTACATGAACCGGTTTGGCGCTGAGATTGCCTCCCTCTTGCCGGCCGTAGCCGCGGCTGATCACGCCAGGGCGATGGCCGGCTTCCTTCAATTTGCGCACAAGGGCGATGACCAGCGGCGTCTTGCCGCTACCGCCCACCGTCAGATTACCGACGATGATGACGGGCACCGACAGCCGCATCGAACGCAACAGCCCGAGGCGATACAACATCATGCGGAGGACGACGACGAGGCGGAACAGCCAGCTCGCCGGAAGCAGCAACGCGGTGCGCGCGGTTCGCCGGGGCAACCACCAGTCGCGCGTCAGGGACAAGGCCGCAACCCTATTTGCTGGTCGTGCTTTGCGTGGTAAAGGTGACTTGGCCCAGGCCGGCCATTTGCGCCGCCTGCATCACGACCACCACTGACTGGTGCGTCGCCTGGGCATCTGCGTTGATCACCACGACCGGATCCTTATTGCCGGCGGCCGCGTTTTTCAAGTCGGACGACAGGCCGTCGACGTTGGTGAAGGCGATGGTCTTGCCGTTGATCGCGTATTTGCTGCCGGCGGTGATGCCGACATTGACCTCGTTGGGACGCTCGAGCTGCTTCTCGGCGTCAGCGGTCGGCAGGTTGATCTGTAGCTCCGCATATTTCGAGTAGGTGGTGGTGACCATCAGGAAGATCAGGATCACCAGCAGCACGTCGATCAACGGAATGAAGTTGATCTCCGGCTCCTCGGGTAGCTTGCGGCGGAAGTTCATCGCGTGCCTGCCTCAAGCCTTGCGGTCGCCGTGGGCCAGGTCGAGCAGCTTGATGGCGCTTTGCTCCATCTCGACGACATAGTCTTCCACGCGAGCCCGAAAATAACGATAGAAAATCAGGGCCGGCACCGCGATCATGATGCCGAAGCCGGTGTTGTACAGCGCCACCGAGATGCCGTGGGCCAGCGCCTGCGGATTGGTGCCCGCGGGCGATTGGCTGCCGAAGATCTCGATCATCCCGACCACGGTGCCGAACAGGCCCATCAGAGGCGATGCGGTGGCGATGGTGCCCAAGCCGTTGAGGAAGCGTTCCAGTTCGTGGGTGACGATGCGCCCGGCCTCTTCGATGGCTTCCTTCATTACGTAGCGCGAGCTCTGGTCGTTGCGCAACCCGGCGGCCAGCACACGGCCCAGCGGGGAATTGGTCTCGACTTTTTCGATCACTTCGTTGGTGATCTGCTTGGCCTTGTAAAGGCTCAGCACTTCCGGTAACAGTTTGGCCGGCAACACCTTGGATTTACGCAACGCCACGAGTCGTTCGATAATCAGCGCAACTGAGATAATCGATGCGAGCAGCAGCGGGTAAATCGGCCAGCCAGCCTCATTGATAATTTTCCACACGGATCAAATCCCCTCGGACAGTGACTTCTGGTGACTTCGGAACAGTGCTAAGTGTAGCCGAAAGATCGCAATGTTATCCACAAGGCCGGTGGATAACATTGTGGAAATCGTGTGGGTAACAGACGCAAGTGCATTGCGCAGCAAGGAGTTTCATTGGCTTGCATCCATTTTGTTCAACCCATAGTTTCGACCATGAGAAAGCCCTTGACTTGCTGAGCCGCCCCGAATTTGAAAACGCCAGCGATACCGCAGAGACCGCGTGTTCCGTGTCCGAGCTGAATCGTCGCGCGCGCCTGTTGCTGGAGGGCGGTATCGGCTTGGTACGCGTGCGCGGCGAGATCTCCGGCTTTACCCGGGCCACGTCGGGGCATGTGTATTTTTCGCTCAAGGACGCCAATGCGCAGGTACGTTGCGCGCTCTGGCGCGGCAAGGCGTCTGCTCTAGCGTTCGAGCCGAAAAACGGTGATGCGGTCGATGTGCGCGCCTCGGTCACGCTGTTTGAAGCGCGCGGCGAGTATCAGCTCAGCATCGAGACGATGCGCCGCGCCGGCGCCGGCGCGCTGTTTGAGCAGTTGCTGCGCCTCAAGGAAAAACTGGCGGCGGAAGGCCTGTTCGACGCCGGGCGCAAACGCGCCTTGCCGTCGATGCCGATAGGCATCGGTATTGTTACCTCGTTGCAGGCGGCGGCATTGCACGACGTACTGACGACCCTGGCGCGCCGCGCGCCGATGATCCCGGTTGTCCTGTACCCGGCGCCGGTGCAGGGCGAGGGTTCGGCAGGGACAATTGCGAGGGCGATCGCAACCGCCAGCGCGCGGGCCACGCAGGACCGGGTGGACGTGCTCATTGTGTGCCGCGGCGGCGGCTCGATCGAAGATCTGTGGTCGTTCAACGAAGAATCGGTGGCGCGGGCGATTGCGGATTGCGCGATTCCGGTCGTATCCGGGGTCGGCCACGAAACCGATTTCACGATTGCCGATTGGGTCGCGGACATGCGCGCGCCGACGCCTACGGCGGCAGCCGAACTCGTAAGCCCGGACTTGGCTGATATGTACGCGCGCCTGGCGGGTGTGGCTGCGGTGTTGCGCGGGGCGATTGCATACCGGCTTGGGGCCTTGCAGCAGCGCATCGACTGGGTGGCTCGTGGGCTCAATGCGCCGGATGCCTATCTCGCCCGACAACGGCAGAGACTCTTGCGCGCGCGCGAGCACCTTGAGTCGGCGGTGCGCGGATCCCTCTCGGCCAAACGCATGCGCGCGGCGCACGGGCAGGCACGCCTGCGTGCGCCAGCCCTGGCCGGCCGGCAAATCCAACTTGTGCACGCCAAGAACCGGTTGTCGGGCGCCGCCGCTGGTGTCCTGTCGAGTCAGCGGGCGCTCGTGGAGCGCAGCGCAGCGGCCTTGCAGATACTCAATCCGCAACGCGTCTTGGAGCGCGGGTTCGCGGTGGTCCAAAACGCGCGAGGTGAGGTGGTGTGCAACAGCAGCCTGCTGTCGGTCGGCGATGTTCTGGATATCAGGTTTGCACAAGGCCGTACGCAGGCCGTGGTTGGGAGAAACCATGATGAAGACATGCCTTGATGCTGTGCTACCATCAGAGTAGGAGCTGGTTGTTAATCAGGTCGTCACGTTCATTCGATGAGGGGGTTTTATGGGAGCAATATTTCAATCGCTGGGAAGAACCGTCACTGCGGGAGTAGTGTTACTTGTGATACTGATCGCAGCTGCGGGCAGCGGAAAATTTGACCATGCATGGGGATTGCTGGTGATGCGCTGGCTGCATGTGGGTTCCGGCGTGATGTGGATCGGTTTGCTTTGGTATTTCAACTTTGTCCAGATTCCGTCGATGCCCAAGATTCCCGATGAGCAGAAGCCGGCCATCGGCAAAGTGATCGCGCCGACTGCCCTGTTTTGGTTCCGCTGGGCCGCACTTGCCACGGTGATCACCGGGATTGTGCTGGCGTCAATGCACGGGTACATCGGCACAGCATTGCTCCTGGCCACACCGTTTACCGCAATCGGCATCGGCATGTGGCTCGCGTTGGTGATGGCATTCAACGTATGGTTCATCATTTGGCCAAACCAGAAAAAAGCGCTCGGCATTGTCCAGGTGGAAGCCGTCGAGAAAGCAGCCGCTGCCAGGATGGCGATGCTTACCTCGCGTTTCAACACGATGCTGTCAATCCCGATGCTCTATTGCATGGTGGCACAGCAAAACGGCGGTTTGTAAGCTCCTGCCGATTGGCGAGGGATGACAGGGGGCTCACGAGCCCCCTTTTTATTGGCTTTGGGATGCGTCTTCAATGCTCAGTGCCGAACAGAACGAATTGATCACGCGCAGTGGCGCGGAGACACCTGCCGGCCGCTTGCTGCGGATGTATTGGCAGCCGGTAGCGCTGGTTGATGAACTGGAGGCGCCGCGGCCGGTGCGCCCGGTGCGTGTCCTTGGGCAAGATCTTGTGCTGTTCAAGGATGCGATGGGCAAGGTTGCGTTGATGGACCGGGATTGCCCACACCGCGGCGCGGACCTGTCGTATGGCCGTCTCGAGCCGGAGGGGTTGCGTTGTCCGTTTCACGGATGGCTGTTCGATGCCGATGGGCGTTGCGTCGAGACCCCGGGAGAACCGCCCCATGTGCGGCTGTGCGACAAGGTGCGGCAGAAGACCTACCCGGTTGTGGCGCGCTCCGGCATCTACTTTGCCTACCTCGGTGAAGGGCCGCCTCCTGCCTTTGCCGAACTCGATTGCTTTGTGGCTCCGGATACCCATACGTTTGCGTTCAAGGGCCTGCTCGATTGCAACTGGGTACAGGCGCTTGAGGTTGGCATCGACCCGGCGCACGCGTCGTTCCTGCATCGCTTTTTCGAGGACGAAGACCCGAACGCCGCGCCCGAGCTGGCCTACGGAAAACAATTCAGGGCGGCGTCTGCCGGTTCGAAATGGCCGATGACCAAGGTGATGCGCGAATATCCCGCGCCGCAGATCGATTTTGAGGACGCCGCCTGGGGCCTGCGCGTCTACGCCCTGCGCAAGATCGACCAAGACACGACCCACGTGCGCGTCACCAATCTGCTGTTTCCCCAGGCATTTGTGATCCCGCTCAGCGCCGAAATGACGATCACCCAATGGCATGTGCCGGTGGACGACACCTCCTGCTATTGGTACGCCATTTTCACCAGCTTCGCCGGCCCGGTGGACAAGACGCAGATGCGCGCCCAGAGGCTCGAGCTGTACACGCTGCCTGATTACATTCCGCGCGTGGGTCGCCATAATCGTTACGGGTACGATGCGCGCGAGCAGGCGCAGCAGACCTACACCGGGATGGGCTTCGACATCAATGTGCATGACCAGTGGGCGGTGGAATCGCAAGGCCGGATCCAGGACCGCACACGCGAACATCTGGGCACGACCGACAAGGTGATCGTTGCGTATCGCAAGCTGTTGATGCGTGCCATCAAGGAGGCGCAGGCGGGTAAGACGCCACGTATGGTGCTGTCCGTAGCAGAGGCCGCCGCCATCAGAGGGCCGGTCACCGTGGATGGCATTCACGAAGGGGCGGACTGGCAGGCGTACTGGCGCAATTTCGACCGCCAGCGGCGCGCACTCGCGCCCTGGCCCGCTCCTGCGGCATTGGATGGACCGGAATGACGGCAGCGTTCGAGCCGTTTGTGACGCGCCACGGTTTGTGGTCGGCTGACGAGCAGCGCCTCGCCGTTGACTTGGTCGCGCGCGTCAAGGCCGACGGTTTGACCACCGTGCGTCTCATGTGGGCCGACCAGCACGGGGTGTTGCGCGGCAAAACCTATCTTGCCCGCGAATTCGAGAACGCGCTGCGCAACGGCATTGGCATGAGTAGCACCATGCTTCTCAAGGATACATCGCACAAGACCATCGTTCCGGTATTCGGCAGCGCCGCGCCCCTGGGGTTGGTCGAATTGGCGGGGGCCGCCGATGTGATGCTGGTTGCCGACCCGACTACCTTCAAGGTGTTGCCTTGGGCACCCCACAGCGGCTGGATCCAGTGCATTCCCTACTTCAAATCGGGGCGTGCGGTCGATTTTGATTCGCGGCATGTGTTGATGAACAGTCTTGCCGCACTGCGCAAGAAAGGCCTGGACTTCGTGTCCGGCCTGGAGGTGGAGTTTCATGTGTTCCGGCGCGAGCCCGAATCACTAATGGAAGCTGACCTGAGCCAACCAGGTCTGCCCGGTACCCCGCCCACGGTAACCCCGCTCAATCGCGGTTTTCAGTACCTCACCGAGCTGCGTTATGACGAGCTCGATCCCCTGATGGAGGTCCTGCGCGACCACCTCGAGCGCCTCGGCTTGCCGTTGCGCAGCATGGAGGTAGAGTTTGGGCCGAGCCAGGTGGAAATGACCCTGGCGCCGCTCTCGGGGCACCTGACTGCGGATGCGATGATCCTGTTCCGCAGTTGCATCAAACAGGTGTGCGCACGCCATGGCTACCACGCCACCTTCATGTGCCGCCCGGCGATCAAAAATCTGTTTTCGAGCGGCTGGCATTTGCACCAATCGCTGGTCGACGCGCGCTCAGGGGCCAACGTCATGGTGTCGGCCAATCCGCGCAAATCCTTGTCTGCCAAGGGTTTCCACTGGCTGGCCGGGTTATTGGCGCACGCGGCCGGGGCAACCGCCCTGACCACTCCTACCGTCAACGGCTACAAGCGTTTCCGGCCCCTGTCGCTGGCGCCGGATCGCATCAACTGGGGCCAGGACAATCGTGGCGTCATGTTGCGCGTGCTCGGCGAATCGGGGGATCCGGCGACACGCATTGAAAATCGCGTCGGCGAACCAGCTGCCAACCCCTATCTGTATCTGGCATCGCAAATCACCTCGGGCCTGGATGGCCTGGAGCGTAATCTCGAACCGGGGGCATCGGCGGATACGGCTTACGAGGGAGGGGCACCCCTGTTGCCGCGCAGCCTGCGCGAGGGACTGGACGCCTTGCGTGCCGATCCAGTCCTGGGCGACGCGCTGGGTCAATCATTCATCGCGTATTTCTCGGCAATCAAGGAATCCGAAATTACGCGGGCCGGCGGCGTGGCATCCGGTGTCGACGTGAGCGAATGGGAGCAACGCGAGTATTTCGAAATTTTCTGAGGCTGTCGGGATATCGGTTTCACACACAAACAGTCCCGCTTGTCGTATGCTTGGCACCGCAAAAAAAGGGAATCACCCAGGACGCAAGTCACAAACAGGAGACAAGGCATGAAACTCAAATCATTGGTGGCAGGCTTCGGGCTGGCCCTGGCCGGCTTTGGCGCGCAGGCGCAGCAGACAGTCACGCTCAAATTTCATACCTTCATGGCGCCCCAGTCGCAGGTTTGGCGCACCATGCATGTGGCATGGATGGACAAGGTGGAAAAGGAGTCGGGCGGCCGAATCAAGTTCGAGAAATTTCCCGCCATGCAGCTGGGCGGTACACCGGCAAATCTTTACGACCAGGCGAAAGATGGCGTGGTCGACGTGGTCTGGACCCTGCCGGGAAATACGCCGGGCCGGTTTCCGCGCGTCGAGGTGTTCGAGTTGCCGTTCGTGATGACCAATGCCGAAGCGGCGTCGAAGGCCTATTGGGAATACATCAATACCGTGGCGAAAGACGAGTTCAAGGATGTCCATGTGGTAGCGGTGAACGTGCACGGCCCGGGATTTTTCCATTCACGAGACAAACAGATCAAATCGGTGGCCGATCTCAAAGGCATGAAGGTGCGCGGCCCGACTCGGCAGATCACCAAGCTGCTCGGTACCCTCGGCGCGACGCCGGTGGGCATGCCGCTGCCGCAGATTCCCGATTCCATTTCCAAGGGTGTGATTGACGCGGCGGTCGTGCCGTGGGAAGTGGTACCGGCCATCAAGCTTGAAGAGCTCGCGAAATACCACTCTGAGTTTCCGACCGGCGTCTCGCTCTACACCACCACGTTCGTGATGGCGATGAACAAGGCGAAATACGATTCGTTGCCGCCTGACCTGAAAAAGGTGATCGACAACAATTCGGGCGTGGAAACCTCAGGCTGGCTCGGCAAGACCCAGCAGTCCAATGATCCGGCGGGCAAGAAAATGTCCGAGGACCGCAAGAATGTGCATTACACGTTTACCGCACAGGAGACGGAGGCCTTTCGCAAGGCTGCCGACCTGGTTGACGATGAGTGGGTCAAGGAAATGAACGGCAAGAATTTCAACGGCAAGCTGTTGCTCGATACCGCGAAGTCGCTCATGACCAAATATTCGAAGTAGACGTCGTTTTGCATCGACAGGGCGCCCCGCGGGGCGCTTTGTTTTTTGTGGCGTCGTAGAATGTACATTCAGACATGATTCCCCAGTCGTTCATCCAGGACCTGCTCAACCGCGTCGACATTGTCGATGTGGTCGGCAAGCACGTGCAGCTCAAGAAGGGCGGCGCCAACCTGATGGGCTTATGCCCGTTCCACAACGAAAAATCCCCTTCGTTTACGGTCAGCCCAGCCAAGCAGTTCTACCACTGTTTCGGTTGCGGCGCACACGGCTCGGCAATCGGGTTTTTGATGGAGCACGCCGGGCTCAGCTACGTCGAGGCGATCAAGGACCTGGCGCAGTCCGTGGGGCTGCCGGTCCCCGAGGAGCGCGGCAGTACACCCCATCGCGATGGCCCGGACAGCGCCACCCTGATCTCCATGATGGAGCGTGCCGGGCGCTATTACCGCGATACGCTCAAAACCTCCCCGGAGGCCATCAGCTACCTCAAAGGGCGCGGGCTGTCAGGCGAAGTAGCGCGGCAGTTCGGGCTGGGCTACGTCGCCGACGAGTGGAATGCGTTGCAGCCGACGTTCGGCGAAGAGTATGCGGGCAAGACCATGCTCGATACCGGGTTGGTGATCGACAGCGAGAAGGGATCGCGCTACGACCGGTTTCGCGGCCGCGTGATGTTCCCGATACGCAGCACCCGCGGGGCGGTCATCGGTTTTGGCGGAAGGGTGATCGGCGTGGGCGAACCCAAGTACCTCAACTCGCCGGAAACACCGCTATTTGAAAAAGGGCGCGAGCTCTACGGCCTGTTTGAGGCGCGCCAGGCGATCCGCACCGCCGGCAAGGTGTTGGTGGTGGAGGGCTACATGGACGTCGTGGCCCTGGCGCAAATGGGCGTGGGCTACGCGGTGGCGACGCTCGGCACCGCCTGCACACCGGCGCATGTGCAAAAACTGGTCAAACAGGCCGACCGCATCGTGTTCAGTTTTGACGGCGACAAGGCCGGCCGGCGTGCGGCGTGGCGGGCGCTCGAAAACAGCCTGGCCCTGACCAGCGACGACAAGATATTCTCATTCCTGTTTCTGCCCGAAGAGCATGACCCGGATACCTATATTCGCGAATTCGGGCGCGAGGAGTTTGAGGCGCTGGTCGATGGCGCCATGCCTTTGTCGCGATTTCTGGTGCGCGAGCTGGTGGCCGAGGGCGACCTGTCCTCGGCCGAAGGGCGGGCCGGGCTGGTTAGCGCGGCCAAGCCGCACCTGCAGCGCATCACGGCCCCCGGGCTGCGACTGGCCATCGTCAAGCAGATCGCCGAACTGGCAAGCATGACGCCTCTCGAGGTGGAGCGCCTGTGTGAGCTTAAATTGCAGTCATCCTACGTCCGTGCGGCGCCCACGCGCGTGGCGCGCGCGCCGGTGACGCCCCTTGACGAGCAGATGTTGCGGCTGCTGGTACGCGAGCCGCGCCTGGCAATGCTGGCGGAAACCGAGGAACAGCGCCACGTGCTGCAGCAAGGCTCGCCGGTGCTGGTGATGATTGATGCGATTTGCTCGACGGACAATCCGGTCTCGCCGACCGGCCTGACGGAAATGTTCGTCGGCACCGACGTCGAGCCTTTCTTGCGCAAAGCCTTGGTCGAGGAACTGGAGGTCGAGAAGGAGCCGGAGATTGTCGAAGCCGAATTTCGCCACGCGCTAAAGACCCTACGCGATCAATGGCGCCGCGCCAGGACCGAGCACATCATCGCTGCGGAAATGCATGATCCTGCGTCGCGCGCGGAGCTTGCGGCTCTGATTGCCGAGGAGAGTGCCGGCAAATCGTCCTCTGCCGCATAGTCGCGCCCGGGTCACAACACAAGGGGTAAAAACCGGCGAATACTGCTATAATTCAAAGCTTTACTTCTTTTGGCGCGTGTGGCCGCATCGTGGCGATGCAGCTCCAGTGCCGATCATCGTGTCCGCCGTCGAGCACCACAGTGGGCGCGATCTTTTTTCGAGGCAATCGCATGGCCAAGAAAACCGTCCGCACCCCCTCTCGAACTGCGGCTCGACCCGTGGTCCGCAAGCCAGCACCCAAGAAAGTATCCAAGCCCGTGAATAAGAAAGCCGTGCCGGCCAAGAAGCCCGCTGCAAAACCCGTCGTCAAGGCGGGCAAACCCGCACCAAAATCCGCAACCAAAGCAGTCAATGCGGCGACCAAGCCGATTCCCAAGGCGACGAAAGCCCCTCCAAAAGTCGTGGTGAAAGGTGCTCCGCCATCGGCCAAAGACATTGCAGCCGCTAAAAAAATCGTCAAGCCAGAGGCCGTTGATGCCAAGGCTGCGGTAAAGGACGCAGCTGCCGAAGCGGCGCTGGCACCCGGCCAGAAGGCCCCCAAGAAAAAGAGCGAGCGCGCAGCACGCAAGGCACGCGAGCGCATGGAATTGCTGGTTCTTCAGCAGGCGCCGACGGCGGAAGATGTCGAGGCGCGCCGCAACAAGCTCAAGGCGCTGATCAAGCTGGGCAAGGAGCGCGGCTTCCTGACCTACGCCGAGGTCAACGACCACCTGCCCGACGATGTCGTCGATGCCGAGCAGATCGAAGCCATCATCACCACGTTCAGCGACATGGGCATTTCCGTGTTCGACCAGGCGCCGGACGCCGAAACCCTGTTGTTGAATGAGAATGCGCCGGCCGCGGCCGCAGAAGACATTGAAGAGGAAGCCGAAGCGGCGGCGTCGTCACTCGACTCGGAATTCGGCCGCACCACCGACCCGGTGCGCATGTACATGCGCGAAATGGGTTCGGTCGAATTGCTGACGCGTGAAGGCGAGATCGAAATTGCCAAGCGCATCGAAGACGGCTTGAAGCACATGATCCTCGCGATTGCCGCGTGCCCGACGACGATTGCCGAAATCGTCACGATGGCCGGCAAGATTTCACGCGACGAAATGCGCATCGACGAACTGGTCGACGGCCTGATTGATCCGAACGCTCCCGAGCAGGTTCCCGCTCCGGCTGTGGTCGCCGCTGAAGAAGACGTCGAGCTCGAAGCCGAGGCGGTTGAAGAGGAAGACGACGACGGCGAGGCCGCCAGTGCCGCCAATGCGGCGGCCATGGCCGAATTGAAGCAAAAAGCACTCGAAGCGTTCGCGCGCATCTTCCATCTGCACGAGAAGATGAAAAAGATTCTCGCTGCCAAAGGTTACAAGACCAAACCGCATCTCGATACGCAGCGCAAGATTTCCGAAGAGCTGATGAAAATCCGCTTCACGGCACGCATGGTTGAGAAGCTGTGCGACCTGCTGCGCGGCCAGGTGGACCAGGTGCGTCGCCACGAACGCACGATTCAGGAACTGTGTGTCGTCAAATCCGGCATGCCGCGGCCCCATTTCATCAAGGAATTCCCGGGGCACGAAACCAATCCGCGCTGGGCGCAGCGCGAAGTCGAATCTGGACGTCCGTACACGCTGGTGATGGAGCGTTTCCTGCCGGCGATCCAGGAGCAGCAGCAAAAGCTGCTTGATCTGCAAAATACGCTGGGTATTCCGCTCAAGGATCTCAAGGAGATCAACAAGCAGATGTCCACCGGCGAAGCGAAAGCGCGCCGCGCTAAGCGCGAGATGACCGAGGCCAACCTGCGCCTGGTGATTTCGATCGCCAAGAAATACACCAATCGCGGCCTGCAGTTCCTCGACCTGATCCAGGAAGGCAACATCGGCCTGATGAAGGCGGTCGACAAGTTCGAATACCGCCGTGGTTACAAGTTCTCGACTTATGCCACCTGGTGGATCCGCCAGGCGATCACGCGTTCGATCGCCGACCAGGC
>CANJDH010000014.1 GCA_947473125.1 Burkholderiales bacterium
GCTGGAAATTTCTCCTGAAATGCGCGCCAGGTTGCTGGGCGGCCTCTAGCGCGGGGCGCTAGAGGCCGATGCCGTATGCTCGACGCATGACCAGGAAGCCTTCCGCCAGGGCCAAAATGCCCGCCACCAAAGCGGCTGCCGCGGCCAGCCCGAAGCGCCGCGCCGCCGAAATCATCGATGCGGCTGCGGCGGTGTTCGCCGAGAAGAGTTATCACGGCACCACCACGCAGGACATCGCCGCGCGCCTCGGCATTCGCCAGGCCAGCCTGTACTACTACGTGCGCTCCAAGGAGGACGCGCTGGCCCAGGTGTGCAAGCTCGGCGTCGAGGGCTTTCTGGAATTCTCCGAAGAGATTGCCGGCAACGGCGACAGCGCCGCCGGGCGTCTTGCGGCGATCGTGCGCAGCCATCTCGCGCCGATCGACGTGCGCCCCGATTACGTCAAGGTGTTCCTGACCGAGCGCCAGCACCTGCCGAAGGTGCGGCGCAAGGCGATCAGCCGCACCGCGCGGGCCTATGAAGGTGTGATCGAAGGCGTGATTCGCGATGGCATCAGGTCGGGCGAACTGGCGCCGGCGACCGACCCGCGCCTCGCCACCCTGGCATTGCTCGGCATGTGCAACGAAGCGACCCGATGGATCAACACCGCGCGTGGTGCCGGCGTCGAAGAGACTGCGCGTGCGTTCAGCCGATTGCTGCTCGACGGACTGATTCGTCGCTAAGGCGGCCCCACGCTGACAGGCGTCGTCCGAGCCGGTACAATCAAAATTCAATAGGTTTATAGAGAACCGCTGCCGCGCATGAACCCCACCGTCCGCCTGCGCCAGAGCACTGCCCCGCGCGTGTTGTGCGCGCGTGCGCGCGCCGAGCCGGCACGGATTGCGTTGCGCGCCAAGCGCCTCGGCCTGTATGAGGAGCGCACCTGGCGGGGTCTGGCCGTGCTGGTGGCGCGCGTCGCCAACGGGCTTGCGGCAATCGGTGTGGCCAAGGGCGACCGCGTGGCCATCATGGGCGACGCCTGCGAAGAGTGGCTGGTGTGCGACCTGGCCGCCCAGGCGCTCGGCGCGATCACCTACGGCATTTACCCGACGGCCTCGATGGCGGAGGTCGAACACCAGATGCGCGACGGCGGCGCGAAAGTCTTCGTCGCCGAAAATCAGGAATACGTCGACAAGATCCTGCCGCTGGCGGATGCGCTGCCGCAGCTGGCGTCGATCATCGTGATCGACACCAACGCGATGTTCAGCTACGACGATGTGCGCCTCACACCCTATGCGGCGCTGGTGGATGGAAATGCGCGGGGCGGCGCGGTGGACGACGGTGCGGACGACGCGTTTCTGGCCGGGCTTGAGGTGCGCGCGGCTGCGCTCCATCCCGACGATCCGGCCTTCATCGTCTACACCTCGGGCACCACCGGTGCGCCCAAGGGCGCGCTGGTGTCGCATGGGCGCCATCTGGCGGGGGCTGCCAACATGGTGGCGCACTATCCGCTGCTCGATGAAGCCGGGTTGCGCACGGTGGTGTTCCTGCCGCTGTGCCATGTGCTCGGCCGCGACCTGGCGATCACGCTGCCGCTGATCGCCGGCGTGGTGCCGCATTTTGGCGAGAGTGTCGAAGACCTCGCCACCACCCTGCATGAAGTCGCGCCGGATTTCCTGGTGCTGGTGCCGCGCTATTTGCAGAAATTCGCAGCCCAGGTGCTGATCGGCGTCACCAATACCTCGCCGGCCAAGCGCCGCGTGCATCAGGCGGCAATGCGCGTCGGCCGCCGGTTCGCGCGGGCCCGCTGGGACAGGGGGCCGGTGTCGTCGCCGCTGCTTTCGCTGGCTTACGCGGCGTGCCGGCTGCTCTCGTTCAAGCCGGTGTTAAGCAAGCTCGGCTTCGACCGCCTGCGCCTGGTGATTTCGGGGGGCGCTGCGCTGTCGCCCGAGACGGCGGCGTTCTGGCAGATCCTTGGGGTCAACGTCTGCGAGGTGTATGGCCAGACCGAGGAAGCCGGTGCCATCATTACCGGGCAGCGCGGGCCGTTCCCGCGCCCCGGCAATGTCGGCACGCTGGCGCAGGGCTGGGAGTTGAAACTCGACCCGGAAAATGGCGAGATCCTGCTCAAGGGCGACCATGTGTTCGACGGCTACTGGAACCAGCCCGAAGCGAGCGCCGAGGCGTGGCGCGACGGCTGGCTTGCTACCGGCGACGTCGGCGCGTGGGACGATGCGCAGCCCGGCCATCTCAAACTGGTGGACCGCGCGCGCGACTTCATCGTCACCTCGGGCGGCAAGACGCTGTCTCCCTCGTTCATCGAAAACATCCTGCGCGGCAGCCCGTATATCGGCGAGGCGATGGTGATCGGCCACGCGCGCAAGTACCTCACCGCATTGATCGAGATCGATGCCGACACGGTGGCCGACTGGGCGCGCGCCAATGACGTCTCCTACACCGGCTTTACCAGCCTGACTGCCGAGGTGCGCGTGGTCGACCTGATCGGCGCCGAGATCGCACGCGCCAACACCGAGCTCGCGCGCGTCGAGCAGATCAAGCAGTTCCGCATCCTGCCCAAGGCGCTCGACCCGGAGGAAGAGGGCGAGCCGGTCACGCCGACGCGCAAGTTGAAGCGCGCTCTGATGATTACGCGCTTCGAAGCGCTGGTCGAAGCCATGTACGACGACAACGAAGAACGCGCGCTGGCCGATGCTGCCGGCGCCACACTTGATGCTTGACACCACCACTATCCAAAGGAGAAAACCATGACGAGACATGCCCTGAAACCATTGGTGGGAGCGACTCTTGCCGCAATTTCCCTCTGCAGCGGCGGATTCGCCAGCGCGCAGGACGCCTACCTGATCGGCGTTTCCGGCGCGATGACCGGCTCGGCCGCTGCCACCTACGCCCCGGTGGTCGAATCGATGCGCGCCTACATCGACCACATCAACAGCAAGGGCGGGATCAACGGCAGGCAGGTCAAGCTGGTGATCAGCGACAACCAGGGGGAAGCCTCGAAGGCCGCGGCCGATGCCAAGAAGCTGCTCACGCAAGACAAGGTGCTGATGCTGGTCAATGCGAGCCTGTCGTCAACCTATGCGCCGATGGTGGCCGAGGCGAAGCGCGCGAATGTGCCGGTGTTCTACGCCGGCGCGGTGTGCCCCAAGGAAACCTATCCGCCGGCTGACCCGCTGCAGTTCTGCTCGACCGCGTTCGGGGCGCAGTACGACAGCCAGATGGCACTCGCCACGGTGAAGGAGATGGCCAAGGAACCGGTGCGGATCGGCTTTTCGGCGATGGCGATTCCGCTGTCGCGCGGTGAAATCGATTATGCCGAAGGCCTCTCCAAAACCATGGGCATGACGCCGGTGGACAAGCAGATCGTGCCGCCGCCGACGCCTGACTACACGCCGTTCGCGACCAAACTCAAGGACGCGAACCCGAACTGGGTCTACTCGTGGGCGCCGTGGGTCACGCAAGTGCGCACTCTCGAGTCGCTGCGCCGCCTCGGCTGGAACGGCCGCTACATCGCCTACGCCCACCTGAATGCCGAAGACGAACTGGCGCGCCTGAAGGACAACGAGTTCTACGTGTTCGGCACCAACGCGTTCTTCCAGGACAACCTGCCGATCCAGGCCGAACTGCGTGCCGTGATGCACCGCGCCAAGCTCAATTACCCGATTACGCAATTGTCGGAAGGCTACATTGCCGGGCTGGTGCTCGAAGCCGCCCTCAAAGGCGCGGGCTGGCCGACCACGGCGGCGAAAGTGCAGGCCTCGATGAGCAACCTCAAGGTCGATACCAAGGGCCTGCGCGGCGGGCCGATCGAATGGACCCGCGACAACCACTTCCGCACCAAACAGCACTATCGCGTCTACAAGTGGGACACCAGCAAAGGCGCGATCACACGCGTCAAGGACTGGACAGCGGTTGAGGTGAAATGACCGGCGCGGCGCACTGCCCGGTGCCGAAGCACTGCGCGTAATCGATGCAGCTCGTTGTCAACATCGCCGTCCTCGCATCGATCTACGCGCTGATCAGTTGCGGTTATGTGCTGATCTACCGGGTCAGCCGGGTGCTGTCGCTGGCGCATGGCGAGCTGATGATGCTGGGCGCGTATGGCCTGGTCACCACCGCTTCGCTGTTCGCCGCGCAGCCCGGCGTTGCCGTGGCGGCTGCCGGGCTGCTGGCGGCTGCCACCGGCGCGCTGGTCTACTGGGTGCTGATGCGGCGCATGACCGGCGAGGCGGTGCTGGCGGCGGTGCTGGCCACGATCGCACTGGGCATTTTGCTGCGCGGTGCGATGGTGCTGATCTGGTCGGCCCAGGTGCAGCATCCGGCGCGCATGCTGGGCTTCGACAATCCGGTGGTGGCACTGCCGGGTGGGGCGCGGCTATCCACCATCAGCCTGCTGCTGGTCGGCATGAACGCGCTGGTGTATCTCGCGCTCTGGTGGTTTCTGACTCGCACGCGCTACGGCATCGCGATGCGCGCCGCGGGCCAGAACCCGCGCCTCGCGGCGCAGCGCGGCATCAACCTGCATGCGGTGTACGCGCTGGCCTGGGGCATCGCGGTGTTTACCGGCGGCCTGACCGGCATCCTGATCGCGTGCGACGCAGGGTTGGATGCCACCATGGCCACCATCGGCCTCAAGGCGTTTCCGGCCGCGCTGGTCGGCGGGCTCGACAGCCTCGTCGGCGCGCTGTGCGGCGCGGTCATCGTGGCGACCGCCGAAGTGCTGCTGATCCATTACGTGGACCCGCTGCTCTCCGATGTGGTGCCGTTTCTGGTGTTGACGGCGATGCTGATCGTGCGCCCCTGGGGCCTGTTCGGCTCCAGGGAAGAACTGGACCGGGTGTAACGATGCCCCACGCCAGCGGCTACTTTCGCACCACCTATGGCCAGGACACGCGTCTCGTCGATACCCGCACGCAGCGCGTGGCGGCAGGCGCATTTATCTGTGCGCTGATTGCCTTGCCCTGGCTGGCGAACCCGTTTGTGCTTGACCTTGCCAACCAGACCCTGCTGGCGGTGGTGGGTGCGGTGGCGCTGATGCTGCTGACCGGTTTTGCCGGGCAGATTTCGCTCGGCCACGCGGGCCTGATGGCGGCGGGCGCGTTTTGCACCGGTATCCTGTCCAAGGAACTGGGCGCGTCGATCTGGCTCACGCTGCCGGCTTCGGCCGCCACCGGCGCCTTGCTCGGTGTGATCTTCGGGCTGCCGTCGTTGCGTCTGCGCGGTTTGTACCTGGCAGTGAGCACGCTGGCGCTGCATTTCATCGTGATCTACCTGGGCCACGAATACGAAACCCGGCGCGGCTTTTCCACCGGCATCGTGATCGACCCGCCGCGGGTATTCGGGTGGGAACTGGTGGACGGGCGCGCCTGGTATGTCGTGTTCCTGATCGCCGCAGGCGGCACCGTGCTGATCGCCCTCAACTGGTTGCGTTCGCGTACCGGGCGTGCCTGGCGCGCGCTGCACGGTCGCGAAGCGGTGGCCGAAGCGCTCGGCATCCATGTGCCGCTATACAAGCTGCTGGCGTTTGTGGCCAGTTCGACCCTGACGGCGATGCTCGGCTGCCTGTTCGCCTACTACCGCGGGTTCGTCTCGGGCGAGGCGTTCTCGCTGTTCCTGTCGATCCAGTATGTGGCGATGGTGATCATCGGCGGCATGGGGTCAATTGCGGGCGCGGTGATGGGCGCGGTGTTTGTCACCCTGTTTCCCTACGGCATCGAATGGCTGGTCGGCCTGGTGAGCGAGGCATTGCCGGAAATGCGTGGCCTGCAGAATGCGGTGTTCGCGATCAACTATGCCGCATTCGGTTTGGTGATGATCTTGTTTCTGGTGTTCGAGCCCCAGGGCCTGGCCGGCATCTGGCGGCGTGTGCAGGCCTATTTTTTGATGTGGCCGTTCAAGCAAAAGCCGCTGTCGGGAGGAGGCAAATGAACGTCGCCGTGCCGCTGCTGCAGGTCGATGCCATCGAAGTGGCCTACCACCGCGTGATGACGGCGGTGCAGGGCGTGTCACTGCAGGTTGGGGCCGGGCAACTGGTGGCGTTGATGGGCACCAACGGCGCCGGCAAGACCACCGTGTTGCGCGCGATTTCGGGCTTTCTCGGGCTTGACGATGCGCGCGTGACGGCGGGCTCCATCCGCTTCATGGGTGAATCGATCGAAAACCTCGCGCCGCACCGGGTGACGGCACTCGGCATTGCGCTGGTGCCCGAACGCGACAAGGTGTTCGATAACCTCACCGTAGCCGAAAACCTCGAGGCCGCCGCAACGCCGCGCCGCGCCGATCGTGCGGCCCTGCTTGAGATGGTGCATGCGCAGTTTCCGCGGCTCGCGCAATTGGCCAAACGCGAAGCGGGGTACCTGTCCGGCGGCGAGCGCCAGATGCTGGCCATCGGCAGTGCGTTGATGTGCGCACCCAAGCTGCTGCTGGTCGACGAGCTCTCGCAAGGGCTGGCGCCGCTGATCGTGCAGGAACTGATACACAAGCTGTTGGCGTTGCGTGACCAGCTGGGCCTTACCATCCTGCTGGTCGAGCAGAACGCACGCGTTGCGCTTGACGCGGCCGACCACGGCTATGTGATTGAAAACGGCCGCATCGTGCTCGACGGCGATGCCGCGAAGCTCGGTGAGCATCAGGACATTCGCGAGTTTTATCTCGGGCAAGGCGGGGCTGAGCGCAAGAACTATCGCGACGTCAAGCAATACAAACGCAGCAGGCGGTGGTATGGCTGATCAGCGTAGCGCCAGCGTGCTCAGCGTCGACAACATTTCGCTGGCGTTCGGCGGCCTCACGGTGTTTCATGACGTGTCGTTCGAGGTCAAACCCGGCGAACTGGTGGCGCTGATCGGCCCGAACGGTGCCGGCAAAACCAGCGTACTCAATTGCGTCGGCGGCATCTATCAACCTCTGCAGGGCAGCGTGCGGTTCGGCGCTGCGCTCCTCAACGGCCTGCGCCCCTCGCGCATTGCGGCACTGGGCGTGGCGCGCACTTTTCAGCATGCCGAGCTGTTCGCACACATGAGCGTGGTCGACAATCTGCTGATCGGGCGCCACCTCGGTATCCGCAGTTCGTTTCTGGGGGAGGCGCTGTTCTCGCGCCGTACCCGCGACGAAGAAGCGGCGCAGCGCCGCGCCGTCGAGGAAGTGATCGAATTTGTCGAGCTCGAGCGTTACCGCCACGAACCTGTCGGCAACCTGTCGTTCGGTTTGCAGAAGGTGATCGGATTTGCGCGCGCGCTGGCCATGAATCCGTCGCTGATGCTGCTCGACGAGCCTTCGGCGGGACTGAACCGCGAGGAGAAGGAGGACCTCGCGCGCTTCATCCTGCGCGTCAAGCACGAGAAGGGGCCTGCCATGCTATGGGTGGAGCATGACATGCAGATGGTCGCCGACCTTGCCGACCGGATCGTCGTGCTTAACTATGGTGAGCTTCTCACGCAAGGGGATCCCGCTGTCGTGCTGGCTGACCCGCGCGTGATCGAGGCCTACCTCGGCACGCCGGCCTGACCGGCCTGCATTGACTATGCGTTCGCCCAGAATACTGCCCACCATTTGGATAGGGGCGGATGGGTGCGGATGGGCGAAATTGTGGTTGACGCCGGCACCGCCCGTACCGCGCGCTGGCGCAGCGCGGTCGCGGACGGCAACTTCGATCTTGACGAGGGCGAATCGACCTTTGAAATCCGGCCGAGTTAGACCGCGCCGCTCAGGCCGAGCCCCAGACTTTTTCAGCGGTGCTGGTGAGCAGCCTGAGTTTGGCAATTTCATCGTCCAGCGTCACGTCGTTGCCGCCCACCGTGCTGGCAAAGCCGCACTGCGGGCAGATGCCAAGCTGCGATAAATCGATGTACTTGGTTGCCAGGTCGATGCGACGGCGCAGCACATCCACCGATTCGAGCACCGGTGACTTGGTGGTGATCAGGCCGAGCGACACCGATTTGGTTTTTGGCACATGGCGCAGTGGTGCAAAGTCGCCGGCACGGTCGGTGTCGTATTCGAGCAGGAACACGTCGATGTCGAGGTCGTTGAACATGCGCTCGGCGATAGCGTCATAGCCGCCCTCGGAAAGATACTTGCCCTTGAAGTTGCCGCGGCACAGGTGCATGGCCGTGGTCATGCCGGCGGGCCGCTCCTTGACCGCCTCATTGGTGACCTTGATATATTCAGTCATCAATTCCTGCCAGTCATACCCTTGCGCCTTGACCGCGTCCCGTACCTTCGGGTCGCACAGCATCACCAGCGGCACTTCGTCGATCTGGATATGGCGGCAACCGAGCGCCCCCAGCGCCGCGATCTCTTCGCGGAAGATGCGCGCGAGGTCGGCAAGGTAGGTCTTGTAGTCGGGGTAGGCAGATGCCGCGATGCTCTCGCGCCCGCCATAGAAATGCAGGGTGGACGGCGAGGGCATCGTCACCTTGCCCGGCAGGATGGTGTGCTTTGCGAGAAAGGCGTATTCGTCGGTCGAGATCCCCTGGGTGCGTTGCAGAGGTGACAAGACATCCGCGGCTGTGAACTCGGATTCGTGGCCGTGGTCGTCGTGAAACTTGAACGCGGCCTTGCGGATGCCGAAGCCCTGCACCTTGGCGACCCAGTGGCCCCAGTACGAGCCGCGCCGGAACTCGCCGTCGTTCGCCACTTTCAGACCGACATCCTCCTGCAACTTCAGTACGTCGAGTATGGCGGCGTCCTGAATGGCGCTAAACTCCGCGTCCGTGATCTGTTTTCGAGCATGCAATTTGAAAGCCTCGCGCAGGTTTTCGGGGCGCAGCAGGCTGCCGACATGGTCGGCGCGAAACGGTGGGGTGGCGGACATGGCGGTTTCTCCTGGCAAAGAACGGGGACGCCAAATTCTATAACACTATTGAATTCGGAGTGGCCCGATGAAGCTCTATACCTATTTTCGTTCCTCCGCCACCTATCGCGTGCGCATCGCGATGAATCTGAAGGGCCTGGCCTACGAGCCCGAGTTCATCCACCTCGCCAAGGGCCGGCACAATGAAGCCGCCTACGCTGCGGTGAACCCCGCGAAGCTGGTGCCGGCGCTGATCGATGATGGCAACCTGCTCACCCAGTCGCTGGCGATCATGGAGTATCTGGATGAAACCCATCCGGCCAGGCCGTTGTTGCCCACGTCGCCGCTGGACCGCGCCCGGGTGCGCGCGCTGTCGCTCCTGATCGCCTGCGAGATCCACCCGATCAACAACCTGCGGGTCCTCAAATACCTGAACGGCACGCTCAAGGTGACCGAAGACCAAAAGAACGCCTGGTACCGCCATTGGGTCGAAGATGGCCTCGCCAAGCTCGAGGCGATGCTTTCTGACGGAAAAACCGGAAAGTTCTGCCATGGCGACACGCCGGGCATGGCCGATTGCTGCCTGATCCCGCAAATCGCCAACGGCAAGCGCTTCGACTGCGATTTTTCGCACGTACCCACCGTGATGCGTATCTGGGACGCGTGCAACCAGGAAGAAGCGTTTCAAAAGGCGGCGCCACAACACCAGCCGGACAACGAATAGGCCATTACAAAGCGGCATTGCAGCTAGACCGGAAATGCCGTATCTGAAAACCGGGACAACGGTGCACAATAACGCCGTAGCGGGTGCGCGGCGCGCTCGTCGCTATGCCGCCTGAGAGGAGATAGCATGTCGAAAGAGGGGATTCCATGAGCCAGGCATCGGGGGCCGGCAACGCGATCTACGCCCTGGCGCGCTGGTTCTGCTACATCGGCGGCACCATCATGACGGCGCTGGCGATCATGTCGGTGTACAGCGTGGCGATTCGTGCGCTCGGCTTCAAGCCGGTGCAAGGCGATTTCGAGCTGGTACAGATCGGCTGCGCCGTCGCCGTGGCGTCGTTCCTGCCGTGGTGCCAGTTGAAGGGCGGCAACATCATTGTCGATTTTTTCACCATGGGCGCCTCGGCGCGCACCCAATCGCGCCTCGACGCATTCGGTGCGCTGACGGTCGCAGTCGTGTTGGGCATCATGGCCTGGCGCACCGGCGTGGGTGCTGCCTCGGTGAAGTCGGCCGGTGAGTCGTCGATGCTGATGGGCGTGCCGATCTGGTGGGCTTACGCGGGCATGGTGCCAGGCCTGGCGCTGGGCGCCGCGGCGGGCGTGCTGACGGCCGTCGAGCATTGGCGTGCCGCTGCAGGCGGCGTGGCTGCGGCTGACGCCAAACCGGGGCAGGCCGCATGAGTACCCTGCAAATCGCCATGGCCCTGTTTGCCGGCATGCTGGTGCTGATGGCGCTGCGCGTGCCGATCGCAATGTCGATGTTCATTCCGGGTGCGATCGGCTACTGGGCCATCGGCGGTGAAGCCGCCCTGTTCAACCAGTTGAAGGGCATGACCTACGCGCGGCTGTCGGTATATGACCTGTCGGTGATTCCGCTATTTATCCTGATGGGCCAGTTCGCCACCCAGGGCGGGTTGTCGGCGGCGCTATTCAAGTTTGCCAATTCGCTGGTCGGGCATTTCAAGGGCGGCATGGCGATGGCGGCGATCCTGGCCTGCGCGGCATTCGGCTCGGTGTGCGGCTCCTCTGTGGCGACCGCGGCGACTGTCGCCCAGGTCGCGCTGCCGGAGATGAATCGCTATGGCTATTCCGGCCGACTCTCTACCGCTACTCTCGCGGTGGGTGGCACGCTCGGCATCCTGGTGCCGCCGTCGGTGCCGCTGGTGATCTACGCGATTCTTGCCGAACAGAACATCGCCAAGCTGTTTGCCGCGGCTTTCATCCCGGCAATCATCGCGACCATCGGCTACTGCGCGGCCATCGCCATCGTTGTGGCACGCCGCCCGGAACTGGGCCCCGCGCAACCCAAGGCGAGCTGGAACGAGCGCGGCCGCCTGCTGATCGGCATTTGGCCGGTGGTGGCGATTTTCATCATTGTGTTCGGCGGCATTTACGACGGTTTTTTCACCCCGACCGAAGGCGCAGCCGTGGGTGCGACCTCGACGTTTGTCGCCGCTGCGGCCAAGGGTGAGTTGAGCTTCGAGGCGTTTCGCCGTTCGTTTCTGGCAACCGCCGAAACCACCGGCATGATCTTCATGATCTTTCTCGGTGCCGACATGCTCAACTCGGCGCTGGCGCTGTCGCAAATGCCGGCACAGGTGGCGCAGTTCGTCTCGGGCCTGCAGGTGGCGCCGATCCTGATCGTGATCGGCATCCTGATGTTCTACATCGTCCTGGGGGCGGTGATGGACGAACTGTCGATGCTGGTGCTGACGATCCCGGTGCTGTTCCCGGCGGTGATGGCGCTGGACCTCGGCCTGCCGCCGGCGGAAAAGGCGATCTGGTTCGGCATCCTGGTGCTGATGACGGTGGAATTCGGCCTGGTGGCGCCGCCAGTGGGGCTCAATGTCTACGTGATCAACAGCCTTGCCCGCGACGTGCCGATGAGCGAGACCTACAAAGGGGTGATGCCGTTCCTTGCATCAGACCTGATCCGCCTGGCTTTTCTGATCGGCTTTCCCGGGATTACACTCTACCTCGTGCGAATGATGAACTAGCGCCGAACTGGCGCTTCTGGAGGCCTGACATGGAAATGAAAAGTGGTGAAGTGGTGCGCAATGCGCAGGAGCGGCAGGATTTTTACGGCCGCATCAACCCGCACAACCTCGCGCCCCTGTGGGAAGTGTTGAAGGGCATCGTACCGGCCCAACCCAAGCCCGAGATGGTGCCCTACGTCTGGGATTTCGACGCGCTGAAAAAATTCGTGCTCGAATCCGGCGGCCTGTTGACGGCGGAGGAAGCCGAACGCCGCGTGCTGGTGCTGGAGAATCCGACCCTGCGCGGCAAATCGCTGATCACCGACGTGCTCTACGGCGGCTGGCAGCTGATCATGCCCGGCGAGGTGGCCCCGGCGCACCGCCACTCGCAGTCGGCGCTGCGCTACGTGCTCGAAGGCGAGGGCGCCTACACGGCGGTGCATGGCGAGAAGACCAGCATGAAGCCCGGCGATTTCGTGATCACGCCGGCCTGGACCTGGCACGACCACGGCAACGAAACCGACCAGCCGATGATCTGGCTCGACGTGCTCGACGTGTCGATCGTCGCGCACTTTCGCGGCCAGTTTCGCGAGGAGTGGACCGACAAGCGCTTCCCGGTGAGCCGTCCCGAGGGCGATGCCCTGACGCGTTACGGCTCGGGCCTGATGCCGATCGACTACAAGCCGGCGGCGGATTCGCAGCTCACCTCGCCGGTATTCAACTACCCCTACGAGCGCACCCGCGAAGTGATGTACCGGCTGTCGCGCACCGGCGAGGCCGACCCGCACCATGGCTACAAGCTGCGCTATGTGAACCCGGTGGACGGCGGCTGGGCCATGCCCACCATTGCCACCTGGATGCAGTGGCTGCCCAAGGGTTTCAATACGCAATCATGGCAGTGCACCGACGGCCTCGGTTTTGTGTGCAAGGAAGGTCGCGGCGAAACCCGCGTCACCATGCCGGACGGCAGCCAAACCGTACTTACCTGGAAGGCCAATGACACCTTTGTCGTGCCCGGATGGGCCAGGCACACGCACCACGCCAGCGAAGAGACCGTGCTGTTCGGCTTCTCGGATCGTTCGGCGCAGGAAAAGCTCGGCCTGTGGCGCGAGAAAAAACACTAGACGATGCGGCAGGCGGACGTAAAAAAGGGGCCGCGGGCCCCTTTTTTATTCCGCACGACAACGATTTCAACCGATTTCAACCGGCTTCTACCGGCACCAACCGATATCAAGTGCCCCACACCTCCTGCGCCGTTTCGATCACCAGGCGCAGCTTGTTGCGTTGCGCTTCGACCGCAATGTTATTGCCGTGCACGGTGCTGGAAAAGCCGCACTGCGGCGACAGCGCCAGTTGCTCCAGCGGTGCGTATTTGGCGGCTTCCTCGATGCGGCGTTTGAGCGAATCCTTCGATTCCATCTGGTCGAACTTGGTCGTCACCAGGCCCAGCACCACGGTCTTGCCTTTGGGCAAGAAGCGCAGCGGCCGGAAATCGCCTGAGCGATCATCGTCGTATTCAAGGAAGTAGGCGTCGAGGTCCATTTCCGCGAGGAGCGCTTCGGCCACCGGCTCGTAGTTGCCCGACGCCGCGTGGGTGCTTTTGAAGTTGCCGCGGCACAGGTGCATGGCCAGCGTCATGCCGGCAGGTTTTTGCGCCACCACCTTGTTGATGAAGGTCGCATAGCGGTGCGGCAACTGGTCGGGGTCGTCGCCGCGCTGGCGCGCCGCTTCGCGCATGCGCGGGTCGCACAGGTAGGCGAGGTTGGTGTCGTCCATCTGCACGTAGGTGCAGCCGGCGGCGGCCAGCGAGCGCAGTTCGTCGCCGTAGGCCTTGGCCACATCGTCGTAAAACGCCGGATCAAGCTCGGGATAGTGTTGCTTGCTGATGGCGGCGCGTCCGCCGCGAAAGTGCAGCATGGTCGGCGAAGGAATCGTCACCTTGGGCGTATGGCCGGGCGTGACCTTGCTCTTCAGGTACTGGAAATCGGCCAGCTGAATGTCTTTGGCGTGGTGCACCTTGCCCACCACCTTCATCACGGGCGGCGCTAGCTCCTGGGTGCCGTCGGCCTTGATGACCGTGACCGGAATGTCGCACTGCACGCCGCCCAGCTGCTCGAGGAAGTCGATATGGAAATAGGTGCGGCGAAACTCGCCGTCGGTAATGCTTTTGAGACCCACCGATTCCTGGAACGCGATGATCTCGGCAATCGCCTTGTCTTCCACGGCGCGCAGCTCGGCGGCGGTGATGGTGCCCTTGGCGTTTTGCTCGCGCGCGTCGAGCAGGTATTTGGGACGCAGGAAGCTGCCGACATGGTCGTAGCGTGCGGGCAGGGGAAAGGTGGCGCTGGACATGGCTGAAATCTCCTCGGAGGGTCTTGGTGGTGGCGCGGCTGTTGGTGCAGCCGATGGTGCGGCCGATGGCGCGGCAACGAAGCGGCACGGATTATCCCATTGCTTGACGGTGCGCCGGACCGGCCGATGACGCAGGGCGGATCAAGCACGCTCACCGGTACACTATCGCCCATGGCCGACAAGGAACCCCTGCGCGTCGTAGTGGCGGATGACGAGGAACTGGGCCGCGAGCATTTGCGCGCCTATATCAATGCCCTGAATCGCGACGGCGATCAAATCGAATTGGTGGGTACCGCCGCTGATGGCCGTGAGGCGGTCGAAGTGGTGTGCCGCGAGCACCCCGATGTGCTCTTCCTGGATGTGAGCATGCCCGACCTGGATGGTTTTGGGGTGGTTGCCGAACTGGTCGCCAAGCTGCCTGAGCGCCTGCCGCAAATCGTGTTTGTGACGGCCTACGACGAGCACGCGGTACGCGCCTTTGACCTCGATGCCCTCGATTTCATCCAGAAGCCGCTGTCGCGTGAACGTTTCGCGCAGGCGGTGGCGCGCGCCCGGGTGGCTATCGCCCAGCGCCGCCAGGGTGAACTGCACGCCAAGCTGCTCGCCTGGGTGGCGGCCAAAGCGAAACCGGCGCCGGCCGCACGGCACACCATCGACAACGGCTATGCCGAGTTGAAACGGCAGGCGCGCCTCATGGACGGGCAAGAGGGCGCGATCCCGGTCGGTTACCTGCTCCATGAGTACCGCATCGAACGCGTGCTTGGTGTCGGCGGCTTCGGCATGACCTACCTTGCCGATGACACCAACCTGCAAACCAGGGTCGCGATCAAGGAATACCTGCCGCGCGATCTCGCGTTGCGCGACGACAAGTCGGCCGCGGTACACCCACGTGGCGAGGTGCAACGCGAAAGCTACCAGCGCGGCCTCGAGCGTTTCCTGCTCGAGTCGCGCACCCTGGCTGCGTTCCGGCATCCCAATATCGTGCGCGTCAACCGCTTTTTCGAGGACAACAACACCGCTTACATGGTGATGGATTACGAGCTCGGAGCCGGGCTCGACGTGTGGATGAAAGGGCGCCTCGCTGACGGCCTGCCGGCCCCGGATGAAAAATCGCTGATCCGCATGTTCGTGCCGCTGCTGCAGGGAGTCGAGCGCGTCCACGAGGCCGGTTTCCTGCATCGCGACATCAAGCCGGCCAACATTTACGTGCGCGATGCCGACGGTAGCCTGGTGCTGCTCGATTTCGGCGCGGCGCGCCAGACCAGCATGCTCGAAGCCGGCGGCATGACGTCGATCTTTTCACCGGGCTACTCGCCGTTCGAGCAATACCACCGCCACGGGCCGCAGGGCCCATGGTCTGACCTGTACGCGATGGGCAGCGTGTTGTACTGGTTTGTCACCGGGCAACGCCCGATCGATGCGGCAGCCCGGATTCAGCGCGACCCGCTTGAACCGGCAGCCAGACTGGCGAAGGGGCGCTACAGCCAGGGCTTCCTGCAGGCGATCGACTGGGCGCTCACGCTTGACGAGAAAAGTCGCCCGCAAACCGTGGCCGCTTTCCTGCCGGCGCTGGCCGGCGAGAAGGGGGCGATGGGCTGGATCAAGAAAAAATGGGGCCGAGGCGTGCTTGGTTGAGGCCGGGCCGATTCCCGCGTCGGCAATTCCTGGTGGACAATCCGGCTCATCTGATCGGATTCCGATTTCCCTGAAGCGAGGCTTGCATGAAACGTCGTGAACTTCTTTTGTCGTCCCTGTCGGCATTGCCCCTCGGGCTGGCGCCGGTGCGCAAGGCTGCTGCACAAGCCAGCGGGTTTCCCGACCGGCCGGTAAAAATTGTTGTGCCGTTTGGCGCCGGTGGGCTCGCCGACGTGACGTTCCGCATCGTCGCCGAAAAATTGTCCGGCCTGCTTGGCAAGCAGGTGGTGATCGAAAACCTGCCGGGCGCGGGCGGCATTGCCGCGGGCAACGCGGTGGTGCGCGCCAAGCCCGATGGCCACACGCTGCTGGTGATTGCCAACGGTACGGCGATTACCAAGACGCTGTTCAAGAGCATGCCCTTCGATATCCAGAAAGACCTGGCGCCGGTATCGCTGGCGGCCTACTTCGACCTGGTGATCCTGGTCAAGGGCGAGGGCGGGCGCTACCGCACGCTCGGCGAACTGCTCGCCGCCGCACGCGCCAATCCCGGCAAGCTCAACTTCGGCACCATCTCGCCCGGCAGCACGCAAAACCTCTCGGCCGAACTGTTCAAGACCACCGCCAACCTGAACGTCACGATCGTGCCGTTCAAGACCACGCCTGAGGCCGGCACCGCCGTGATCGCCGGCGAGATCGACGCGGTGTTCGAATCCTACGCGGCGCTGAAATCGCTGATCGAGTCGGGCCGGCTGCGCGTGCTCGCCAGCACCAGCCCGAAGCGTACCGGCTACCTGCCGTTGGCACCGACCGCGCAGGAAGCCGGCGTGCCCGGTTATGAAGTGGTCGGCTGGAACGCGCTGGCCGCGCCGGCCGGTACGCCACCCGACGTGATCGCGTTGATCAACCGCCACATGAACACCATCGTGGCGATGCCCGATGTGCAAAAACGCTTCATCGAACTGGGCCTCGATGCCTACGCCGGCACGCCGGAAGAATTGCGCACGCGGCTCAATGGCGACATTGCCAAATGGGCCGCAGTGATCAAACAGGCGGGGATTCCCCAGCAATGAGCCCAGCCATGAGCAATACAACGAAACCGGCCGACGGCATGCTGATGGTCGATACCCATGCGCATATCTGGCTCAAGGGCATGCCCTTGATGGCCAATCCGCGCCACAAGCTCGACTATGACTTTTCGGTGGAGCAGTACCTGAAGGTGCTCGACGATCACGGCGTGCAGTTTGCCGTGATCGCCGCCGCCAGCCCGTTCGGCGACTACAACGACTACACCATCAACTCGGTGCGCGCCAACCCGCGCCTGCGCGGCACCGTCATCCTGGAACCGAACGTCGACCAGTACCAGCTGGCGCAAATGAACCGCGACGGCATCGTTGGCGTGCGCCTCCCCTTCATCAACATGGTGACCCTGCCCGACCTCACCACGTTCGAATACCGCCGCACGCTGCGCCGCTATGCCGACCTCGACTGGCACGTGCACCTGCACCTCGACGGCCCGCGCATTCCGCAGGTGCTGCCGGCGCTCGAAGCCTCCGGCGTGAAGATCGTGATTGACCATTTCGGCAGGCCCGATCCCGCACTCGGTGTCAATTGCGAAGGCTTCAAGATGATGCTGCGCGCCATCGAAAAAGGGCGCACCTGGGTCAAGGTATCGGCCGCGTACCGACTCGGCGAAGAGTTGGGTGCAATCTATGGCCGCGAACTGCTCAGACAGGTGGGGCCGGACCGCCTGCTGTGGGCCAGTGATTGCCCGTTCGCCGGGTTCGAAGGCAAGTTTGCGTTTCAGCAGACCATCGACGCGGTGCTGGCGTGGGCGCCGCAGGGTGTGGCGCGCCACAACATCTTTGGCGGCAACGCCTTGAAACTGTATTTTTCGCAGTAGCTCCGACGCTGGTCAACGTCGAATCTGTATTTTTCGACATGCCATAGCCCCAAGAGGCGCATGAGTAGTCATTCTGCGAGGTATGATGGCGTAAGAATGGCTCTGGGAGCGGATCTTGGCGATGGTCTTTTTGACCACCGCTTTGTCGTCAGCGTTTCTTGCCAGCGCGCGCGCCCTTGGGTTTTTTGTCCATGTCTTCATGGGTGACGAACCCGATAGGCCGCTTGGGCGGGTCGGGCGGGGTCATCAGGTCGCGCAGAGCATCGAAGATCTGCTTGATCTGGATGCGGGTATTGTCGCTGAAGGAATCGTGGCGCATCGACAGGGTCTCGGTCTTTTGTTCAAGGTCATTGAGCCGCTGCGCCAGATCGCCGTGGGTGGCGGCGAGCGCGCGCACGCGCACGAAAGTGCGCATGATCTCGATGTTGATGGCGATGGCGTGCGGGCTACCGAGCACGGAGGAGAGCATCGCCACGCCTTGTTCGGTAAAAGCGTAAGGCGCGGTGCGGCGGCCGCCGCGGCCGGTGTTTGAGGTCACAAATTGTGACCTCAAAGAGCCGAACTCGGTAGCCGAGAGCTGGAACATGAAATCGGCAGGGAAGCGAGCAAGGTTGCGCTTGACCGCCTGTACCAACACTTTGGTCTGCACCCCGTAGAGCACCGCCAGATCAGCATCGAGCATCACGCGCTGCTCGCGCAGCGCCAGGATGCGGCTCTCGATATGCGGCTGCAGGGCGGGTGTGCTCAACGCGCCGTTTTCATTGATCCAAATAGAAAGCTGAGTATATATACATTATTCGTCTTTCGCAATTTGGTGTTGACCCCCGGCGCGCGGGTGAGCTTCAGCCGCCCGACCCCATGCTCGACGGTCTGTCTGCCTGGTGTCATGGCCTCGGGGGCGCGCTCCAGCCGTTCTTGACCAACATCCAGTATTCATTGTCGAGCGTCGCTTATCCCCGATTCGATTCCAGTTCGCGCGGCGCCAGCTCGCGTACCAGTTCCAGCACTTTCTTTGCCAGCGGCGTGAGCGGCCGTTGCGCCGGTGTGGCGATCGCCAGCGAGGTGACGAGGCGCGGCCTGACGATCGGGCGCGGCAACAGTTGCGACCGCAGGCGATCGTTGCGAATCGCATTGAGCGACAAGACCGCGTAGCCGTGGCCGCGCGCCACCAGGTCGAGGATCGCCGGGATGCCGTCGATTTCCCAGGCCACGTTGATGCGCGCGCCGATCGCGGCGAGGCGGCTTTCGACAAACATGCGCACCGCGTGCGGGCGGCTCGGCATCACCAGTCCGAAACGCGGCAGTTCCTTGAGCGTGACCGGGGTACCGACGCGCGGCGCCGCGGACGGGGCGCCACGGGTGCGGCGCTGCGGGGCCGGGCCGATCAGGTACATCGGTTCGGCGACCAGCGGCTGCGTATCGATCAGCGGCGACGGCGTCGGGTTGTAGAGCAGGCCGATGTCGATGCGCCCCGACGACAGCCACTCGGTCACGTAGGTGGACAGCCCTTCGACGATGCCCAACGTGGCTTTGGGGAAGCGGCGGCCGAATTCGGTGACCAGTGGCGCACTCAGGATGCGGCCCACTGTGGGCGGCATCCCGATCGCCACATGGCCCACCGGCGCCCCGCGCATTTTCTCCAGGTCTTCGCGGGCACGTTCGACCTGGTGCAGGATGCCGCGCCCATGCTCGAGCAGTCGCTTGCCCGCTTCGGTGAGGGTGACGCCGCGGCCGTTGCGGTTGAGCAGGGTCTGGCGCAGCTCGACCTCAAGCTGCCGCACCTGTCTCGACAGAGCCGGCTGCGCAATCTTGAGGATGGCGCTGGCGCGGGTAAAGCTGCCCAGGTCGGCGACATGTACAAAGTAGGACAACTGCTTCAGGTCCATGGGTGTTTTCCCGGCGCGAGGGAGTGTTGGACGATGCTGCAATGATATAGCTGATAGACCGGAAATGCCATTTTTGGACGATGCAAATTGGGAGACAATGGGCCCTCCACTGGATGCGCCTGCAATCAGCTGCCTGCAGGGGTATCGCCCAAAAAAAGGAACGCGGACATGATCATTGACTGCCACGGCCACTACACGACCTCGCCGCCGGCCCTCGAGCAATGGCGCAAGCAGCAGATCGCCAACCTGGCCCACCCGGCGCTCGGCCCGAAGGTTGCCGACCTGAAGATCAGTGATGACGAGTTGCGCGAGAGCATCGAAAACAACCAGTTGAAGATGATGAAGGAGCGCGGCTCCGACGTCACCATTTTCTCGCCGCGTGCGAGCTACATGGCGCACCACATCGGCGACTTCAATACCTCGGCGACCTGGTCTGCGATTTGCAACGAACTGATCTTTCGTATCAACCGGCTGTTTCCCAAACAGTTCATCGGCGGCGGCATGTTGCCGCAGTCGCCGGGCGTGAAGCCCGAGACCTGCCTTGCCGAACTCGACAAGTGCGTCAAGGAATATGGCTTTGTGGTCGTCAACCTGAACCCCGACCCGTCCGGCGGGCACTGGAACTCGCCGCCGCTGTCGGACCCGCAATGGTTCCCGATTTACGAGAAGCTGGTCGAGTACGACCTGCCGGCGATGATCCATGTCAGCACCAGTTGCAACGATTGCTTCCACACCACCGGCGCACATTATCTCAACGCCGACACCACGGCCTTCATGCAGTGCCTGACGTCCGACATTTTCAAGCGCTTTCCCAAGCTCAAGTTCATCATTCCGCATGGCGGCGGCGCGGCGCCGTACCACTGGGGCCGGTTCCGCGGCATCGCGCAGGACATGAAATTGCCGCCGCTAAAAGAACATTTGCTCAAGAACATCTTCTTCGACACCTGCGTCTACCACCAGCCCGGCATTGATTTGTTGTTGAAGGTGATTCCGGTGGAGAACATCCTGTTTGCTTCCGAAATGATCGGCGCGGTGCGCGGGATCGACCCGGAAAGCGGTTTCATGTACGACGATACCAAGCGTTATATCGAAAGTGCCGCGCAGCTCACTGCGGCCGACCGTGGCAGCATCTACGAAGGCAATGCGCGCCGCGTATTCGGCCGTCTCAATGCCGCGCTGGCGAGGAGTTAAGCGATGAGCCTGAACCAGATGGGCATTGTCAAACGCAACATTGCGCGTGCCGACAAGACGGCGGTCGAGAAACTGGCGCAGTTCGGTGTGGCCACCATCCACGAAGCGATGGGCCGCGTCGGCCTGATGAAGCCGGTGATGCGGCCGATCTACGCCGGCGCGCGCATGTGCGGTACCGCTGTCACGGTGCTGGTGCATCCGGGCGACAACTGGATGATGCATGTGGTGGCGGAGCAGATCCGGCCCGGCGACGTGGTGGTGGTGGCCTGTACGGCCGACAACACCGACGGATTCTTCGGGGACCTGCTCGCCACTTCCTTCAAGGCGCGCGGCGCGAAGGGCCTGGTGATCGACGGCGGGGTGCGCGATGTGCGCGATCTGACCGAGATGCAGTTCCCGGTGTTCTCCAAGGCGATCAGCGCCAAAGGTACGGTCAAGGCCACGATCGGTTCGGTCAACATCCCGGTGGTGGTGGCCGATGCCCTGGTCAATCCCGGCGATGTGATCATTGCCGACGACGATGGTGTGGTGGTCGTGCCATCCGCGCTGGCGATGCAGGTTGCCGATGCGGCGGCCGCGCGCGAGGCCAATGAGGCCGAGAAACGCGCCAAGCTCGCTTCCGGCGTGCTGGGCCTGGACATGTACAACATGCGGCCGGCGCTCGAGAAGGCCGGCCTGAAATACATCGACTGATGCGCATTGATCCGAAGCGTCTGCGCCGCTGGTCGCTGCCCTGGCTTGCGGCGCTCCTCGTGGCGGGATGCGCCGCACCGGTGGCGACACCGGACGCTGCGGTTCGCCAGGCACTTGCGCCGACCGGTGCGCTGCGGGTGGCCGTCTATCTTGGCAGCCCGACTTCGCTGGTGCTGGATGCCAAGACCGGCGAGAAGGCCGGCGTGTCGGTGGACTTGGGCCGCGAGCTGGCCGCGCGCCTGGGCGTGCCGTTGCAGCTGGTGGAACACAAGCTGGTCGCCGAGGTGGTGGCTTCCCTGCGTGAAGGGAGGGCCGATTTCACGGTGACCAACGCCTCGCCAGAGCGCGCCAGGCTGGTGGACTTCACCGCGCCTCTCGTCGATCTTGAACTGGGTTATCTGGTGCTGCCGACCTCGTCGGTTCGCGCCATCGCGGATGTCGACCGTTCGGGGATACGTATTGGCGTGAGCCAGGGGAGCACGTCGCAGGGCACTCTGACGGCGGCGTATCGTCATGCCCGGGTGGTTGGCGCATCGTCGCTTAGCGCTGCCGCCGGCATGCTCAGGCGTGGTGAACTCGATGCTTTTGCCACCAACAAGGCTGTGTTGTTCCAGATGGCTGACAGCCTGCCGGAGGCGCGCATCCTTGACGGCCGCTGGGGCGTCGAGCATCTGGCCATCGCGGTACCGCAGGGGCGCAGCGCCGGCGCAGAGTACCTGCGCCGCTTCGCCGAGGACATGAAGGCTGGCGGCCAGCTGCGTGCGGCCGCCTTGCGCGCCGGCTTGCGCGGTACGGCGGCGCCCTGAAGAGAAACTGGAGATCTACATGAAGCAACACCTGAAGCCAGGACGCGTCGGCCACATTGGCATGGTGATCGCAATGGTGGCGAGCCTGCTTGCGGTTCCCGTGCTGGCGCAGACCTATCCTGCCAAACCTGTCAAGGTCTTCGTGGGCTTTTCGCCGGGGGGCGCGGTTGATCTGATTGCTCGCGCGGTTGGACAGCGCATCTCCGGCCCTCTTGGTCAACCGGTCACGGTTGAAAACCGTCCGGGCGCGGGTTCCAACCTCGCGATTCGCGCCACCATCGACAGCGCGCCGGACGGCTACACGTTGTTGCTCGCTGCCAACGGACTGGTGGCCAATATGGCGCTGTACCAGCCGCAGCCGTTCGATGCCGAGAAGGAGTTGACCCCCGTGTCGTTTGTCGGTCGTGTGCCGGTGGTGATTGCAGCGGCCGGTAACAATGCCAATCTTGGTTCGGTGCGCGCGCTCCTCGATGCCGCCCGTGCCAAGCCCGGCAGCATCACGTATGCCACGCCCGGCAACGGCTCAACCCCGCACCTTGCAGTGGAACTGTTCGTGCGCGCTGCCGGCGTCTCGCTCATCCACGTTCCCTACAAGGGTGGCTCGCCGGCGATTACCGATGTGATCGGCGGGCAGGTCAATCTGGTGGCGGTGAACGCGCTCGAAGTGCTGCCGCATGTGAAGTCCGGTCGTCTCAAGGTGCTGGCGGTCATGAGTCCGACGCGCGCCGCTACGTTGCCCGACGTACCGACCATCGCCGAGTCAGGGTTTCCAGGCTTCGAAGCCTCGGTCTGGTATGGCTTCATGGCTCCGACGGGTACGCCACGCCCGATCGTCGAGCGCCTGCATGCCGAAGTGCAAAAAGCCCTGGTTTCGACCGAGGTCAAGGAGCGCATGGCAGCAGCCGGCGGTGAATCCGTACCGGCGAGCATCGCCGATTTTGCGGCGCTGATCCGCAGTGAGCGCCAGCGTTACGAAAAGCTGGTTCGTGAAGCAAACATCAAACCCGACTGATCGGCCCCTCCCTCTCCCAGGAGAAACTGTGAAAAAAAGCGTTCTGAAAGCCATAGTGATGGCGGTCGTTTCACTGGCTGGCTTTACCGCAGCGTCTGCAATGGCGCAGGGCAAAGTTGAAGTGCAGTGGCTGGGGCAGGCGGCGTTCAAGATCACCACGCCCGGCGGCAAGGTGATCGTGACCGACCCGTGGCTGATCAACAACCCGATCACGCCGGCGCAATACAAGGATCTCGACGCGCTCGGCAAGATCGATGTGCTGCTGGTGACTCATGGCCATGGCGACCACATCGCCGATGCACCGGCCCTGGCGCGAAAGCACAATATCCCGGTCTGGCTGCCGGGGGACCTGGCGCAAACGCTGACCACGCTCGGCGTGCTGCCGGCGGCGCAACTGCCGCGCTTCAACAAGGGCGGCCGCGTCACCCCCGCTCCCGGCATCCAGGTGACGGCTGTGCGCGCCGAGCATTCGTCGGTGTATGTGTGGACCAACCCGGCGACGACCAAGCCGGAAACCCATCCGGGCGGCGAGCCGATCGGTTACATCATTCAACTCGAGAACGGCTTCAAGATCTGGCACATGGGTGATACCGGCGTGTTTGGCGACATGAAGTGGATCGCCGATTACTACAAGCCGGATCTGGTGCTGGCGCCGATCGGCGGCAATTTCACGATGGACCCGGTTGACGCCGCCTATGCGATGCGCGAACTGATCAAGCCGAAGTTCGCGGTGCCGATGCACTACGGTACGAACCCGCTCGCAAAGGGGACGGCCGATGAATTTCGCAAGGCGACGGAAGGTGCGTCAACGCGCGTTTTCTACATGAAGCCGGGTGAGAAGATTGAGTTCTAGACGGCTGCCATTTTTGCGGCGGACCGGCAATCTTGCGGTCCGGCAGGGCGGTGGTGCGGATGCGCATCAAGAAGGGCGGCAGTCAATGTGGCAGTGGATGGGAGTGACGAAATGAAAACGCAAGTGGCAATCATCGGCGGTGGCCCGGCGGGCATGCTGCTGTCGGAAATCCTGCATCGCGCCGGCATCGACAGCGTGGTGCTGGAGGCGAAGAGCCGAGACTACGTGCTCTCGCGCATTCGCGCCGGCGTGCTCGAGCAGGGTACGGTCGAGTTGTTGCGCGAAAACGGCCTGGGTGAACGCATGGACCGCGACGGCCACCCGCACGACGGCGCGGCGATCGTCTGGGCCGGACGCGATCGCTACTTCATCGACGCCTGGAAGTACGCCGGCAAGCGTTTCATGACCTACGGCCAGACCAACATCCAGGAAGACCTGTTCGCGGCGGCGGATCGGCGTCAGGCCAAGCTGCTGTGCGAGGCCCAGGATGTGCAGCCGCACGACATGACCACTGACAAGCCGTACGTGACGTTTCGCCACAATGGCGAGGACGTGCGCCTTGATTGCGATTTCATCGCCGGCTGCGACGGTTTTCACGGCGTGTCGCGCAAGTCGATCCCGACCAGCATCCTGCGCGAATTCGAGAAGGTCTATCCGTTCGGCTGGCTCGGCGTGCTCTCCGAGACGCCGCCGCTCAATGAACTGGTGTACTGCAACCATCCGCGCGGTTTCGCGCTGGCGTCGCAGCGCAATCCGATGCTGTCGCGCTATTACATCCAGGTCTCGCTCGACGACAAGGTCGAAGCCTGGTCGGACGACCGCTTCTGGGCAGAGCTCAAGCTGCGCTACCCGAAAGAGATTGCCGATGCCATCGTGACCGGCCCGTCGATCGAAAAGTCGATTGCTCCTTTGCGCAGTTTTGTGGCCGAGCCGATGCGCCACGGCCGACTGTTCCTGGCCGGCGACGCAGCGCACATCGTGCCGCCCACCGGCGCCAAGGGTCTGAACCTGGCCGCGTCGGATGTGTTCTACCTGTCGCGCGCGTTCAAGGCCTACTACGCGCAGGGGTCGACCAAGCTGATCGACAGCTACAGCGCCATGGCGCTGCGCCGGGTGTGGAGTTCGGTGCGCTTTTCCTGGTGGCTGACCAACCTGCTGCACCGCTTCCCCGGCATGACCGAGTTCGAGCAGCGCGCGCAGGAATGCGAGCTCGAATACCTGGCTTCATCGCAACATGCTTCTGCAAGCGTTGCCGAGCAATACGCCGGCCTGCCTTTCGAGCCGGCCTGAATCCGGATCGGCTGTATCTCCAAAATGGCTCCCACCAACGGTTTCAACATCGTGCTCCTCTGAAAATGGCTTCCACCAACGCTTTGCAAGGCGAATTCGTCAAGACTCCGGGCTGGCTCGACTGGTACGCCGGCCCTTCGACGCCGCGCTTCAAGTTGCCTCCCGGCAGCGTCGATGCCCACTGCCATGTATTCGGCCCCGGTGCCGAATTTCCATTCGCGCCGGAGCGCAAGTACACGCCGTGTGATGCGTCCAGGCATCAGCTGTTTGCCTTGCGCGACCATCTCGGGTTCGACAAGAACGTGATCGTGCAGGCCACCTGCCACGGCGCCGACAATCGCGCCCTGCTCGATGCGCTGCGGCATTCGAACAACAAGGCGCGCGGCATCGCCACCGTCAGACGCAGCGTGACCGATGCCGAACTGCAGGAGATGCATGCCGCAGGTGTGCGCGGCACGCGCTTCAACTTCGTCAAGCGCCTGGTTGATTTCACGCCCAAGGAAGAACTGATGGAGATTGCGCAGCGCATCGCGCCGCTGGGGTGGCAGGTGGTGATCTATTTCGAGGCGGTCGACCTGCCCGAATTGTGGGACTTCTTTACCGCGCTGCCGACCACGGTGGTGGTCGACCACATGGGCCGCCCTGACGTCACCAAGCCGGTCGATGGCCCGCAGTTCCAGCTGTTCGTGAAGATGATGAAGGAGCACCCGAACATCTGGTCCAAGGTCAGTTGCCCGGAGCGGCTCTCGGTGGCGGGGCCGCCGGCGCTGCATGGCGAACGCAACGCCTATCGTGACGTCGTGCCGTTTGCCCGGCACCTGGTGGAGACCTTCCCGGATCGCGTGATCTGGGGCACCGATTGGCCGCACCCGAACCTGAAAGACCACATGCCCGATGACGGCCTGCTGGTCGATTACATTCCGCATATCGCTACCACCCCGGCATTGCAGCAAAAACTGCTGGTGGACAATCCAACGCGGCTCTACTGGGCCTGAGGAGATTCACGATGGCACTCGACAAACCGTATCTCGACGTTCCCGGCACGACCATCTTCGACATGGAGCAGTCGCGCCTCGGCTACCACCTCAACCAGTTCTGCATGTCGTTGATGAACGCGGAGAACCGTGAGCGATTCAAGGCGAACGAACGGGCCTACCTGGACCAATGGCCGATGACCGAAGAGCAGAAGCTCGGGGTCATGGCGCGCGACCTGAACCGTTGCATTCGCGCCGGCGGCAACATCTACTTTCTGGCCAAGATCGGCGCCACCTTCGGCAAGAGTTTCCAGCAGATGGCCGGCAGCATGACCGGCATGACCGAAGAGGAATATCGCGACATGATGATCAAGGGCGGTCGCTCGGTCGAGGGCAATCGCGTGGTCGGCGAGGGCGGCGACGCGCAGGCGAAGCGGCAGCCGCAAGGCACCGGCGCGGGAAGACTTATCTGAACGGGATGAATTGACATGGCACACATCACTGCATCGGTATACACCTCGCATGTCCCGGCGATCGGCGCCGCGCTCGACCTGGGAAAGTCGGGCGAGCCCTACTGGCAGCCCCTGTTCAAAGGGTATGAGCCCGCTAAAAAGTGGCTGAAGGAGAATCCGCCGGACGTGATCTTCCTGGTCTACAACGACCATGCGACGGCATTCAGCCTGGAGGTGATACCGACTTTTGCGATCGGTACCGCGGCCCAATTCAAGCCGGCCGACGAAGGCTGGGGGCCACGACCGGTACCGATGGTCGAGGGGCACCCGGAGCTGGCATCGCACATCGCGCAGTCGGTAATCCAGCAGGATTTCGACCTGACGATCGTCAATAAAATGGACGTCGACCATGGTCTTACCGTACCTTTGTCGCTGATGTACGGCCAGCCCGCGGCGTGGCCCTGCCCGGTGATTCCGTTTGCGGTCAATGTGGTGCAGTATCCGGTGCCGTCCGGCAACCGCTGCTTCCAGCTCGGCCGGGCGATCCGCAGGGCGGTTCAGTCGTTCGACCAGGACATCAAGGTACAGATCTGGGGTACCGGCGGCATGAGCCATCAACTGCAGGGGCCGCGTGCCGGCCTGATCAACCGCGAGTTCGATACCGCATTCCTCGACCAGCTGATTGCCGCCCCGGCGGCGTTGGCGCAAAAGCCGCACATCGACTATGTGCGCGAGGCGGGATCCGAAGGGATCGAGCTGGTGATGTGGCTGATCGCGCGCGGCGCCATGAATGACATCGAACCCGGCGGCAAGGCGCCGCGGGTCGCACACCGCTTCTATCATGTGCCGGCGTCCAACACCGCGGTGGGCAACCTGATTCTTGAAAACGCTTAAGGAGTTCGCATGAAAATCGCTCTCGCCGGTGCCGGCGCATTCGGCATCAAGCACATCGAAGGCATCCAGAAGATTGCCGGCGCCGAGGTCATTTCACTGGTTGGCCGCGAGCTCGATAAGACCCGCGAAGTGGCTGCCAGGTTTGGCATCAAGCATGTCACCACCGATCTGACCGACAGCCTGGCGATCAAGGAAGTCGATGCCGTGATCCTGTGCACACCAACCCAGATGCACGCTGCCCAGGCACTTGCCTGCATGCAGGCCGGCAAGCATGTGCAGGTGGAGATCCCGATGGCCGACAGCCTCAAGGATGCCGAGGCCGTGGTTGCCTTGCAGAAAGCAACCGGCCTCGTCGCCATGTGCGGCCACACCCGGCGCTTCAACCCGAGCCACCAATGGGTCAACAAGAAGATCAGGGCGGGGGAATTCAAGATCCAGCAGATGGATGTGCAGACCTATTTTTTCCGGCGCACCAACATGAATGCGCTGGGCCAGGCGCGCAGCTGGACCGACCACCTGCTGTGGCACCACGCGGCCCATACGGTCGATTTGTTCCAGTACCAGACCGGCGAAGAAGTGATGGTGGCCAATGCGGTGCAGGGGCCGATCCACCCCACGCTGGGCATTGCCATGGACATGTCGATCCAGCTCAAAACGACGACCGGCCAAATCTGCACGCTGTCGCTGTCGTTCAACAACGACGGGCCGCTGGGCACGTTCTTTCGCTACATCGGCGATACCGGCACCTACATTGCCCGCTATGACGACCTGTTCAATGGCAAGGACGAGAAAATCGATGTGTCGAAAGTGGATGTGTCGATGAACGGCATTGAATTGCAGGATCGCGAATTCATTGCGGCGATCCGGGAGAAGCGCGAGCCCAACTCCAGCGTGGCCAAGGTACTGCCGTGCTACCGGATCCTGCACAAGCTTGAAGTTGGCATGGGCTGAGGCGGACGCGATGCAACAGCGCAAGCTTGGCCCGTTTCAGGTTTCTGCCGTCAGCCTCGGGTGCATGAACTTTGCCCATGCCTACGGCACGCCGCCGCCCGAAGAAGATGCTGCCCGCCTGCTGCTCAAGGCACTGGACCTGGGCGTCACCATGTTCGATACCGCTGCACTGTATGGTTTTGGCGTGAGCGAGTCCATCATGGGGCGGGTTCTCAAGGCGCATCGTTCGCGCTTCACGCTGGCGAGCAAGGGCGGCATGGCCGGGGTTGCGTTTCCGGACGGCGTCAAACGCGTGATCGACGGGCGGCCCGAGGCGATCAGGCGCAATTGCGAAGACAGCCTCAAGCGTCTGCAAACCGAGGTGATCGATTTGTATTACCTGCATCGCTGGGACAAAAAAGTGCCGATCGAGGAGTCTGTCGGGGCGCTGGCGGATCTGGTGCGCGAGGGCAAGGTGCGCACGCTGGGCTTGTCCGAGGTGTCGGCTGAAACAATCCTGCGCGCACATGCGGTACACCCGATCGTCGCGGTGCAAACCGAATACTCGCTATGGTCGCGCGAAGCCGAGATTGCCGTAATCAGCACATGCCGGGAGATTGGTGCTGCGTTTGTTGCATTCAGCCCGGTGGCGCGCGCGTTTCTGTCCGGCAAGCTCACCGATGTGGCGGGGCTGGAAGCGACGGACATTCGTCGCACCATGCCGCGCTTTGCGCCGGACAACTATGCCGCCAACCTGAAGCTTCTCGACGGGTACCGGGGGCTGGCCCAGGAGGCAGGCTGCAGCATGGCGCAACTGGCGATTGCCTGGCTGCTGCACAAGGGGGAGCACATCATCCCGATTCCCGGCACCAAGGACCCCGACCACCTGGCGGAGGATGTTGCGGCGGCAAACGTGGCACTGAGTGCCGATCTGATCGCGCGTGCCGAAGCCTTGATCCATAACCGCGGTGTGGCCGGCAGTCGCTACAACGCGCAGGCCCAGTCGGAAGTGGATACCGAGCAGTTTCAGCCGGCGTAGCGAAACCGGTAGGCCGTGCCGTCGCGCTCGATGTAGCCGCCGGTGGGCGCCGGGAAGTGCGCCGGGAGTACCAGCACACCGCTGTCGGCATAGCGTTCGATGAACGCCTTGCGGGTTCGGCGCGACTGCGCCGGGTCGGCGCAAAAGCGCGTACTCCAGTCGGGGTAGGTCAGTTGCAGGGGCGTGTGCAACACGTCGCTGGCGAGGATGGCCCGGCGCCCATCGGATTGAACCGCCACACACACCAGGCCCGGCGTATGGCCGGGCGCCGGCACCAGCGTGACCGCGGCGTCGATGCGATGGTCGGTGGCGACGAAATCGACCAGCCCGGCTTCCACCACCGGGACGATGCTGTCGGCCATGTAGTCGCCGGTGCGGTCGCGATTGGGCCGCCCTGCGCTGCTCCACCAGTAGTCCCATTCTGCCTGGGCAAACAAATAGCGCGCGTGCGGAAACGTGGGCACCCACTTGCCGTCCACCAATTGCGTATTCCAGCCGACGTGGTCAACATGAAAATGGCTGCACACCACGATGTCGATGTCGGACGGCGCGAGGCCGGCGCGCGCCAGCGCATCCGGCCAGTGCCGGCGCTGCCGGTCAAACACCGCGCGCCGCCGTGATTTGCAGTCGCCGACGCAGGTGTCGACCAGGATCGTCTTGCCGGCGCTGCGAATCACGAATCCCTGGAATGCCAGGATCAACAGCCGCGCAGCCGGGTCATAGAACCGCGGCACGAGCCAATCGAGGTTGGCGGCAATGTGCGCGTCGCTGCAATCCGGGTAGACCTCATGCGGGTCGAGCACGGCAAATTCGGATTCGACCACGGTGTCGAGCCGTACCGCACCAATGTTGAAAGACTGGCTCATGTCGTCGTCGGCGCGTCGGGTGAAGAACGGCTCCCACCAATGGTTATGGCGGGATTCCTCAGAAAATCTTGGTACCGATCCACCAGCTTACGCCGGCCATGAACGCCGAGCAGGGGATGGTGAGCACCCAGGCCCAGACGATGCTGCCGGCCACGCCCCAGCGCACGGCACTGAGTTTGTTTGACGCACCGACGCCGACGATCGCGCCCGTGATGGTGTGGGTGGTCGAGACCGGCACGCCCAGGGCAGTGGCCAGGAACAGGGTGACGGCGCCGCTGGTCTCGGCGCAAAAACCGCCGACCGGCCGCAGCTTGGTGATTTTCTGCCCCATTGTCTTGACGATGCGCCAGCCACCGAACATCGTGCCCAGGCCGATGGTCAGATAGCAGGCAACCACCACCCAGCCGGGCAGGTGATCCTTGCTCGCATGCAGCCAGGTCGGCAGGCCGTCCGGATTGGCTGCGGTCGAGGCGATCAGCAGCATCCAGATGATGCCGGCGGTTTTCTGTGCGTCATTGCCGCCGTGGCCGAGGCTGAACAGTGCGGCAGACACGAGTTGCATTTTTCGGAAGACTTTGTCGACCTTGCGCGCCGTGGCGCGAAAAAACAGCCAGGAAACACTGATCATCAGGATCGCACCAAGCAAAAAGCCCAGCATCGGCGACAAGACGATGAAGATGATGGTCTTGATCAGGCCGCTGGCAATCAATGCGCCGGAGCCCACCTTGGCCAACGCCGCGCCGGCCAGACCGCCGATCAGCGCATGCGAGGAACTCGACGGGATGCCATAGAACCAGGTGATGAAGTTCCAGGCGATCGCGCCCATCAACGCACCGAAGACGACGTAGTGATCGACGATCGAGGGGTCGATGATGCCCTTGCCAATGGTGGCCGCTACCTTGAGCGGGAAAATGAAATAGGCGAAGAAGTTGAAAAACGCCGCCCAGGCCACCGCCCAGTGGGGTTTGAGCACGCCGGTCGAGACCACGGTGGCGATCGAGTTGGCGGCATCGTGAAAGCCGTTCATGAAGTCGAACAGCAGCGCCAGCAGCAGCAGCAGCAGCAGGATTTCGAGCGTCATGGCGCAGACCGGCGGGCCGCAGGCCGCGAAAGGTCAGGCATTTTCGACCACGATGCCTTCGAGGATGTTGGCCACATCCTCGCACTTGTCGGTCACGGTCTCGAGCAGTTCGTAGATTTCCTTCATCTTGATGATGTTGAGGACGTTCGGTTCTTCGCGGAACAGCTTGGCCATGGCTGCGCGCATCACGTGGTCGGCGTCCGACTCAAGCTTGTCGATCTCCTCGCACAACACCAGAAGATCGGCGGCATTCTCGGTCTTGGGCAGCAATTTGACAGCGGCCTGCACCTTTTCGCTGCAGCTGACGCAAATCTCGGCCAGCTTGTTGGCCTCGGGAGTCACGGCCTTGATGTCATACAGAAAAATCGAGTGGGCCACATCTTCGATCAGGTCGAGGATGTCGTCCATGGTTGTGATCAGGGTATGGATCGCGTCGCGATCGAGCGGCGTGATAAAGGTCTTGTGCAGCAGCTCAACCGTCTGGTGCGTGATCTTGTCGGCCTTTTTCTCAATGGTTTCAATCGAGTAGGCGCGACGGTCGAGATTGTCGAACTGGGTCATCATGGCCGCAAGTTCACGACTCCCATCGACGATCTGCTGCGCGTGTTCGTTGAAGAATTCAAAAAAACGGCCCTCTTGGGGCATGAATCTGCCGAACATGATCACTCCTCGAGCGGATTGTCGCGCTCGAAACGCAGCGCCGCGCGGATTATAGGGGCAAGTCATCAAGCTGACATATTTGATGCGGGCAGCGCCTGCGCCGTGCGTGGCACCGAGTGCGCGGGCCGCCGTGATGCCGGCGCACTCGGGGTGGAGTCCGACTGCTTCGGTGTTAGGCTTCGCGCCGTCGTAGCATGGCGGGACACTGGGCCGGTCGACGCGGGCATGGCCCCGTCGGCGGCGTTTGATCGACATTTTTCGCGGGACGCGCATGCTCAAAGATCGGTTGTTTTATGGCTGGGTGGTGGTTGGCTGCGTGCATCTGCTGCTGTTCACGATTTTCGGCGTAGCGTATTCGTTCTCGTCGTTTTTTGGCGCCTTGCAGAACGAATTTCACGCCAATCGCGCGGCTACGTCGTTTGCGTTTGCGATTGCCGTGTTCCTGTATTTCGTGGTGGGCGTCGTGGCTGGCGTGGTTGCGGATCGTACCCACGTGCGTTGGGTGACCGGCTTCGGCATCCTGGCGCTGGCACTTGGCATGGGGCTGGCCGCCCGGGCGCAATCGCTCACCCTGTTTTATCTGTGCTATGGCCTTGGCGTCGGCATTGGAGTCGGATGCGCCTATGTGCCGTCGATTGCATCGGTGCAGCCCTGGTTCATCAAGCGCCGTGGCCTGGCCGCAGGGATAGCGTCAGCCGGCATTGGACTGGGGACCCTGGTCGGGCCGCTGGCTGCAGCCGCATTGATCGAACGGGTTGGCTGGCGCGACACGCTGACCCTGTTTGCCGTGATCACGCTGGTACTGGGCCTGTCGACCTTGTTACTTGAGAAGTCACCCAAAGCGAAAGGCCTGTACCCGGACAATGATCCGGCCGCCCAGCTCAATCTGGCAGTTTCGGGGATGGGCTTTCGCGAGGCGCTCGCCGCGCGCGAGTTTCGCCTCCTTTTCCTGTCTGGCCTGGCCATGTCGGCGGCGCAGTTCATGCCGTTTGTGCACCTTGCGCGCCATGCGGCGGATCGCGGGTTTGAGCCCGCAGTGGCGGCCAGTTTGCTCGGGCTGATCGGCATCGGCAGTTTCATCGGACGATTTTTCCTGACCGGTGTTGCGGATCGGGTGGGCAACCGCAACATGCTCGCCGCCAGCTATGCGGGGATGGGTGTTGCCTTTCTGTGGTGGCTGGCGAGTCTTGGCTTGCCACCCAGTTTCCCGGCCCTCGCCGTATTTGCTTTGGTTTTCGGGTCGAGCTATGGCGCGATGGTTGGCGTGTGCCCGCCGTTGTGCATGTCGTATTTCGGCGGGCGTGCCTTGTCGAGCATCATTGCTGCAGTGTATCTGGCAGCCGGGATCGGCGGCCTGTTTGCGCCGACGTTCGCAGGCTACATGCATGACCTGACGCAATCCTATGCCGTGCCCCTGGCGTTGGGCGTGGCCGCCAATGCCCTTGCGATGTGGGTCGCCCTGCGCCTGCCGCGCGCCTGAGGCATGGCGCCGCTATACTGGGCGCCTTTTTAACGGGGGCTTTTCCCCATCAAGTGGAGACGTTTCATGTCCGGCCTGATCATCGAAGACATCACCATCGGCAGCGGCGCAGAAGCTGTTGCCGGTACCCACATCAGCGTGCATTACACGGGCTGGCTGTTCAATGACGGCAAGCAGGGCCCCAAGTTCGATTCATCCAAGGACCGCGGTGAGCCGTTTGCCTTTCCGCTGGGCGCCGGCCATGTGATCCGCGGCTGGGATGAAGGTTTTGCCGGCATGAAAGTCGGCGGTGTGCGCAAGCTGACGATCCCGCCCGAGATGGGTTACGGCGCACGCGGTGCGGGAGGCGTCATTCCGCCAAACGCAACCTTGCTGTTCGAGGTGGAGTTGCTGGGCGTCTAGCCCGGACGGGCAAGTCGCTTGCGGAGCCTGGCCACATAAAGCAAAAGCCCGGCCCGATATTCATCGGGTCGGGCTTTTGCCTTGCACCGGTCAACGGCAACCGGTGAGACGTGTGATTACTTGCGCTTTGCGGCGGTCTTGGTCGCGGCCTTGACGTTCTCTGCAGCCTTGGTCGCCACGTTGGCGAGGTTGGCTTCTGCCATGTCGACAGCCTGTTTGGCGATCTTGCTGGCGTTGTCATAAGCCGAGGTGGCGGCGGCAACAGCCGATTTGAATGCTGCAACAGCGGTTTCGGAGCCGGCGGGTGCATTTTTGAGCGACTTGTCGACCAGGGTGGCAAACTCTTTTTGCATCGAGGACGATTGCTCTTCAGCCGACTTGCGCAGGGCTGCCTGGGTTTCGGCAACGATGCCGTAGACTTGTTTGCTGTAGCTGATCGACTTCTCGACGGCCGGTTGGGCCAGGCTGGCGTTGAACGCCATCAGTTCCTTGGCATCCTTGACTTCAAGTGCGGCGCGCGCGGTCGAGGTGGACTCGTCGAACATGGCCTTGCAGGTGGCGATGTTGAGTTCGACCAGCTTCTCGAAGCCGGCAAACCCGGTCGAAGCAACGGCGAAGAAATTGTCGAAACCGGCTTTACCGGCGGATGCGAACTGCTCAGGAGTGGTGTACATGGTGTTTCCCTCAGGTTGGTGAATGACGGGTTTGCTACGGGTTTGAAACTTGACCTTTTCGGATACACATCTATTGGTGCATCGCAACAATTCAAATTATATGGATGAAAAAAGTGAAGTCAAGAGGTTTTTGGTGCGATGCAGCATGCCGTCCAATATTTGTCTGTAACATATTGATTATTAATTATTTAAAAGAATTAGTGTGACGCTACTATTAACCGAGGGTGAGAATCTTTGCGACGTGCGGGAGTTTCGCTGCGCTGCAAGAAGGGCAGTCGATTCGGCGCGGTTGAACGGGGCCGCGTGCGTTGGAGTGAATCCTTGACCGATTCGGGTGGCCGCAGCGGATTGTTTGTACGCGCCATGCCGGCGTTGTTTGTGCTGCTATGGGCCACAGGGTTCATTGGCGCCAAGTTTGGGCTGCCGTATGCGCCGCCACTCAAGTTCCTCCTGTGGCGGTTTGCGACCGTCATCGCGCTCATGATGATGCTGGCACTCGCCACGCGGGCGGTGTGGCCGCGCGGCGCGCAGATCGGGCATGTCGCGATGGCCGGCGTGCTGCTCCAGGCAGGCTACCTGGGCGGGGTGTTCGTGTCGATTGACCTTGGCATGTCGGCCGGCGTGTCGGCGCTGATCGTCAGTCTGCAGCCGATACTGACTGCCGCCTATGCGTCAACATCGACGTCATCACTGGGCGAGCGCGTGAGCGGGCGCCAGTGGGTCGGCTTTGTGCTCGGATTTGGCGGGGTTGCGCTGGTGGTGTCCGGCAAAGTGGGCAGCGGCGGGCTTGGTTGGGCCTCGCTTGGTGCGGCAACCCTGGGCTTGCTATCGATGACTGCTGGTACGCTTTACCAGAAGCGTTTTTGCGGCACCCAGGACCTGCGGACCCAGTCCGTCGTGCAGTTTGTGGCTGCAGGGGCGGTTCTGCTGCCGCTGTCGCTGGTTTTCGAGACCGGCAGCGTTGAATGGACCGGCTCGTTCGTATTCGCCCTGGGCTGGCTGGTCGTGGTGCTGTCGTTCGGTGCCATCTCGTTGTTGCTGCTGCTGATTCGTCGCGGCGCTGCCACTCAGGTATCGAGCTTGATGTATCTTGTGCCGCCGGTAACCGCGCTGGTGGCCTGGTTGCTGTTCGATGAAAAGCTCACGCCGCTGGCGTTTGCCGGCATGGGTCTGGCGGTCGCCGGTGTGGCACTGGTTGTTCGGGTACCGGTGCGCCGTGCGAGCTATTGAGGTAGAAGTTCGCGTTGATGCAAAAATCCCCTTTGGCCCGTTGAAAGGATCACCATGCAAGCGCAGCAAAGCGTCGATCATGCAATCACCAGCCGCCGCTCGGTGCGCGGTTTTCTTGCGACACCGGTGCCGCGTGGCGTCATCGAGGACATTCTCACTGTGGCCGGTCGTGCCCCGTCGGGCACCAATATCCAGGAGTGGAAGGTCTACGTGCTGACCGGCAGTGCCAAGCAGAGGCTCAGCGCCAGCGTGCTGGCAGCGCACGATGCGGATTACGAGCGCAAGAAGCGCAAGGAGCCGCCGCTGCACGCCGAGGAATACCAGTACTACCCGCGCCAGTGGTTCGAGCCGTACCTCGGGCGCCGCCGCAAGCTCGGCTGGGATCTGTACGGGCTGCTCGGCATCGGCAAGACCGACTACGACAAAATGCACGCGCAGCACGGGCTCAATTACACGTTTTTTGGGGCACCGGTCGGATTGATTTTCACGATAGACCGGCGCATGGAAGCCGGCTGCTGGCTGGACTACGGCATGTTCCTGCAGAACATCATGGTCGCGGCCCGCGGCCGTGGCCTAGACACCTGCCCGCAGCAGGCCTTTGCAACCTACCACCAGGTAGTCGGGGCCGCACTGGCACTGCCTGAAAACGAACAGGTATTGTGCGGAATGTCGCTTGGGTATGAGGACCCTGCTGCGGTGGCAAACCAGCTCAGGACCGAGCGGGCGGCGCTATCGGAATTTGCGGTATTCCGGGATTGACGGCGTGGCGCGCGGTTATCCTAGGGAAGGGCTGAATAAGTCCGCAGGGAAGGAACACCGCTCTTGCAACACCCTGATTTCGTTCAATACTGTCGTGCGGTAGCCCGCAGATCAGGGACTTATTCAGCTTTTCCCTAGTTGGTCATGGCGCCGGCATCCACCGTATTGCCGCTCTTGACCGCCATTTGTTGCATGCGCGCCTGTTTGAGCGTGTCTGCAATCTGCGAGTGGCCCAGGCGTAGCGCCAGATCTACCGCCGAATCGCCTTCGGTGTTGACCAGTGTCGAATCGGCACCGTTGCGCAGGAATAATTCAACCAGGCCGGCGTGTCCCTTTGCCGCAGCGTACATCAGGCACGAATATCCCCCCGGTCCGCGCACGTTCGGGTCAAGGTTCATGTTGAGCAGCTTCTGCGCGTAAACCAGGTTGCCCTTTTCGATTGCGTAGAATAGGGCCTTCTGCGCTTCGGTACTGTTGTCGCGCTCCAGGCCCGTGGGCATCAGCTTGACCATGTGGTTGATCAGGGACACCCCGACCATCAACGCCAGGGCGAGAATCAGGGGGATCTTGGAAATGCCGAGCGCCTGCGCGTACTGGCCGGGCAAATTGGCGCCGATCACCAGCAGCACGATGATCAGAAAAAACGTAAACCGCATGTACAGCAGCAGGGCGACGAACACGACGGCGCCGAGCGTAATGAGCAGGTATTCAACCTTGATTCCCAATCCGTCCGTGAGGCTTGCCGGCAGGTTTGCCAGCAGTGCGATCACCGCTACCATGCCGACCAGAATCCATTCTTTTTTGCTGATTTTGAGATTCATTGACTGTTTCTCCATTGCCGTTTTAGCTTTATGCCGTGATTGTGCCGGATTTTCCGCCCGGCCACCATGTCCGGATGCCGGTTATCGCGCACCCTCGCGGCCGGGTCGATGAGTTCACCGAAGCACGCTGGCACCGCGATACCGCGTAGCGCTTACGTCTTGCTCGTTGTGTTGGCGCTCTTCTGGGGAGGGAATTGGCCGGTACTCAAGATCGCCGTGCGCGAATTGCCGGTATTCTGGTTTCGGCTGGTCTGCGTGTGGGGCAGCATGGTGGGCCTGTTTGCCATCGCGGCAGCCTCGGGATTGCCGCTGGCCCTGCCGCGCGGCGAGCGCGGGCGCCTGCTGCTGGTGGCACTGTTTTCGATTGTCGGCTGGAACGCGTTTTCCGGCTTCGGCGTCCTGCTGTTGCCTGCCGGGCGCGCTTCCATGATCGGTTACACCATGCCTCTCTGGCTGGTGCTGCTTTCGGCGTGGGTTCTGCGCGAGAGACTCAACGGGCGCAGCATCGCCGGGCTCATCATGGGGCTGCTCGGCATTGCATTGCTGATGGCAGAAGACCTGTCGGCGATCTCGAGCACCCCGGTCGGTACGTTGTGCATGCTTGGCGCCGCGACCACCTGGGCGATCGGCATCACCTTGGTGAAGGCGCGCCCGTTTTCCATGCCTCCGACCGTGCAGACAGCCTGGATGATGGCTGCGGGCGGGGTGCCCCTGGCGCTGCTTGCGGCGTTGAACGGCGGGCTTGGAATACCTGCGATGTCTGCCGCCGCGTTCTGGGCGCTCGTGTATAACGTGCTGATCGCCGGGGTGCTGTGCTACTGGGCGTTCTATAAGCTGGTCGGCTTGGTACCGGCTAGCGTCACCGCGATATCGAGCTTGAGCGTACCGGTGGTGGGCGTGTTGCTGAGCATGGCGATGCTCGGCGAAACGCCAAGCCCGCGCGATTGGATCGCGCTGGTGCTCATCGTCGGTGCGTTGGCCGTCGTTCTGGTGCTACCGGGAAGGCCGACACGCACGCGATCTTGATCGGCACCAGTAAAGACCAAAGCATCTTGGCCTATTCTAGAAAAAATCCCGATTAGTGCTGTAACGCCTTCATTCTTGTAATTTATTTCAAATTGACTAAAATCCGCAGTTGGGATCGAAATCGGGGGAGCGGCCAATGGCTGTGAGGAGCAAACGGATCGGTTGGACTCTCGCCCTTTGCATCGCCTTGGCACCCCTGCTTGCCGAGGCAACGCAGCAGAAGGACAAGTCGCGTCGCGCCAACGTGGTCGCCAAGAAGAAGCTCAATCCGCACCAGGCGGCCTATCAGGTGCGGGCGCTCAAGGTGTCGGCAGCCGGCGCGGGGCTGGGCCTCAAATCCAATGTTGCGCTGGTAGTCGACCAGGTTACGGGTGAAACGATATTTTCAAAAAATATCGATGACGTCCACCCGGTTGCTTCGATTACCAAGTTGATGACATCGCTGGTCATCCTGGACGCGCAGGTGGCATTGACCCAGCGGGTGGAAATTACCGGCGAGGACATCGACACCGAGCGCGGCAGCCGTTCGCGCCTCAAGGTGGGGACCGAACTGTCACGCAACGACATGCTGCACCTGGCCTTGATGGCCTCGGAAAATCGCGCTGCCCATGCCTTGGGCCGCACCTTCCCTGGCGGCTTGTCGGCGTTCGTCGAGGCGATGAACGCCAAGGCGCGCGAACTGGGCATGATGAGCACCCGTTTTGTCGATCCGACCGGCCTGTCGAGCGCCAACGTGTCGACAGCGGCCGACCTTGCCAAGCTGGTCCGTGAAACGCACCGGCACAGTCTGATCCGCCAGTATTCGACCAATACATCTCACCAGGTGAACGTGGCCGGGCGTGAAATCAAGTTCAACAATACCAATCGCCTGGTTGCCAGCGAGAAGTGGGAGATTGGCCTGTCCAAGACCGGCTTCATCAACGAGGCCGGTCGTTGCCTCGTCATGCAGGCAAAAATTCAGGGACGGCCGATGGTGATAGTGCTGCTCGATTCCTGGGGCAAGTTGTCGCGGATTGGTGACGCCAACCGTATCAAGAAATGGCTGACGTCATCCGCGTCGGCCAACGCTGCGACGAGCTGAAACCAACCCGTTTTGCGCTCAGAGCGCCGGCAGGACCGTACCGCTGCAGGCACCAAAACCGACCCGCGCCCGGCCCGTTGCCTCGCAGTAGGCTTTGAGCGTCAAGGTGTCGTGGTCTTCCAGGAAGGTACGGGTTTCACCGTCGGGCAACTGCAGCGATTGCTTGCCGCCCACGCTGAGCTCCAGAAGCGACCCGGCTTCCTCGGGCGTCGGTCCCGACTGGGTTCCGGTACCGAGCAGGTCCCCGGGCTGGAGATTGCAGCCGCCCACAGTATGGTGGGTGAGCATCTGCGCAACGGTCCAGTAGGCGTGCCTGAAACTTGATCGGGACAAGCGCTGTGGTGCAATCGCAGCCTGTTTCATGCGTGATGTCTGCAGCCACGCCTCAACCGCGATATCGATCGCACCGCCGACGCGATTTTCCGGTGAATCGAGGTAAGGCAGCGGTTGCGGATCGGCTTGAGGCCGGATCCAGGCAGTGCGAAACGGTTCGAGTGCTTCCATCGTCACCACCCAGGGCGAGATGGTCGAGGCAAAATTCTTGCCGAGAAACGGGCCGAGGGGCTGGTACTCCCATGCCTGAACATCGCGCGCCGACCAGTCGTTGAGCAGGCACATGCCGAACGCATGTGCTTCTGCCCGGTCGATCGAAATCCGTGCGCCCTGCGCATTGCCGGAGCCCACCCAGACGGCCAGTTCCAGTTCGTAGTCGAGGCGCTTCGACGCTCCGAAACTCGGCGCTGTCGCGCCGGGTGGCATGGTCTGCCCGAGCGGGCGCGGAAACGATTGCCCGGACACGCCGATCGATGACGAGCGGCCATGGTAGGCAATCGGCACATACTTGTAGTTGGGCATCAGCGGGTTGTCTGGCCGGAACAGCTTGCCGACTGACGTGGCGTGATGGATCGAGGTGAAAAAATCGGTGTAGTCGCCAATCCTTGCGGGCAGCGCCATGTCGGCATCGGCTTGCGCGACCAGCAGGCCGGCGCGGGCGGTCTGGTCCTTGCTGCCGGAACGCAGCACCCGTGACAGGGCAAGGCGCAACGCCCCCCATGCTTTCTGCCCGGCCCCCATGAATGCATTCAGCGTCGCGCCTTGTACCAGCGCGGCTGCCTCGCGGGCTTCACCAGCGAACAAGCCGGCCTGGAACGCCGCCTGCAGGTCAAGGATCTGGTCGCCGATGGCGACACCGATGCGGAACGGGTCGGTGCTGTCCTTGCGGCGAAATACGCCATACGGGAGATTCTGGATCGTGAAGTCGCTGCCGGGTGCGTTTGCGCTGTCGACCCAACTGGTGTGGGAGACGTCGTGGGTTTCGTTCAGGGTCATGATCAGCTTCCGCTATATCGCTTTTTTTGCCACCAGCACTTTGGGCTTGGGCTGCTTGGCCGGCATCGGGGCTTTCTTTTTGCCGGACATCAGCTCGGCAAGCTTGCGTTTTCCGGCAGGCTCGCCGTCCTTGATCGCTTCACGGTACAACTGCGCGGCCCTGCCGCGATCGGCCTTGACGCCGAGCCCGTCCTCGTACATTTCGCCGAGCGACACCTTGGCAAACGAGTTGCCGCCCTTGGCGGATGCCTCAAACAAGCGCACCGACTCCTTGTATTCGACTTCGTTGGTCTTGCCCTCCTTGAGCATCTTGCCAAGGCGGTGCTGCGCGTCCCAGTAGCCCTGCGCCGCCGCGAGGGAATACCAGTCAAGTGCCGTATGCGGGCTTTGCGGCACGCCGCTGCCGACTTCATAAAGTGCGCCAAGCTTGGTCTGCGCCGGCGGAAAGCCGATAAAGGCCGCTTTTTCGTAAAGTTCGGCGGCGCGGGCCGGGTTCTTCGGCATGCCGGTGCCCTGCTCGTACATCTCACCGAGCGTGGTGGCTGCCAGCGGATGGTTGCGCGTCAACGCTTGTTCGAACCAGACCATCGCCTGCTTGGGGTCGGCCTTGACGCCGTCCCCGCGCAGATACATGATGCCAAGCAGGTGTTGCGCGTCGGCATGACCGGTCGACGCCGCCAGGGTGAATTCCTGGATCGCCAGCGCAACCTGCTTCTTGGATTTGGCCTGCATGCCGCGCAGGAAGGCTTCGTCATCGCCGCGGGCGTCGGCTTGCTGCGCAACCCCCAGCGAGGGTGCGGCCAGGGCGGCTAACAGGGTGCAGGTTCTGGCAAGGCTGGGTATGGACATGTGGGCGTTACCCTATGACGTGGAGCGGACGGCGGACCCGGGCTTGGGCCCGGCTACCTCAAGAGGCGTATTTTACGGCAGGCATCACGGGGGCGTGCGCCTTCTTCTTCACGTCCGTCATTGACAGGGCTACGGCATCGGGCTGACACTCCAGCCTCGCATTTACGGCAGGATGCCCTTTGAAAAAAATCGACATTTTCAATCATGTGATGCCGGTCGCCTACCTTGATCTGATGAAACAGCACTCAAAGGACCAGGGTATTGTGAAGCGCATGTCGGGTTTGCGCATGCTGTGGGACATCGAGGCTCGGGTGCACATGCTCGAGCAGTGGCCCGAGGTGCAGCAGGTGCTGACCCTGGCGCTGCCGCCGCCTGAAGCTCTTGGCGGGCCGGACCTCGCCCCCGAGCTCGCGCGTGTTGCCAACGACGGCATGGCGCGCATGGTCGCCAGGTGGCCGCAGCGCTTCCCGGCATTTGTGGCGTCCCTGCCGATGAACAACGTGCCCGCGGCGCTCGAAGAAATGGACCGGGCGATCAACCAGCTCGGCGCGCGCGGCGTCCAGGTATGCACCAGCGTCAATGGCCGCCCCCTCGACGAGGAAGCGTTCTTTCCGGTGTTTGAGCGGATTACGGTTCACCACGGCATGCCCGTCTGGATGCATCCGATTCGTCCCGGCTCGCGCCCCGATTATACGAGTGAAGACAAGTCCAAGTTCGAAATCTGGCAGGTGCTGGGCTGGCCCTACGAGACCAGCGTGGCAATGGCGCGCATCGTGTTTTCGGGGATGCTCGAGCGCCTCCCCGAGTTGCGCATCATTACCCATCACTGCGGCGCGATGGCGCCATATTTCGGTGGGCGCATGGATACCCTGTGGGCGCAGCTTGGCAGCCGCAGCGCCGATGACAATTACGAGGAGCTTCTCAAGCGCATGGCGAGGAAGCCGATCGAGTATTTCAAGATGTTCTATGCCGACACCGTGCTGGGCGGCTCTGCCTCGGCGCTGCGTTGCGGGCTCGATTTTTTCGGCGCCGACAAGGTCGTTTTTGCCAGCGATTGCCCGTTCGATCCGGAAGGTGGCCCCATGTTCATCCGCGAGGGTATTCGTTCGATCGAAGACCTCGGGTTGGCCGAGCCGGACCGGCGCAAGATTTACTTCGAAAACGCCCTGAAATTGCTCGGCCTGCCGACTGGGCCATCAACATGAATTCCTTGAGGAGAACCCGCATGTCGTTGCACGTCTTTGTGTCAGCCTTGGTTTCTTTGTGCACGCTCGCCGGCACCATCTCGGGCGCCAGCGCGCAGGCCTGGCCGGTGCGCCCCGTCAACTTGATCGTGCCCTACGCGCCCGGTACCGGCATCGACATCATTGCCCGAACCCTGAGCCCCAAACTGGCCGAACGACTCGGCCAGGGGTTTGTTGTCGACAACAAACCCGGTGCCAGCGGCAACCTGGGGGCCGATTTCGTTGCCAAGGCGCAGCCGAATGGCTACACCATGATGATCACGGTCAATACTTTCGTGATCACGCCGGCGCTGTACAAGAACCTGCCCTACGAGCCCAACAACGACTTTACCGTGGCCGGAAAACTGGCCACCGGCAATCTGGCGCTGGTAGTCAACGCCACCGCGCTACCGGTCAAGACGCTTGATGAACTGGTGGCCTACGTGAAGGCGCGCCCCGGCAAGATCAACTATGGTTCACCTGGCAACGGCACTCCTCAGCACCTGGCCGTCGAACTGCTCAAGCAGCGCCTCAACCTCGATATCGTGCATGTTCCCTACAAGAATGCAGCGGCGGCCAATACCGACCTGCTCGGTGGACAGGTGCAGCTGGCCGTGCTGCCGGTGCACACGGCACTGCCGTTTGCCAAGGCCGGCCGCCTCAACGTGATTGCCGTGTCCGGTGAAAGCCGTTCCGTGCTGGCCCCCGACATGCCCAGTTTTGCCGAGGCGAATCTGAAGAACCTGGATATCGACTTGTACTACTGGATCGCCGGCCCGGCCGGCATGCCGCGCGACATCGTCGCGCGAGTCAATCGCGAGGTCGCGGCCGTACTGGCACTGCCCGACGTACGCGAAACGCTCCTCAAGCAAGGCTTGATTCCTGCTACCAGCACACCCGAAGAGATGAGCGCAGTGATCCGAGCGGATATCGGGCGCTGGAAGAAATTCATCAGCGACTCGAAAATCACTGCCGATTGATCCGCGCAGATTGGGCCGCCGCGCCCGTGACATCCGCCTGCACCAACGGTTTTGGAGCATCTTGGCTGGACAGCCGCTCCCACCAAGACTCTTGATGACGTGGCGTGGCCCGCATCAGGCCTGGTAGCGATTCTCCAGCGTGCCGACGCCATCGATCTGGATGCGTATTACGCCTCCCGGTTTCATGGCGCCGGCGCCGACCGAGGTGCCGCAGGCGATGATGTCGCCGGGCTCGAGGGTCATGTCGCGTGAAATCAGGCTCGCTAGTTTCACTGGCGGGAAGATCATGTCGATTACTGGATAATTCTGTCGCTCCTGCACCGTGCCGTCGGGCTGGACCAGGATGGACTTGACGCGCAAATTCATGACATCGACGCCGGTAGTGATTACCGGGCCGATCGGACAGAATGTGTCGAAGCTCTTGCTGCGCACCCACTGCTCGAAGGTCGGGTTCATGCGCAGGATGTCGGCGGCGGTGACGTCGTTGACGCAGGTGTAACCGAAGATGTAATCGGCCGCGTCGGCTTCGGACACATTGCACATGCGCTTGCCGATGACGATGCCGAGTTCGCCCTCAAATACGACCTTGCCGTCGAACTGGGCCGGCTTCTGGATGACGGTGCCGTGCGCACAGAACGAGTTGTTGCCCTTGAGAAAGTAAAGCGGATCAGGCGGCAGGGCGATGTTTTCTTTGGTGGCGCGCTCGTAAAAATTGTTCCACAGCGCCGGCATCTTGGTCGGTACGCAAGGTGCAAGCAGGGTGACATCAGCCAGAGCGAGGGTCTGCCCGGTCGGCTGGCAGCCCGTAAACATATCGCCTGCATGCACCGCGATGCGAGGCCCTTCAAGCGTGCCGAAGCCGACGCTCGCGCCTTGTGCGAAACGCAGCCACTGCGCCATCACGCCACCTTCAGCGGAATCTTCAGGTCATGAATGCGCTGGCTCCACAGCGCCGGGCCGGTGATGTGCGCCGAGGTGCCGCCCGAATCCACCGCCACCGTGACCGGCATGTCCTTCACATCGAACTCGTAGATGGCTTCCATGCCGAGGTCGGCAAAGCCGACCACTTTGGATTGTTTGATCGCCTTGGCGACGAGGTACGCCGCGCCGCCCACTGCCATCAGATAAGCGCTCTTGTGCTTCTTGATCGCTTCAATCGCCACCGGGCCACGCTCGGCCTTGCCGATCATCGAGATCAGGCCGGTTTGTGCCAGCATCATCTCGGTGAACTTGTCCATACGCGTCGCGGTGGTGGGGCCGGCCGGGCCGACCACTTCATCGCGCACCGGGTCGACCGGACCGACGTAATAAATGATGCGGTTGGTGAAATCGACCGGCAGCTTCTCGCCCTTGGCCAACATGTCCTGGATGCGCTTGTGCGCGGCGTCGCGACCGGTGAGAATCTTGCCGTTGAGCAGCAGGGTTTCGCCGGGTTTCCAGGCAGCCACTTGCTCCTTGGTGAGGGTGTTGACATCCACCCGGCGGCTCTTCTCGACGTCGGGCGTCCAGTTGACCTTGGGCCAATCATCGAGCGAAGGCGGCTCGAACACAGCGGGGCCGGAGCCATCAAGCACGAAGTGCACGTGGCGCGTGGCGGCACAGTTCGGGATCATCGCCACCGGCTTGGAAGCCGCATGGGTCGGGTACTGCATGATTTTCACGTCGAGCACCGTGGTAAGGCCGCCCAGCCCCTGCGCGCCGATGCCGAGCGCGTTGACCTTTTCGTAGAGCTCGATGCGCAATTCCTCCACCTTGTCCTTGGGGCCACGCGCCAGCAGCTCGTGCATGTCGATCGGCTCCATCAGCACTTCCTTGGCCATCAGCATGGCTTTTTCGGCAGTGCCGCCGATGCCGATGCCGAGCATGCCGGGCGGACACCAGCCGGCGCCCATGGTCGGCACCGTCTTGATGACCCAGTCGACCAGGCTGTCGGAGGGGTTCATCATGATCAGCTTCGACTTGTTCTCCGAGCCGCCGCCCTTGGCCGCGACATTGATGTCGATGCTGTTGCCTGGCACCAGCTCCATGTTGATCACGGCAGGGGAGTTGTCTTTGGTGTTCTTGCGCGTGAATTGCGGATCGGCCAGCACCGAGCCGCGCAGCACGTTGTCCGGGTTCATGTAGCCGCGGCGCACGCCTTCGTTGCAGGCATCGGTGACGCCGGCGGCAAATCCCTCGAACTTCACGTCCATGCCGATCTTCAGGAAGATGTTGACGATGCCGGTGTCCTGGCAGATCGGCCGGTGGCCTTCGGCACTCATGCGGCTGTTGGTCAGAATCTGCGCGATCGCGTCCTTGGCCGCCGGCGACTGCTCGCGCTCGTAGGCGCGTGCCAGGTGCTGCAGGTAGTCCTTCGGGTGGTAATAGCTGATGAACTGGAGGGCGTCGGCGATGGACGAGACGAAGTCCTCGTAGCGAATGGTGGCCATGGGTGTCGTTTCCGTGAAGAGGTGCGGCGCGGCGCGGGAGCGGGGTGAGACAATATGCGACACAATTTTACGCCTCCCGCTTCTGGACTGGCCACATGACCGAAAAAATCATCCGCATCGGCGGCGCCTCGGGTTTCTGGGGGGATAGCGCGCTCGGCGCGCCGCAACTGGTGGCCGCCGGCGTCGACTACCTGGTATTCGACTATCTTGCCGAGCTGACCATGTCGCTCCTGATCAACGCCCGGACCAAAGACCCGGCGCTGGGTTACGCGACCGACTTTGTCGACGTGGCGATGAAGAGCGTGTTGCGCGATGTCGCCGCAAAGGGCGTCAAGGTGGTGAGCAATGCCGGCGGGGTGAACCCGGCCGCCTGCGCGGCGGCCCTGCAAAAGTTGTGTGCCGAGCAGGGAGTCAATCTGCGCATTGCGGTAGTAGAAGGCGACGACGTGCTGACGCGCATCGCGGCGCTGCGCGAGCAGGGTGTCACCGAAATGTTCTCGGGTGCGCCGTTGCCGGAAAAAATCCTGTCGGCCAACGCCTACCTAGGCGCGATCCCGATTGCAGAGGCGCTCGGGCGCGGCGCGGATGTCGTGATCACCGGCCGCTGCGTCGACAGCGCCGTCACCCTCGGCCCCCTGATGCACGGGTTCGGCTGGGCGCACGACGAGTACGACAAGCTGGCCCAGGGTTCGTTGGCCGGGCACATCATCGAGTGCGGGGCGCAGGCGACTGGCGGCCTGTTCACCGATTGGGAATCGGTGCCCGATTGGGCCAACATCGGCTACCCGATCGTCGAGTGCCGCGCTGACGGATCGTTTGTTGTGACCAAGCCTCCGGGAACCGGCGGTTTGGTGAATGTCGCAACCATCGCCGAGCAAATGCTCTATGAAATCGGCGACCCGGCAGCCTACGTGTTGCCCGACGTGGTGTGCGACTTCACGCAAGTGACCATGGTGATCGACGACGCAACGGGCAGCAACAGCACTGGCGGCGCGGACAATGCGCACCGGGTGCTGGTGCAGGGCGCGCGGGGCAGGGCGCCAACCGACAGCTACAAGGTGTCCACCACCTACATGGACGGCTGGCGCGCGCAGGCGATGCTCCTCATCACCGGCATTGACGCAGCCAAGAAGGCACACCGTACCGGTGCGGCGATCGTCGAGCGTACCGAAGCGATGTTCAAGCGGCTCAAATTTGCCGACTACCTGGAAACACGCGTCGAGATCATCGGTGCCGAACACCAATACGGCCCGCATGCCCGTACCGGGGCGACGCGCGAGGCAGTGTTGCGCCTGTCGGTGCGGCATGACAATCCCAAGGCGCTGGGCGTGTTTGCGCGCGAGGTTGCGCCGGCTGGCACCTCCTGGTCGCCCGGTACCACCGGCATGGGGGGAGGGCGCAGCAAGCCGGCACCCAGCATACGCATGTTCTCTTTCCTGTTGCCCAAGCATGCGGTGCAAGCGCTGGTGACATTCGAGGGGACGAGCCAGCCGGTTTCGATTCCCGCCGGGCAAGCGGCTGGAGACGCGCATCCACCAAGGATTTCGACGGCCCATCCGCCGGAACCTTTGGTGGCAGCGGATCCTGGCATGGTGGCGGTTCCGCTGGTCAGGCTGGCCCATGCGCGCAGCGGCGACAAGGGCAACATCAGCAATATCGGCGTGATCGCGCGTGACCCGGAGTACCTGCCCCTGCTGCGGGTACAACTGACGCCGGACGCGGTGAAGGCCTATTTTTCCCATCTGGTCAAAGGCGAGGTGGTGCGCTACGACCTGCCTGGGATTCATGCCTTCAATTTTGTGCTGGATCAGGCGCTCGACGGCGGCGGCATGGCGAGCCTGCGCGTCGATCCTCTCGGTAAGGGCATGGGGCAGATGCTGCTCGACCTGCCGATCCGGGTGCCGCGCGGCATGCGCGACGGCACTGCCTGATGTTCGGGCGCTTGCTCGCAGCACTGTTGCCGCAGCGCAAAGCCGCGCCCGACCGGTTTTTCGCTGCGGACGATTGGGGTGAGCACATTCCGGTCCCAATGTGCACATTGCTGCACCAGGCCCTGGCGGCCGAGGCCGACGGGCGCACGGAGGAGGCAGTTTTGCTGTTCGAGAGGGCGCGCGAACTGGATGCCACCAGCGTGCCTGACGATAGCGCGGCCCAGCATTTTTATACCCGCGGACTGGTCCACCTGCGCGACATGCGCATCGAGTCCGCGCGCGGCTGTTTCGAACTCGCGCACCGGCTGATGCCAAGCGCCGCCGCCCCGCTCGGCATGCTCGGATTTTGCGGTTATTTCGACGGCGATACCGTCGCCGGCAGACGCGATTACGACCGCGCGCTGGCCGTGGCCCTGCCGGCGGAGCGCGGCGCCCTGCGCATCAACCGGTTGATTGACGCGCTTCCCCAGATTGCGCCCTCCGCCGCACAGCTGGCGGAGCAGCGTGCCTGGTTCGAGCGTGAGCTCGCTGCACTGCTTGCCGACCCGCCGCGGATTGCCGACCCGTTGCAGGACATCCACCGTACCGTTTTTTATCTCGGCTACCAGGGCGGCGATGACCGCAGCCTGAACACGCGGCTCGCGCGCCTGTTCCTGGCCTGCACGCCGTCGCTGGGCTACGTGGCGCCCCATGCGGCGGCGGCCCGCGCAGCTGCAGCGGCTCCGGTGACCGCGCGCCGCCTGCGCGTCGGTTTCGTGTCGATGTACCTGAACCGCCACTCGGTGGGCGCCTGGTACAACAACCTGCTGCGCCTGGTCATCGAAACCGGCAGATTTGATTGCACCCTGTTTACCTACATGGACAAAGTCGACGAGCCGCTGCGCGTCGCGGCGGAGCGCCACGGGCGCCACGAATTTCTCGAGCGCAGCCTCGAGGCTGCGCGTAACCAGGTCGAAGCGGCGCAACTCGATGTGCTGGTCTACACCGACGTTGCGATGCATCCATTTCCCTATTTTTTGAGCATGAGCCGGCTTGCGCCGGTGCAGGCACTTCTGGTCGGCCATCCGTGCACGTCGGGCATTCCGACGCTGGACTGGTTCATCAGCAACGTCCACCAGGATCGCGACGATGCGCAGCGCGATTACAGCGAAAAGCTGGCGCGCCTGCCTGTGATCCCGGTATGGGTGGCCAGGACCGAAGCGCCGTCCACGCCGCTTGATCGCGCGGCACTGGGATGGGACGCCCACACGCACGTCTACCTGTGCCCGATGATGCTGCAAAAAATGCATCCGGACTTCGATTGGGCGTTGGGACAGATCCTGCGTGCAGATGCGGCCGCCGAAGTCGTGTTGTTTGCCGACCGCGAGCACGCGCAGTGGCAGGTCCAGCTTGAACAGCGTTTCGAGGCCGTGATGCCCGACGTTGCGGAGCGCATCAGTTTCCGGCCGTTCGCGCCCAAGGAAGAGTTTCTGAGCCTGCTGCTTGCCGCCGATTGCGTGCTTGACCCGTTTCATTTTTCCGGCGGCGTCACGACGTATGTGGCGCTTTCGCTCGGCGTGGCGGTCATTACCCTGCCCGGCGAATTGTTTCGCAGTCGCATGACGGCCGGCATTTACGCGCAAGCCGACATCAACGACTGTGTGGCGACGTCACGCGAACACTATGTTGCGCTGGCCGTGGCCCACGCGGCTGATCCGGGCCGGCGCGCCAGCTTGCGCGAGCGTATCCTGGCCGCCCAGCCGCTTTGGTTTGAAACCGATGCCGCAGTGGCGGCGCTGTCCGGATGGATCGCCTCGGCGGTGCAGCGCTGACAGGGCGGTATTTACCCCTTAATTCAGGGCATGAAGATATCGACGCGGGGAATAAAACGGCGCCGCCGATTGTTTACCGTTCAACCCTGTAGCATGGGGGCCAATGACAACGCCAGTTGACACAAGCCGGGGCATGGACCGAAACAGCATCATTGCGCATATTCCGCGGCTGCGGCGCTATGCCCGTCTCCTGACTGGAGACGCGCACCGCGCCGACGACCTGGTGCAGGACACGCTCGAGCGTGCCTGCATCAAGTGGCAGTTGTGGCAACCCGGCGCGGAACCGGCACTGCAGTTGCGTGCGTGGCTGTTTACCGTGATGCACAACCTGTTCGTGAACCAGGTGCGCGGCAAGGCGTATGCGGCGCGGCGCGATGCGGTATCGATGGACGACATCGACATCGAAGGGCCGGTACTGGATCCCGGCGTGCGGCTCGACCTTGAGCGTGCGCTGCGCCAGTTGCCGGCCGATCAACTCGAAATCGTCCTGCTGGTGGCGCTGGAGGATTTTTCGTATGCCGAGGCGGCCATCCTGATCAACGTGCCGATCGGAACGGTGATGTCGCGGCTGTCGCGAGCGCGCAAGCGCCTCGCAGAATTGATGGATGGGGTGGTACCGACCAAGGTGAGCCGCCCACAATTGAAGGTGATGAAATGACCATGATGACTGAAGACGATCTGCACGCACTCGCGGATGGCCGCCTCGGGCCGGAACGGCGTGCCGAGGTTGAAACATGGCTCGCCGGCCAGCCCGAGGCGCGCGCCAAGGCCGATGCCTGGCGCGCCCAGAACGACGCGCTGCGCGCACTGGCGCGCGAAGCGCTCGATGAGCCGGTGCCGGAGCGTTTGATTGCCGCGCTCAACCCGCAACGCCAGCGCTGGCTGACGGCCGTCGCAGCGGCATTGGTGGCGAGCGTGACGATGAGTGCTGCCGGCTGGTTCGGACACGCCTGGTATGCAGCGTCGGGCAGTTCCGGTTCCGTGGTGTTCGCCGCCAAGCGCTTTGCGCGCGATGCGATGGCAGCGCACGTGGTGTACTCGCCCGAGGTACGGCATCCGGTGGAAGTGGCCGCCGCCGAGCAACAGCACCTGGTGCAATGGCTGTCGAAGCGACTTGGCACCCAACTCAAGGCGCCGCTGCTGCAGGCGCAGGGGTTTGACCTGGTTGGAGGCCGGTTGCTCCCCGGGGACAATGGCGCACGCGCGCAGTTCATGTACCAGAACGCCGGCGGCGAGCGCGTCACCCTGTATTTGTCCGCCATGCCGAAAAACGCGACCACCATACCGACGGCGTTTCGCTTCGAGAACAACGGGCCGGTGTCGGCGTTTTACTGGATCGATCGCGACTTGAGCTATGCCTTGTCGGGTGACTTGCAGCGCAGTCGCCTGCTGCAGTTGTCCGAGCTCGTCTATACCCAACTCGGCGGATAGCGCCGGGTGCGTTGCTGGTGCCGACCCGAGTCGCGCACCCTGGAGTTGCGCCGATTGGTTGCGCCCGCCGGTTTGAAACCGAACGTCTAGCGTGCGCCGGCCTGCTCCAGAATGCGAGCGATGGCGCCCTGACCGCGCTGGCGTGCGTGGCGCAGTGGGGAAACGCCTTCGCGATCCGCCAGATTGACGTTGGCTCCGGCTGCCACCACCATGCGCACAATCTCGGTGTGCCGTGCCCCGCCATCGCCGAGGATCACCGCTTCGAGCAGGCAGGTCCAGCCGAGTTTGTTGACATGGTTGATGGCTACGCTGGTCTTGAGCAGTTCACGCACCGCCTCGACGTGTCCGTAGTGGCAGGCCGGCGTCAGCGCCGTGCCGCCGTAGCGGTTGGTGCTGGCCAAATCGGCGCCGGTGGACAGCGTCATGCGCAGGATTTCAACATGGCCGCGCGCGCCCGCGAGCAGGTAGGGGCTGTCCTGAATGCTGTCCTGGGCGTTCACGTCGGCCCCGGCTGCGATCAGGCGTCGGGCCGCTTCAACGCGGTTGTGCTGGGTTGCGGCCAGCAGGGCGGTGCGCCCCGCAGGGTCACGCGCCCTGACACTGGCGCCCTCCCGGATCAGACGCTCAACGGCCGATGTATCGCCTTGCTCCGCCGCCGCGATCAGCGCCGCATCGCCTGGCACCAGGGATTGCGCGTCGGCTGCGGACAGCGCAATCCACGAAAAACATGCCGCCGCAAGGAGCCGATACGTCATGGGCTAGAAGCCTTAAAATGGACCTTCACAGTATACGACCCGGCCTTTGCCGCACCTGTTTTGATTTGGGCGCGCCCGGGCGCCAATCGACAAACCTGCCATGTTGACCCTGACCCCCGAACTGTCCACCGGCAATGGTGAAATTGACCGCCACCACGCCGATTTTGTCGAGGCCCTAAATGCCATTGACGCGGTCGAAGGCGATGACGTGCTCGTTGCCCTGGATCGCCTGATTGCCCATTGCGAGGCGCACTTCGCATTCGAAAACGAGCAGATGGAGGCGAGCCATTTTCCGCCGATCGGCTGCCACTTGGGCGAGCACGAGATGGTGATCGAAACCGTGCGTGAGGTGCGGCGCCGAGTCGTCGCCGGGCAACCTGAGATTGCTCGTAGCCTCGGCCCGGCGCTGTCCGAGTGGTTCTCGAACCACGTGCAGTCGATGGATGCGGTGCTGGCACGTTACCTGGCCCAGCCCGGTGTGATTGAGTCCGGTCCGGTACAGGCGGGTGCCGCAGGATGCGGTTTGCCGGCATAGGACCGCCGGAAACACAAACCCGGGTATAATCAGCGGTTCGACATTTCCATCTCATTTCAAGGAGTACTCATCGTGGCAGAACGCAAACGCACCCGCCGCAATACGCTCGAGCGCCGTTGCCTCGGTAAAGACCTCAAGCGCCTGTTCGCCGGCTCGCCCAAGGCGACCTGGAAGATGCTCGAACTGGTCAAAAAAACCAAGGTTTCATCGAATCGGTCTTCAGGCTCCAAAGCTCCCAAATAAGCGGTTGCCTGAAGTGGAAAAAAGCCACGCAATGCGTGGCTTTTTTCATGGTGCATCGGGTTCGAACGCGAACGTCCGCCGGGCCGGCACCCTAGCTGCTGCGGCGCACCGACCAGACGAACAAGCCGGCCACCACCGCCAGCAACACGAGCGCTGACGAGGCGAGCGACAAATGGATGCCCACGGCCGAGCCCAGCACGCCCACCGTGAACCCGCTGAACGTGCGCAGGCCGAGCGCGCTCATCGCATACAAGCCGATGACCCTGCCGCGCGCGTCGGCCGGTGCGTGTACCTGCACCAGCGTTTGCGTCATGGTGTAGAGCGCCAGTTCGAGAAAGCCCGCGGCAAACAGGAGCGCCAGGGCAATCGGATACGCCGGCGCCATGGCGAAACCGCCCAGCGCCGCACACCACAGCAGGGCAAGACCGAATGCCGTACGTGGTTCGGCCCGCAGCAGCCCGCGTGCTTCGAGTGCGAGGCCGGCGACCAGTGCGCCCGCTGCATCAGCCGCCAGCAACATGCTGTACCAGAAGTCGGCGCGGCCGTGCCCCAGGTCGTGCGCGAATTCGGGCATTTGCGCATGGTAGGCGTTGCCCACCAGCAGGGAAGCGCCACCCGCCAGTAGCGTCATCGAGAACAGTGTCGGATGACGAATCACCAGGCGCAAGGTCGAAGCAATGTCAGCCAGGCCGCGCAGCGCCCGATGTGGCGCAACCTTGCCTTTCCTGAATTTTGGTCCGAACGGCGCTTTCCACAGCCACAGTACCAGCGGCAGGTATATCAGGACATTCAAAAAAATGCCGGCCGTGGCGCCCATCAGCAACATGATCCCGGCGCCGACTGCCGGCCCCATCAGCAGGCCGAGCCAGCGCGAGGTGGCATTGAGGCGAATTGCGCTTTGCAGGTGTTCTTGGCCGACGATGTCATGCAACAGCAACTGGTTGGACGGCATCCAGAGCACGCCGGCCAGGCCATGCAGGATCAACAACAGCACTGCGTGCCACATCTCGGCAGCGCCGGAGAGGAACACGAAACCCCAGCCCACGGACACCAACATGAACAAGCCCATGCCAAGCTGGATGATGCGGCGCGGATCGAAGCGGTCCGCCAGCGCGCCCGAATGCATCGAAAACAGGAGAAAGGGCAGCCAGTGTGCAATCACGGCGAATCCGCCAAGGGCCGGCGACTGGAATTTCTGGAACATCATCCAGTAGCTGATCACGTGCTCGACCGAATCGGCCATCATCGCCAGGGCAGACGTGAAGAAATAGGCGCGATAACCAGGGTGGTGCAAGGCGGCGAAAGCGCGGGCGCTCGGTGGAGAAGGGGCGGTCACATTGTTGTGCGGGTGGGGGGCCGGCCGATTGTCGCCGGACAACAGCGTTTGCGCCAGATCAAACTGCGGCAGGCTACCCTGTGGGAGCATTGCACCATGTCATCTCAGGAGTGAAGGCATGCTGGGCGGGAAACGCATACTGCTGATTCAGGGGCACCCCGACGCGTCGGCGAGTCATCTCTGCCATGCATTGGCCGATGCCTATGCAGGGGGCGCCGAAGCTGCGGGCCACGAGGTGCGCCGCCTTGATGTGGCGCGCGTTGATTTCCCGTTGTTGCGCAGCCAGGTTGAGTGGGAGCGTGGCGCCATCTCACCCGTGATCAAGGATGCCCAGTTGTCTATTTCGCGTTCGCAGCACATCGTGCTGTTCTTCCCTCTGTGGCTCGGCGACATGCCGGCCCTGCTCAAGGGCTTTCTGGAGCAGGTGGCGCGGCCCGGGTTTGCGTTTCACAAGGAGGCCAACATCCCGTTTGCGAACAAGGCCCTGACTGGTCGCAGTGCCCGGGTGATCGTCACCATGGGAATGCCGGCAATGGTGTATCGCTGGTATTTTCGGGCGCACAGCGTCAAATCGCTGGAGCGCAACATCCTCGGGTTCATCGGTATTGCACCGGTGCACGAAACCCTGATCGGGCAGGTCGGCAACATGACCGACGCCGACGCCAGGAAATGGCTCAAAAAAATGCAGGCGCTGGGCCGCGCAGGCGCGTAGCCCTCAGGACACTTCCCGCACTACTTGCTCCAGGTGTCCCGCAGGCCCGTCGCCTTGTTGAATACCAGCTTGTTGGGGCCGTGGTCAATGCGATCCGCGACAAAATAACCGTGGCGTTCGAACTGGAATTTCTCGTCCGCATGGGCGTGTGCAAGTGATGGTTCGAGAAAAGCGCGAATTACCCGGAGGCTGTCCGGGTTCAGGCTGGCCTTGAAATCCTTGCCGCCTGCGTCCGGATGCGCATCGGTAAAGAGCCGGTCGTAGAGGTGAATCTCGGCGCTTAGCGCATCGACAAGCGCGACCCAGGTTATGACCCCCTTCACCTTGAGGCTATCCGCTCCCGGCGTACCGCTTTTCGTATCGGGTATCAGGCGGGCCAGGACGGCGCTGACACGGCCGTCGTCACCTTTTTCGCAGCCCGTGCATTCGATGACATAGCCGTATTTCAGGCGTACCTTGTTTCCGGGATAGAGCCGGTGATAACCCTTGGCCGGCAACTCCATGAAATCATCACGCTCCACCCAGACTTCATTTGCAAGGTTGAATCGGCGCTGCCCGCGTTCGGGATGATGGGGATGGACGGGGGCCGAGCACGGCTCGAGATGGGATTCGGCACCAAACACGTCGGCCCAGTTGGTGAGCTTGAGCTTGAGTGGATCGATCACCGCCATGGCACGCGCCGCCTTGGCGTCAAGGTCGTCGCGCAGGGCGATTTCCAGGGTTGCATAATCGATCCAGCTGTCTGCTTTGGACACGCCGATGCGCTCACAGAACAACTGAATCGATTCGGGCGTGTAACCGCGCCGGCGCAGTCCGACGATGGTCGGCATGCGCGGATCGTCCCAGCCATTGACGATGCCTTCATCAACCAGCTGCTTGAGCTTGCGCTTGCTGGTCATCACGTAGGTAAGGTTGAGACGCGCGAACTCGTATTGATGCGGCAGTGGCTTGGCGAGGAGACCGCCCACGACGCGGCCATCGGCCAGGGTCGTTGCCTCGGCCAGGCGCTCCAACAGCCAGTCGTAAAACGGACGCTGGTCTTCGAATTCAAGCGTGCAGATCGAATGGGTGATGCACTCCAGCGCGTCCTCGATTGGGTGCGCGTAGGTGTACATCGGATAGACCGACCATTTGTCGCCGGTGCGGTGATGCGTCGCCTTGCGGATGCGATAAATAGCCGGGTCGCGCAGGTTGATGTTGGGCGCGGCCATGTCGATTTTGGCACGCAGTACCAGGCTGCCCTCGACATGTTTGCCGTCGCGCATTTCGTCGAACAGCACGCGCGACTCTTCCGCCGGGCGGTCGCGCCACGGGCTGTTCTTGCCCGGCTCGGTGAGCGTGCCGCGATTGATGCGCATCTCGTCGGCAGCCTGGCCATCCACGTACGCATGGCCGGCCGAAATCAGATACTGGGCCGCTTCGAACATGAAGTCGAAGTAGTCGCTTGCATAGAACAGGTGCGAGCGCTGATGCGCATCCCAGCCGAAACCGAGCCACTTGACGGCATCAAGGATGGAGTCGACGTATTCCTGCTCTTCCTTTTCCGGGTTGGTGTCGTCAAAGCGCATGTGGCACACGCCGCCGTAATCGCGCGCCAGTCCGAAATTGAGGCAGATGCTTTTGGCATGGCCAATGTGCAGGTAGCCGTTTGGCTCGGGCGGAAAGCGCGTACGAATCGCCGCGGGGTCGGGCGACCCTTGCGCCTGTGCCCGGGCATCGCCGGGAGAACCGCTCCAGGAGCGGTTCTTGTAGAGCCCCCCTCTCAGGTCAGCATCAATGATGCTGCGCAGGAAGTTGGAAGCAGGAGCGGAAGCGGGTGCAGGGGCAGACATGAAGGAGCCGGTGGAAGTGTTGCAGCACCCATTTTAGCGGGTGCGCCCGAGCTGCCCATGGCGGGTCAATCGACTCTGATGTTGCCTTCCTTGACCACCCTGCCCCAAGTGGTGACCTGCTCGCGCACATGCTTGTCGAAGAGATCAGACGCACCACCGACGATGTCGATGCCACCCTGGCTGAACCGCTCCTTGACTTCGGGCAATCCAAGGATGCGATTGATCTCGGTGTTCAGTTTTGCCACCACGTCCTTTGGCGTGGCCGCAGGGGCCACCACGCCAAACCATACGGAGACCTGATAGCCGGGCACGCCTGCTTCATCGATGGTCGGCAGGTCCGGCATCGCCGGTGAGCGCTTGGTCGAGGTGATCCCCAGGGCACGCAGGCGCCCGGCCTTGATGTGCTGGATCACGTTGGGGACGTTGTCAAACATGGCCTGTACCTGCCCGCCGATCAGGTCGGTCACCGCCGGCGCGCTGCCTTTGTAGGGAATGTGGTTGAGGTCGGTGGCCGACATCAGCTTGAACAACTCCATCGACAAGTGGTTGGATGTGCCATTGCCGGTGGATGCGTAGGGGATCGACCCCGGCTTGGCCTTGGCGGCCGCGAGCAGATCCTTGACTGATTTGTAGGGCGAGTTCGGGTTGACAACCAGAATGTTGGGCGTCGAACCGGCCCATGCAAGCGCCGTGAAATCGCGCGTGACGTCGATCTTCGACTGCGGATGAAGGCTGTTGATCAATGCAAACGGAAACGCCACGATCAGGATGGTATGGCCATCGGGCGCGGATTTGGCGACAAAGTCGGTACCGATGACGGTACCCCCGCCGGGTTTGTTGTCGACGTGGGACCCGGGGGCAAAGCCCTTGGCAAACTCCTGCGCCAGGGTACGGCCGAGCGTGTCGTTGAAAGCGCCGGGAGGGAAGGGCACCACCACCTTGATGGGCTTGCTCGGAAACGGCTGCGCACCAACGGTTTGCGCATTAGTGCTTAGTACCAGTGCAGCAACGATAGCGAGTTTCCTGAGCATGACTGTCTCCTTGTTATACGTAGCTCGGCCCTTCGATGACCGGGTGTTTGATGAGGAATTCTTCGTCCACTTCCAACCCCAGGCCCGGGCCTTCGAGCGGGCGCACATTGCCATCAGCATCGACGCGATAAGGCTCGTTAACCATCACGTCACGGAACAGGTTGTTCTTCGACACATCACCTTCAAAATATCCGGGGTGATCGAGTGCGGCGAGCAGGTGAATCGAGGCCGCCATGTTGAGGCCCGTCATCGAGGTGTGCGGATGCACCGGTAGTTTGTGTGCGGAGGCCATCGCAGCGATTTTCATCACTTCCGTAACCCCGCCGGTCTTGGAGAGATCGGGCTGCAGGATGGTGACGATACCTTCGTCAATCAGGCGCGAGAACTCGAAGCGGGTGTAGTGGTTTTCACCGGCGGCCAGCGGCACGCGGCCAAACGCCTTGGCTTCGCGATAGCTGCGATAGTCGTGGGCCGGGAAAGGTTCTTCGAGCCAGGCGACGCCATTGGCGTCCAGGCCGGGCATCACGGTGCGCGCATCGGCCACCGAATAGCCGATATTGGCATCGGTGAGGATTACCAGGTCGTCGCCAAACGCCTTGCGGATCGCGGCAACGCGTGCCAGGTCATCCTTGGGGTTGTCACCCAGGCGCAGCTTGACCGCCTTGTAACCGGCGGCCAGGTGCAGCCTGGCTTCTTCAATCAGTTCGGCGGGCGGCTGAAATCCCAGGCTGATCCCGCCGGCGTAGGCGGCAATCGGTTTCGAGACGCCGCCGAGCAGCTTGTACAGCGGCCAGCCGGTGGCCTTGCCGCGAATGTCCCACAGCGCCATGTCGATGCCGCTCATTGCCATCGCGGTGCCGGCGCCCAAGCCGTGGCTGGCGAGCTGCTTGTCGTAAATCTTGTTCCAGATACCTTGCACGTTGGCCGCGTCCTCGCCCAGTACCAGCATCTTGAGCGTGGTCTCGACCAGCTTGGCAATGGTCGATGGCGCGCGCGCGTGGTGCGATTCGCCCCAACCGATGATGCCACCGGCCGTAGTGACCTTGACCACCACCGCGTCTTTCTTGACCGCGCGGCCGATGCCTAGTCTGACGTTGCCATCCTTGGGCAGCGGAAACGATGTGGCATAGGCCTTGATGTCAACGATCTTCAGATCGGGGTTGCGCGCCTCGGTCATGCTGATTTTTTCCGCAAGCGGCGAATCAGGCTGGAAGTGTCGTTGCGGCGCCCGCCCATCTGCTGCACGTCGCCATAGAACTGGTCGACCAGTGCGGTCACCGGCAGTGGCGCGCCATTGCGCTTGGCTTCTTCGATGCACAGGCCGAGGTCCTTGCGCATCCAGTCGACCGCGAAGCCGAAGTCAAACTTGTCATCGACCATGGTCTTGCCGCGATTCTCCATCTGCCACGATCCGGCAGCGCCTTTCGAGATCACTTCGAGCACCTGCTTCATGTCCAGTCCGGCGGCGATGCCGAAATTGACGCCTTCGGAGAGGCCCTGCACCAAGCCTGCGATGCAGATCTGGTTCACCATCTTGGCCAGCTGGCCCGAGCCTGCCGGCCCGAGGCACTGGGCCATGCGGCCGTAGGCCATGATCACCGGCTTGATTTCGTCGAACACGGCTTGCTCGCCGCCACACATGATGGTGAGCACGCCGTTTTCAGCGCCAGCCTGGCCGCCTGACACCGGCGCGTCAATGAAACGCAAGCCGAGCTTCTTGCACTCGGCATCGATTTCGCGCGCGACGTTGGCCGAGGCGGTGGTGTGATCGACCAGTACCGCGCCTTTTTTCATTCCGGCGAGGGCGCCGTTGGCACCGAAGATCACCGAACGCAGGTCATCATCATTGCCGACGCAGCAGGCGACGACATCGCAGTCCTTGGCGGCTTCGCGCGGCGTCGCGGCCACTTTGGCGTCACCGGTGCCGCCAAACTTCGTTGCCCAGTCCGATGCCTTGGCCGCAGTGCGGTTGTATACCGTGACAGCGTGGCCGGCGCCCTTGAGGTGGCCCGCCATGGGATAACCCATGACGCCAAGGCCGATGAAGGCGGTTTTTCGCGATGCGGCGGGTTCGTATTGTTTGGTCATGAGGAATGCTTCCGTCGAAATAAATTGCAGAAGGGGGGGGCCTGGACAACGATGTGGTGAATCGGGTTTTGCCACGAAGCAATCAAATAGTTTACTTGATGGCACATCCGCGCCGCGCGTCGGCACGTAGATTGCTGCATGGCTACCGGGGAGGTGCTGCAGGCGTTCAAACGGGATGCCTGCGGTTCCCGAGAACGCAGCACATCAGACAAGCGGTTGCCAGTTGCCGTCGATCAAACCCTCGATCGGGTGGAACTTGGCCTTGTAGGCCATTTTGCGGCTGTCGCGGATCCAGTAGCCCAGATACAGATACGGCAGGCGCAGGCGTCGACACTGTTCGATCTGCCACATGATACTGAAGGTGCCGTAACTCGCCCGCGCGTCGTCAGGCTCATAAAACGTGTAGACCGACGACAGCCCGTCGTTGAGCACGTCGACAATCGATACCAGCTTGAGCGGATTGCTGTCGTCGCGATGGGGTGCATCTCCGGGTGGGCGAAACGCGATGAGGCGGCTGTTGATACGGCTCTGCAGCAGAAAATGGGCATACTGGTCACGTGAATCCTGATCCATGCCGCCACCTGCGTGCCGGCTCGCCTGATAGCGCAGGTACAGCGCGTAGTGCTCCGCTGAATAGCCCAGGTTGGTGACGGCCGGCAGCAGGTGCTGGTGCCTGTTCCAGGCGCGCTGCTGCGAACGGGTTGGCTCGAACGCGGCCACCGGCACGCGTACCGGGGTGCATTCCTTGCACCCGTCACAGTGGGGGCGGTAGGTGAATATGCCGCTGCGCCGAAACCCGGCGCGTACCAGTTCGCTGTAGGTGTCGGCATTGATCAGATGGGACGGCGTCGCCACCTGCGAACGCGCCAGCTTGCCGGGCAGGTAGCTGCACGGATACGGAGCGGTTGCATAGAACTGCAATACCGAGAATGGCAGTTCGTGCAGTTTGCTCATGCCCGGTTCACCGTTCGAGGCCGCCAGTGTGGATCAGGCCTTCAGCGGCGAGCTCAGGATTGGCATTGTCGCGCCCATGAATCTCGACCGCCGATGCGGAAAAAAAACGACGGCCGAACTGGCGCCATCCGGTCATGACTGGCGCATCGACAAGCGCGTTCAGGCGTTGCACAAATTGCGCGCGCGCAATTTCGTGTCCGCCGAGTGATGCAAGATGGTCGGTGTTCATTTGGCAATCAATCATGCCACATTCCTGCTCTGCCAAAAAGGCGCACAAGTGCGCGAAGGCGATTTTGGAGGCATCGGTGGCGTGCGAGAACATGGACTCGCCATAGAACATGCGGCCGATCGCCAGCCCATAGAGCCCGCCGACCAATTCGCCGCCAATCCAGGTCTCAATCGAATGCGCGTAGCCTTGCCTGTGAAGCTGCACGTAGGCGCTGATCATGTCTTCGGTGATCCAGGTGCCGTCCTGTCCTTCCCGTGGGGTGCCGGCGCAAGCGCGCATCACGGGCTCAAAAGCAGTGTCGCAGCGAATCTCATATGCCTTGTTGCGCAGCACCTTGGCCAGCGAGCGCTTGGCGGCAAATGCCTGCGGGATCAGCACCATGCGCGGGTCCGGGCTCCACCACAAGATCGGTTGGCCGTCGGAGAACCAGGGAAAGATGCCGAGCCGATAGGCTTCAAGCAGGCGCGCCGCAGTGAGACTGCCGCCGGCTGCAAGCAGGCCGTTCGGATCGGCCAATGCGCATGCCAGGGGCGGGAACGGCGTGTCCTCGTGCAGCCAGGCGATCAACAGCGAACCTGCTGGCGGCAATAGTTGTCGAGTTCCGATACGGGGCAGGAATCCGCAGCGGCCTGTCTGGCGCGCCCGCCCAGGTCGAGCGCGAGCTTCATTTCGTATTTGCGAAAAAACGCATTGAACATCTCGCCGCCCAAGGTACCGGTTGCATGGAGTTCGTCGGTCGCCGCATCGTGCTCGAGCAAGATGGCTGCGAGCGGTTGGGGTGCCGGCCCGGTTAGCACCTTGGCACCCTGCGCCGGATCATACTGTGAATGCTCGGAGCAGCAGTGGATCACGTCTGCGTGCTTGTTCACGGCCGTCTTGCCTGCGCGAAAGCTGATGAAGCTGATGTCCTTGGTGGGATAGGTGAGCTGATGCGAGCAGATCGCCGAGTAGGCAACCACCGATTGCCGGGCCCCGCTTCCCCCCGGCCAGTCGTAATCCGCACCGGCTGCCCCTTTGACCGCCATTGGACCCACCGGTTTGCCGAGATTGAGCAAAAAGCACGGGGTGCCATGAAACGGATAGAAAAACACGTAATTACGATTGACGGCAAGCGCCGATGCTTTGAGCGTGCCGCCTCCCGCGGCCGTCAGCTTGGCTCGCGCGTAACGCTTTGGGTGCACCGGCCCGGTTGCCGCCGAGATGGAAACGGCGGTCGCGTTTGCCGCAGCGCTGGCACTGGCCGCGCAGGCGCGGATGAATTGACGTCGTTCCATGCTTGGGGTGCAGAAGCCTGTGAGGAAGTAGCCAAAACTGTGACGCTACTGGCCTGTGCCCTCCTTGTCAAATGCCATTCACGCTCGCCGCAACAGAACCAAATAAGTGCGTTACGCCGATAAAAATGCACAAAATAAGTGCGTAGAGGATGAATAAATAATTTTACGCACTGAATAAACGCTTCTAAATCAGAATATCACGATATTGGTGCAATTATTGCTACAGGAGATCCCATTCAAACAGGGGGTGGGTCGATGGAACAACTAAAAGGCGGGGCGGATTCGCTGTTTATTTTGCTGGGCGCAATCATGGTGCTGGCGATGCATTCCGGATTCGCATTTCTGGAACTGGGAACGGTGCGTCGCAAGAACCAGGTCAATGCCCTTGTGAAAATTCTGGTTGATTTCTCGGTTTCAACGCTTGCCTACTTTTTCGTCGGCTACGCAGTCGCCTACGGCACCAGCTTTTTTGTCGGCGCAGAGACGCTGGCGCAGAAGAATGGTTTCGAATTGGTCAAATTTTTCTTTTTGCTGACCTTCGCGGCGGCGATTCCGGCGATTGTGTCCGGGGGCATCGCTGAACGCGCGCGCTTCGGGCCGCAACTGCTTGCGACCGCCGTGCTGGTCGGGTTGGTGTATCCGTTCTTCGAGGGCATTGCGTGGAACCAGCAGTTCGGCGTGCAGGGATGGATCAAAGGTGCTTTCGGAGAGGAATTCCACGACTTCGCCGGTTCGGTGGTGGTGCATGCGGTGGGAGGCTGGATCGGGCTCATGGCGGTGATGCAGCTCGGCCCGCGTACCGGGCGCTACGGCAAGGACGGGGCGATTACGGCGCATCCGCCTTCGTCGATTCCGTTTCTAGCGCTCGGGGCGTGGATACTCTCGGTGGGGTGGTTCGGCTTCAACGTGATGAGCGCGCAGACGATCGACAAGATCAGCGGGCTGGTCGCGCTCAATTCGTTGATGGCCATGGTTGGGGGGACGCTGGCCGCCACCTTGATGGGTAAAAACGACCCCGGGTTCGTGCATAACGGGCCGCTGGCGGGATTGGTGGCCGTATGCGCCGGTTCGGACGTGATGCATCCGATTGGCGCGCTGGTAGTGGGTCTGGCGGCGGGCGCATTGTTTGTCCAGATGTTCACGCTGACCCAGAACAAGTGGAAGATCGACGATGTCCTGGGTGTGTGGCCATTGCACGGGTTGTGCGGAACGTGGGGCGGCATCGCCGCAGGAATCTTTGGCAGCAAGACCTTGGGCGGCATGGGTGGCGTGTCCATCATGTCGCAGTTGGTCGGCACGCTGCTCGGCATCACGGTCGCCGTGGTCGGCGGCTATATCGTCTACGCCGTGATCAAGGCAATCATGGGCTTGCGCCTCGACGCCGAGGAGGAATACAACGGTGCCGACCTGACGATCCACAAGATCAGTGCCACGCCAGAGCGCGAGTCGAGCTGGTAAACGGGCTGTTGCGTGACAATACTTAATTGAACCAAATAATTCTCAATTGAAAAAGCCGCCGGTTTCGGCTCGACGGGCAATTGGTACTAAATTGAGTTTCCATCCGTCGCCCGTCGGAATTGCCGGTATCAGGGGATAAAAAGGGCATTCAGGCCGCACGACGTCACGTTGCGCTGCAAGGTAACTCAAGATTGAACTGCCCCCACGCGGGCAATACCTGCTACTGACCCAACTGTGGCGTGGGGATATCCAGCCAACCGGCTCAGATTCAGTTGCCGCGCAGAAATTTCCTGTAATTCATATCCGAATGCTTGTCGTGCTGGTCGAACCAGGCCACCAGATACATTGAAATGCCCACGATATCGACGAGCCCCTGAGCGCCTGTGGCGAGAAGCGCCGACAGGCGCTCGATCACTGCGTCGTGCGTCCTCCGGTGCTCTGCCAACAAGGGGTAGTAGAGCGTGGCGAGCAGTTCTTCCTCGCAGCGAAAGTGTTCCAGGGCGGCTTCGAACAGGTCGTTTATCAAAAAACGGAATCTCTCCTTGTTTTCCTCCGGATTGCCGCTGCGCCGCACGTGGTTTTCCATGCACACACTGATTCCCGCCAGAAGCGCATGGATTTTGTCGTGCTGTTTGTCCAGACTGGACAAGCGCCGGCCGGAGCGCAGTGCCGCAGGGAGCGTCACGTTTTTCTTCAGCCTCGCAGTAGCGACGACGGTACTGCCCACCCCGGCTTGGCTTTGCACCCGGATGTCGCCGCCCATGGCCTGCGCCAGTCGCTTGCTGATGGTCAGCCCCAGCCCGATGCCGCCGTACTTGCGGGTACTCGACCCGTCCGCCTGCTCGAAGGAATTGAAGACTCGCTTTTGATCCGCGGCTGAAATGCCGATGCCGGTATCCTTCACCTCAAAGCGCATCACGACATCGGACAGGTTGTCTTCGGTAATGGCGGCGCGTACGCTCACGGTACCCTCGGCGGTGAACTTGATTGCGTTGTCGGTCAGGGCGAGAAGAATCTGGCCAAGGCGCCGGGGATCGCCCCGTAGCGGGATTCCGGCCAGTTCGGGCGCGACCTCGATGTCCAGCGCCAGCCCTTTGCTTGCTGCCTCGCTTTGGGTCAGCCGGGCCAGCGGCTCCAGAACCTCGTTCAGGGTGAAGTCAGCCTGATCCAGCGCGAAGTGCTCGCCCTCGATCGCGGCGATGTCGAGGACGTTGTTGATGATCGAAAGCAGTTGTTGCGAGGCAAGCTCGACCTTGCCCAACTGGTCCGCCTGCTTCGGATCGGTCGCGCGAAGCAAGGCCAGGCCGGTCATGCCCATGATGGCGTTCATCGGCGTAAGCAGTTCATGGCTCATGTTGGACATAAAGAAACTCTTGGCGCGACCGGCGGCTTCCGCAGCTTCCGCAGCTTCCGCAGCTTCCGCAGCTTTCTTGGCGAGGGACAGAGTGGCGCGACTGGAGGCGTCCGCAGCTTCCTTGGCGATGGACAGAGTCAGGGTACGTTCCTCGAGGAGTTCTTCGAGGTGATCGCACCGCGCTTCGACGTCCTTGCGAAGCTTCTCCCGTTCCAGCAGGTTGTGAATCCGCTGCCGGGCGATGTCTACGTTGATCGGCATGGTGATGTAGTCGGCGGCGCCCAGCGCCAGGCCGGCGCTCTCGGACGCAGTGTCGCCCAGCGCCGTGACGAAAACCACCGGAATCGAACGCAGCCGCAACTCGGCCTTCAAGCGCCGGCAGAGCTCGAAGCCGTCCATCTCCGGCATCATCACGTCGAGCAGTATCAGGTCCGGCGCTCTCTGCGACGCCAGGGCCAGTCCCGCCGCGCCCGAGGTGGCGATTTGCAGATGGGAGTCCGCTTCCAGCGCCGCCACCAGCGTCAGCAGGTTCACCGGATTGTCGTCGATGGCGAGAATGTTTGGTTTTGCATCTTTCATCGATTTATTTTTCCAATAAGTTCAGTAGTGTCCGGTTAAATCAGGGTGTATCGGCCTGAGAGCCAATACAGGAGCGGGTTTCGAAGGATTTAGAGGTGTCCACGATTTGAATTTTTCCAGATGGATTTGCGATGCTTCCGGGGTTAAC
>CANJDH010000015.1 GCA_947473125.1 Burkholderiales bacterium
GTGTACCCTGATCGGCGCGACTACCCGCGCCGGCATGCTCACCAACCCGCTGCGCGACCGCTTCGGCATCGTCGAACGCCTCGAGTTTTATTCTCCCGAGGAACTGACGCGCATCGTCAAGCGCTCCGCGACATTGCTGAAGGTCGAGACCAGTGACGACGGCGCGCTCGAAGTGGCGCGCCGCTCGCGCGGCACGCCGCGCATTGCCAACCGCCTGCTGCGCCGCGTGCGCGATTACGCCGAAGTACGCGCCAACGGCAGCGTCGACAAGGCGATTGCCGACCTCGCCCTGAAGATGCTCGACGTCGACGCGATCGGCCTCGACATGATGGACCGCAAACTGCTCGCCGCGATCATCGAAAAATTCTCCGGCGGCCCGGTCGGGCTCGACAACGTCGCGGCCGCGATCGGCGAAGAGGCTGACACCATCGAAGACGTGCTCGAGCCCTACCTGATCCAGCAGGGCTACCTGCAGCGCACGCCGCGCGGCCGCGTGGCCACTGCGCTGGCGTATCGGCATTTCGGCATCGTGGCGCCGCAGTCCGGACCGGTGCAGGACCTATTTTAGGTTTTTCGCACCGCTGTTTCCCGCTGCCGCGAAACCCCCGGGAACCAATGCCTGCCTGGCGCCTCAAAACACCCTGTGACACCGCCTTGTGGCGCTTGCCCTCGGTTAAAATCCTCCCATGACAGTCACCCAAGACCTTTCGATCCTTTCGCTCATCACTGGCGCCAGCCTGCCGGTGCAAGCGGTGATGACGCTGCTGCTGATCGTCTCGCTGATGAGCTGGACCTACATCTTTCGCAAGTGGTTCGTGCTCAAGAAGGCGGCACGGCAAACCGAGCAGTTCGAGCGCGACTTCTGGTCGGGAAGCGACCTCAATGCCCTATATCAGTCCGCTGCCAACGACCGCCACGGCGCCGGCAGCCTTGAGCGCATCTTTGAAGCCGGCATGCGCGAGTATTCAAAATTGAAAGCCTCGCAGCGTGCCGATACCGCAATCCAGCTTGAGGGCGCGCGCCGCGCCATGCGCGCCGCCTATCAGCGCGAGATGGATTTCCTCGAATCGCACCTGGCGTTTCTCGCTTCGGCCGGTTCGGTGTCTCCTTATGTCGGCCTGTTCGGCACCGTGTGGGGCATCATGAATTCGTTCCGCGGCCTCGCCAACGTACAGCAGGCAACACTGGCCAACGTGGCACCGGGTATCGCCGAGGCCCTGGTCGCCACCGCGATCGGCCTGTTCGCGGCGATTCCCGCAGTGGTGGCCTACAACCGCTATTCGCACGACATCGATCGCCTCGCCAACCGGTTCGAGAGCTTCATCGAGGAGTTCTCGAACATCCTGCAACGGCAGGCGCGCTAGCCGTGGCCGGCATGACTTCCAGAGGCAACGGCATGCGCAGCGGGCGCCGGCGCATGATGAACGAGATCAACGTCGTGCCCTACATCGACGTGATGCTGGTGCTGCTGGTGATTTTCATGGTGACAGCACCGCTGGTGACGCCGGGGCAGATCGAGCTGCCTTCCGTGGCCAAATCGTCGAACGCGCCGACCCAGCCGATCGAGATCATCATCAACGCTGACGGCGGGTTGCGCCTGCGTGAACGCGGCGCGGCACAACTCGACAAGCCGGCCGACCGCGCCGAGATCGTCAAGTATGCAAAAACACGCCAGATGGAAAAAGCCGATACCCCGATCGTGATCTCGGCCGACAAGAACGTGAAGTACGAGGCCGTTCTCGGCGTGATGGACGAATTGCAGAAGGGCGATGTGAAGCGCATCGGCCTGTCGGTCAAACCTGCAGGCAAATAGCAAACCAATGAGCGCAGCCGCACTCAACCTGCCGTTCTCCCCGGACGCCAATCGCGCCGATTCGATGCGCTCGTTCGTTCTCGCAGCGCTGGTGCATTGCATGCTGTTCGGCTTCCTCTATTTCGGCATCCGCTGGCAAAGCCAGCCCCCCGCTGCGATTGAAGCGGAGTTGTGGACGGCGTTGCCGAACGTGACGGTGCCGGCGCCCGCAAAGCCCGAGGAGCCGCGCGTCGAGGTCAAACCTGAACCCAAGCCGGAAATCAGGGAAGAACCGAAACTTGTGGCCAAACCCGACATTGCCGAAAAGATCGAAAAGAAAAAGCCGGAGCCGAAAAAGGAAGATCCCAAACCGCGCATCCAGGACGACCCGATCAAGCGCGACCTCATGAAAGAGCAGATTGACCGCGACCTGCAGCGCGAAACCACGGCGCAGGCGGCGGCGCGCGATTCTGCATCCCTGGCCGAGCGCACGCGCCGGGGTTGGGAAGCGCAGATCGCCGCCAAGGTCCGTTCGCGCGTGCGCCTGCCGGACAACCTCACCGGCAATCCGGAGGCCGTATTCGAGGTGTCGCTCCTGCCCAACATGGAAATTTTGAGCGTCAAGCTGGTCAAGTCAAGCGGCATTCCCGCCTATGATGAGGCTGCGGAGCGCGCCATCAATGCCTCATCGCCGCTGCCGCCGCCCCCAGCGGGGGTGGAGCCGGGTCGCGTATTGCGTTTTCCTTTTCGCCCCAAAAACTGACGAGGCAAGATGAGCTCCCTTCTTTTCCGTTTTCTGTTGCGCGGCTTGACGGCACTCTGTTTGCCGGTGCTGGCGCTTTCCGCATCGGCCCAAACCACCATCGAGATCATCGGCGGTGGCGCGCAGCAGTATCCGATCGCGATCACCAACTTTCCTGGCGAGGCGGCACTGCCGCAAGGGATTGCACAGATCGTGCGTGACGACCTCAACCGCAGCGGGCTGTTCAAGCTGGTCGATGCGTCTAACTTGCCAGTGCCCGCCGAGCCATCCCAAGTGCGTTTTCCGGACTGGAAAGGCCGCAGCGCCGATTTCCTCGCCTTCGGGCGCATCCTGCCCGCATCGGACGGCCGGCTGATTACCCGCGTGCATCTGGTGGACGTCGCCAAACAGGTGGAACTGGGCAGTTTCTCGTACACGCTCAACGCGGCGCAGGCACGTGCCACGGCGCACCGCATTGCAGACGACATTTATGAAAAAGTGACCGGCGAAAAAGGTTTTTTCAATACCAAGATCGCCTATGTGAAAAAGGCCGGCACGCGCTTTGACCTGATCGTCGCGGACAGCGATGGCCAGAATGAACAATCGGCGCTGACGTCGCGCGAGCCGATCATCTCGCCGCGCTGGTCGCCCGATGGCGCCAGGCTCGCCTACGTGTCGTTCGAGAACAGAAAGCCGCAAATCTGGGTGCACGAGATTTACACCAGCAAACGCACCCTGGTCGGCAATTTTCGCGGCAGCAACAGCGCGCCGGCCTGGTCGCCTGACGGCAGCACCCTGGCGATTGCCCTGACACTCTCCGGCGGCACGCAGATCTACGCGATTCCCGCTACTGGGGGGGAATCGCGCCGCCTTACCACCTCGGGCGGCATCGACACCGAGCCCTGGTATGCCCCCGACGGCTCGATTTATTTCACCTCGGACCGCGGCGGCAGCCCGCAGATTTATCGCATGTCGGGGGCGGGCGGCGAGGCCAGGCGCGTCACATTCAAGGGCACCTACAACGTCAGCCCACGGGTCAGCCCGGACGGCAAGACGCTCGCCTACATCACGCGAAACAACGGCCTGTTCCGGGTTTCCACGCTTGACCTCGCCAATCCAGGCCAGGAACAGATCCTGACCGATACCGACAAGGACGAAAGTCCCACATTCGCCCCCAATGGCCGCATGCTGCTGTACGCTACCGAGGTTGGCGGGCGCGGCGTACTGGCTGCAGTGTCCAAGGACGGGCAAGTCAAGCAACGCATTTCAGTCAGCGCGGCAGATGCACGGGAGCCTGCTTGGGGCCCCTTTAACAAGTAGTACAGGTCAGCACCCATAACAACATTACTCACCAAACCGGAGAACGCCATGAAAATTCAGCTCGCTCTTGCAGTCGCCGCCCTGGCACTTGCCGCGTGTTCGTCCACGCCGACCCAGCCGGCCGCTGAAATCAAGGAAGCCGGCGCAAACCCGCCGGCAACGCAAGTGGCGCCTCCGGCAGCAACCCCCGGCGCGATCCCGAATGTGAACCCGGCGGCAGTGGAAACCTTCAACCCGCTCAAGGAATTCAGCGTCTATTTTGAAGTTGACAAGTACGACGTCGCCGACACGCAAATATCGGTGGTACGCGGGCATGCCAATTATTTGCAGAAGAATCCGTCCAAGCGGGCCTCCGTGCAGGGCAATACCGACGAGCGCGGCAGTCGTGAATACAACCTTTCGCTGGGGCAAAAGCGCGCTGAAGGGGTGAAAAAACTGCTGGTCACGATGGGCGCCAAGGATGCCCAGATTGAAGCTGTCAGCTTCGGTGAGGAAAAGCCCAAGGCGCCGGGACACGACGAAGCTGCGTGGGCGCAAAACCGCCGTAGCGACATTACCTATGCCCCATAAAACAGTAAAATCTGCCGCATGAACACCATCAAAATCGCCACCATGTCCTCAAGAACCGCTCTGGGAGCGGTTCTTGGCGTGATGCTTGTTGCGGCGCTGCCGGCCCACGCGCAGCTGTTCAAGGACGAAGAGCATTACAAACGCACCGGCCAGCTTGAGGCCCAGCGCATCGCCGACCAGAAGCGCACGGACCAGATCGAAGCGCGGGTGGATGCGCGCGCCGAGCAGCAGGGCAAGGTGCTGATCGAATTGACGCAACAGATCGAAGCCCTCAAAGGCGAGATCGCCAAATTGCGCGGCCAGATTGAAGTGCTGTCGAACGACATCGAGAACGCGCAAAAGCGCCAGAAGGATTTTTACACCGACCTCGATGTCCGCCTGCGCAAGGTCGAACCGCCGCCGCCGCCGACCCCGGGCCAGCCGCCCAAGCCGCCGACGCCGGAAGAACAGAAAGTCTATGAGGCCGGCTTGAACCTGGTCAAGATCAGCAATTTCAAGGGTGCGATCGATGCGTTCGGCGCCTTCCTGCGGACCCATCCGAACAGCCAGCTGGCCCCATCGGCGCAATACTGGATCGGCAATTCACAATTCGCGCTACGCGACTACAAGGCCGCCATCGCCGCGCAGCAGCGCGTCATCGAATTATGGCCGGACGATGCGAAAGCGCCCGATGCCCTGCTCAACATTTCGTCAGCGCACACGGAAATGAAGGATGTCAAGTCGGCCCGCGCCACGATTGACGAGCTGATCAAGCGCTATCCGCAGAGCGACGCCACCAAGACCGGCGCCGAACGTATCAAGCGCCTGCGCTGAAGCGGGCATGCGGCCCGCAGTCATCCTGCTCTCCGGAGGCCTCGATTCGGCCACGGTTCTGGCCATTGCGCGCGAACAGGGATATGCCTGCCATACCCTTTCGCTTGATTACGGCCAGCGCCACCGCAGCGAACTTGACGCGGCGGCAGTGCTATCGCGATCGCTCGGCGCGGCATCCCACAGCATCGTCAAACTCGACCTGACCCTGTTCGGCGGTTCGGCACTGACAGACACGGCGATTGCGATCCCTACATCCGGTGCCACGGCTGGCATTCCTGTCACCTACGTCCCGGCACGCAACACCATCATGCTGTCGCTGGCACTCGCCAAGGCGGAAACGCTTGGCTGCAACGACATTTTTTTCGGCGCCAACGCGGTCGATTACTCCGGCTATCCTGACTGCCGGCCCGAATACGTTGCCGCCTACCAGGCGATGGCGAATCGCGCCACCAAGGCAGCCGTCGAGGGCGCGCACCTGACCATCCACACCCCGATCATCATGCTCTCGAAAGCGGACATCATCCGCCGCGGCGCAGCCCTCGGCGTTGACTTTGCGCGCACCGTGTCGTGCTACCAGGCAGACGCGGCAGGCCAGGCTTGCGGCGCATGCGATTCCTGCCGGATCCGCCGCGATGGTTTCGAAGCAGCAGGTATTCCCGACCCGACGCGCTACCGGCGCTGATCTGCGGCTAGAATGCCGCGTCCGAACCCTGCCGCCGGTAGCCTGCGCAAGCCGTTGCGCGGCTATCTGCCACAACCACCCACATGAACGATTCCGACATAGCCTCTCTCAGCCTCACCGTCGTGTGGGGCGCCTTTGCCCTCGCCTTCGTGTTTGGCTTCGTCGCGCAACGCTCCAACTTCTGCACCATGGGCGCGGTCTCCGACATCGTCAACATGGGAGACTGGACGCGCATGCGCATGTGGATCACTGCGGTGGCCGTCGCCATCCTCGGCGCCAACGGCATGGCCTATCTGGGCATCATTGACCTCTCGAAATCGATCTATCAGACGCCCAATTTCAACTGGCTCTCGTATCTGGTCGGCGGCCTGTGTTTCGGCTTCGGCATGACGCTCGCCTCCGGCTGCGGCAGCAAAACCCTGCTGCGCATCGGCAGCGGCAGCCTCAAGTCGGTCGTCGTGTTTCTGGTGTTGGGCATCGCCGCCTACATGACTCTCAAGGGCCTGTTCGGTGTGTTTCGCGTAGCGATGCTAGACCCGGTTCGCATCACGATGGCGGGCACCCAGGACCTGCCATCGCTGCTGGCGCGTGCCGGGCTCGCCGACAAAAAGACCCTGCAACTGCTGCTCGGTGCGGGATTCGGCGGTGGCCTCCTGGTGTTTGCCTTGAAGCAGCGCGAATTCCGCACAGCGGAGAATCTGGTGCCCGGCCTGGTCATCGGCCTCGTGATCGCCGGAGGCTGGTACTTGTCCGGCAAGGTCGGCTACCTGCCGGAGCACCCAAAGACGCTGGAAGAAGCGTTCCTCGCCACCAACAGCGGACGGATGGAATCACTGTCCTACGTATCGCCGATTGCCTACACCCTCGAATGGCTCATGTTCTGGAGCGACACCAGCAAGGTGGCCACTTTCGGGATTGCCTCCGTGTTCGGGCTGGTGCTCGGATCTTTCGTGTACTCGGTCGCCACCAAAACGTTTCGCTGGGAAGGCTTCCGCGATTCGGAAGACACCGCCAATCACCTGGTGGGCGGCGCCCTGATGGGCTTCGGCGGCGTGACCGCGCTCGGCTGTACGGTGGGCCAGGGGCTTACCGGAATTTCAACGCTGGCGCTGGGCTCGTTCCTCGTTCTGGGCGCCATTATTGCCGGTTCGTGGGCCGCGTTCAAATACCAGATCTGGCGTCTCGAGAAAATTGCCTGATTCCGAGAATGGAATGCGGTTTTTCATTCGTCTGCATTGACCCGGGCTCGCCAAGTACGCTATAATCTTTGGCTCTATGGGTCGTTAGCTCAGCTGGTAGAGCAGCGGACTTTTAATCCGTTGGTCGACAGTTCGAATCTGTCACGGCCTACCAAAGTTTCAAGAATCGTTTCAAGAATCAATCTCAAGGGGTTAGCTTCGGCTAGCCCCTTGTTATTTGTGCACCGTCCGCCAATCGGCGCAGGAATACGCGCATTGATGGTAGATTTGCAGGCTAGCCACCAACACAGGAATTTAGCGTGCAAACCTACGATGTCACCGAGTGGGGCAAGCCCCTGCAGCTCGCAGTCAAGGAAACGCCGGTACCCCAAGGTACCGAAGTGCTGATCAAGCTCAAGTACTGCGGCGTGTGCCACAGCGACGTGCACATCCGCGACGGCTACTTTGATCTGGGCGGGGGCAAGAGGTTTTACATGAGCGAACGCGGCATGAAGCCGCCGGTCACGCTTGGCCACGAGCCTTACGGCACCGTCGTCAGCGCCGGGCCGGACGCGGGTGACGTGCCGGTCGGGCAGGATCGCCTGGTATTCCCCTGGACCGGCTGCGGCACCTGCGCACGCTGCCTCGAGGGCAAGGACAACTGGTGCGCGGCACCGCGCTTCATCGGCATCCAGCGCGCCGGTGGCTATGGCGAGTATCTTCTGGTACCGCATCCGCGCTATCTGGTGGACGCCACCGGCGTGGACCCGGCCTATGCGCCGATTCTGGCGTGCTCCGGCCTGACAACGTATAGCGCGATCAATAAACTCAAACCTTTCAGCAAGGACGGCTGGACCGTCATCATGGGTGCGGGCGGCCTCGGGTTGATGGCGGTGGCGATGCTGCGCGCAATGGGGGAGACGCGTATCGTGTGCTGCGACATTGACGCGTCCAAACTCGGCCCGGCCAAGGAGGCCGGTGCGGCAGAGGTGATGAATCCGGCCGACGCCGACAGCCTCGCCAAACTACAGGCGCTGCCTGGCGGTGTCGCCGGTGTGGTCGACCTGGTCGGGGCGGCGCAAACCGCGCAACTCGGCCTGGCGGCATTGCGCAAAGGTGGCCGCTATGTCGTGGTCGGATTGTTCGGCGGCGAAATTCCGGTGTCGCTGGTGCCGATGGCGCAGCGTGCCATCACCTTGCAAGGCTCCTACGTCGGTGATGTGCAGGAGTTGCGTGAAGTGGTCGCCCTGGCGCAGTCGGGCAAGTTAAAACCGATCCCGGTCGAAACGCGCCCTGCCAGCGAGATCTCGCGCACGCTCGATGAACTCAAGGCCGGCACGGTGATCGGGCGCGTGGTCGCCGCGATGGCCTGATGGCCACCCTACAAAACTAGGTCGGAACGCTCCGGACCCCAACGCACTTCGAAAGCACAGCATGGCAAATCCTACTCGCGGCACGCGCGGCATGGCCGTTGCGCCGCATTCATTGGCATCCCAATCAGCCCTCGCGGTGTTGCGCGAAGGCGGCAACGCGGTGGAGGCCATGATCGCCGCCACCGCCACCATTGCGGTGGTGTACCCGCACATGAACGGCATCGGTGGCGACAGTTTCTGGCTGGTGCGCTCTGCCAAATACGGCGTGATCGGCATCGATGCCTGCGGCGCGGCCGCGGCAAAAGCGTCGCGTGCCGACTATGCAGGTAAAGCCGCCATCCCGTTTCGCGGCCCGACAGCGGCGATCACCGTCGCCGGCACCATGTCGGGATGGGATGCCGCACACCGCACATCGCACGACAAGCTGGCTGGCCGCCTGCCGTTGTCGCGGCTCCTGGAGGATGCGATTCACTACGCCTCGCAAGGCATCGCGGTTACCGCCTCGCAGCACCTGAACACGTCGAAGAAATACGACGAACTCAAGGACGTGCATGGTTTCGCCGGTGCTTTCCTGCCCAACGGCAAGGCGCCCGAGACCGGTTCCGTATTCAAACAGCCACGCATGGCTGCCACCCTGAAATCCTTGGTGGGAGCGGGCCTTGGCGATTTTTACTCGGGCGCGATGGCGCGTGCCATCGCGCACGATCTGCAGGTCGCCGGCAGCCCGGTGTCCCTGGCCGACTTGCAGAAGCACCAGGGGCTGATCCGTACGCCGCTGCAACTGAAACATTCGCTGGGCATGCTCTACAACATGCCACCGCCGACGCAGGGGTTGATCAGCCTGATGATCCTCGGGCAGATGGACCGCATGGGAGTGGGCCGCTACGACCACCTTTCGGCCGATTTTGTGCATGCCGCTGTCGAGGCGACCAAGCGCGCGTTCCTGGTACGCGACAAATACATCACCGACCCGGCGGCGATGGCGCAGAACGGCGCGCCGGATGCGCAGTCCTTCCTCGACGCCACCAACCTCGATGCCAATGTCGCGAAAATCGACATGGCCAAGGCCGCGCCCTGGGGTGCCGGCCGTGGCCCGGCTGACACCATCTGGATGGGCGCGATCGACGCCGACGGCAACGCGTGCTCGATCATCCAGTCGATTTATCACGAGTTCGGTTCCGGTGTGGTGCTCGGAGAAACCGGAATCAACTGGCAGAACCGGGGCGCGTCGTTCTCGCTTGATCCGAAACACATCAATACGCTCGAGCCGGGCAAGAAGCCATTCCACACCCTCAACCCGGCGATGGCGCTGTTCGATGACGGCCGTGTGATGGTCTACGGCAACATGGGGGGCGACGGCCAGCCGCAGAGCCAGTCGGCGGTGTTCACGCGCGCGGCGATGATGGGATTGAATCCGCAGGACGCGGTGGCCGCGCCACGCTGGCTGCTCGGGCGCACCTGGGGCCAGACGTCGGACACCCTGAAACTGGAAGGGCGCTTTCCAGCCGCAACCGTGGAGGAATTGAAACGACGCGGCCATGACGTCGAGATGTATCCTGATTTTGATGAAACACTGGGCCATGCCGGCTGCGTGATTCGCCATGCCAACGGCAATTTTGAAGGCGGGTTCGATCCGCGCTCCGACGGCGGTGTTGCCGCCTGGTAACCGACATCCACATCTTGCCCGCACGATGCCTCTCTACGAATACAAATGCAGCGCCTGCGCCAAGTCATTTGAACTGCTGGTGCGCTCCTCCACCGTGCCCCAATGCCCGCATTGCGGCAGCCGGCAACTCGAAAAGCTGATGTCGAGCTTCTCGCAAGGATCGCCCGCCCTGACCTCCACGTTCGTGCCCCCCGGCACACGCGGACACCCGGACAATTGATTCGATGGAGCGTCCTTGATGGAACGCGTGCGCATCGACAAGTGGCTGTGGGCAGCGCGCTTCTTCAAGACCCGCTCGCTCGCCACCGATGCGATTGATGGCGGCAAGGTGGCGCTTAACGGTGAGCGCGTCAAGCCTGCGAAGGAAGTCAAGACTGGGGATCGGCTGGAGGTGCGCACACCGTCAGGCCGCTTTGCGATCGTCGTCAAAGCAATATCGGACAAGCGCGGCAACGCCGGCGCTGCGCAACTGTTGTTCGATGAAACGGCCGCGAGCCGTGACGCGCGTGCGCGTGAGACCGAGCACAAAAAGCGCTTCGCCGACCCGGCAGACGCGATCGCGGCACGACCAACCAAGCGGGACCGACGCGACCTCGACCGGTTTCGCGATGCATAATTGCCCCGATACATGAAGGAGAACCGAATGAACCAGATCATCGTCGCTGCGATTGCGGCACTTTTTGCATTCGCTGCACAGCCGGGCCTGGCGCAGCCCTACCCGAACAAGCCGGTGAAGGTCCTGGTGCCGTTCGTCGCCGGTGGCACCAGCGACATCGTGGCCCGCGCGGTGGCGCAAAAGCTCAATGACGCCGGCTATACCGCATTGGTCGAGAACCGCCCGGGCGCCAATGGCTCGATTGCCGCAGAAGCGCTGGCCAAATCGCCCGCTGACGGCTACACCATCATGGTTGGCTCGATCGGCACCTTCGCGATCAACATGAGCCTGTACAAAAACCCGAAATACGACGTGATGAGGGATTTTGACGCGATCACCGTCGCCGTCAGCACGCCCAATGTGCTGATCACGCCGCCGAATTTTCCGGCCAACAACCTTGCGGAATTCATTGCCTACTCGAAGAAGAATCCGGGGAAAATTTCCTACGGTTCGTCGGGCTCGGGATCCAGCGACCATCTCTCCGCGGAGCTGTTCAAGCAGCAGACCGGGACTTTCGGCGTGCATATTCCGTATCGCGGCGGCGCGGCGGCGCAGACCGACATCATGGGCGGCGTCATCGAAGCATCGTTCCAGAATTTCGGCACGGTGGTGCCCTACATCAAGGCCGGCAAGATGAAGGCCCTTGCAGTCACCTCGAAGGCGCGCATGCCGCAGTTGCCCGACGTACCGACCGTGATCGAGAGCGGCCTGGCAGGTTTTGAAGTCACATCTTGGCAAGCGGTCGCGGCGCCCAAAGGCACGCCAAAGGAAATCATCGCCAAGTTGCAGGCCGACATCGCCAAAGGATTTCGCGCCCCCGACATCAGCAAGCGTTTTGCCGATCAGGGGTTCGAGGTCGTCGTCAACTCGCCCGAGCAGGCCGGTTCGTTCTTCAAGCAGGAAATTGAGCGATGGGCCAAGGTCGTGAAGGCCTCCGGCGCATCCGTGGATTAGGCGTGGTCAGCCGCCACAAGGGTGCACCGCCACCGGTACCGGATTCGGCTTCCCGGCAAATCGCCGCGCAGGCGGTGTTTTGGCTGCTTGCAGCTGCGGCGGCGTTGGCCGGTTCCGGGGGCGCATTTTTTCTGGTCACCGCGTTCAGCGCCGGCAGGATCGCCCCTGTACCCGTCGGTCTGGGTCAGGTGCTGCTGCTGGTCGGCGTGCTGGGTGTTGCCGCCGCATTTTTTCAGCAGGCCCGCAGCCTTACACCGTCATCCCGCCCGACACTTCCAGCACTGCGCCGTTGATGTAGCTGGCGTCGTCCGATGCCAGAAAGGCATACACGCTGGCAATTTCTTCGGGTTTGCCCAAACGGCCGAGCGACACGCGGCCTTCGAGCTGTTTCATCACGTTTTCCGGAATGGCATCAAGAATGTGTGTGGCGATGAAGCCGGGCGCCACCGCGTTGACGCGAATGCCTTTGGGCCCGAGTTCGCGGAACCAGGTCTTGGTAAATCCGATCACGCCGAATTTGGTCGCCGCGTAATTGGTTTGGCCGAAGTTGCCGTAGAGGCCGACGATCGACGAAGCGTTGAGGATCACGCCGCTGCCCTGTTCAATCATGGTGGGCACCACCGCCTGGGCACAGTTGAAGACGCCTTTCAGATTCACGTCGATCACCGCGTCGAACTCGACTTCCGTCATCTTGACCAGCCGCGCATCTTTGGTAATGCCGGCGTTGTTGACCAGGATGTCAATGCGGCCGCACTGCTGCTTGACTGCGGCTACGAGCGCGTCAACGCTGGCGCGTTGCGTGACATCAACGATCAGGCCAAGCGCATCCGCAGATCCGCCCAAAGCATTGCATTGGGCGACCGCTGCATCGATTTGGTCACGCCTGAGGTCGGCAATGACGACCCGCGCCCCTTCGGTGACAAATCGCTTGGCCGTTGCCAGTCCGATACCGTTGGCTGCGCCGGTGATGATGGCTACCTTGTTCTTGAGCCGCATGAATACCCGCCTTGAAAATCAAAAGCCGCGATTGTACGGAAAAACCCGATGACGCCGCCCGCGACAGACAGCAGCCTCATCTGCCGCTTACGGCCCGGACCAGGCGCCTGCGTCGGACGCCGCAAATTCCAAGACCTCGTCGATCTGGTCAACGAAGTCTGTCAGGCCATGATCGCTGCCCTGAACAATGCGATGCCGCGCGCCCGGATAGCCCGCCACCATTTCGCGCCAGTCCAGCAACTCATCGCCCGTAGCGGCGACCAGGAAATACCTTTCCGGGCGCGTGATCCGGCCGACATCCAGCTGCCGCAACTGTTCAAGAAATTCGGCCTTGAACTCAAACGCCTCTCCTTCGCCGTGATACGCAGTTTGCGGCCCGACGTGGTTTGCCAGCTTTTCGTAGGCGCGCAGCGCGGGATTGAGCAGAACCGCACGGCACCCCAGTTCTTCGGCAAGGAAGGTGGCGTAATAGCCACCCAGCGAACTGCCGACCAGTGTGAGCTGCGACGGTGGCGCCTGCCGAGCCAGATCGCGGGCCAAGCTGATGGCGCTGCGCGGCTCAGGCGGCAATTGCGGGCACGCATAGTCGGCCGCGCGACCCAGCGCCGACATGCGTTGCGCCAGCAGCCGCGCCTTGAACGATTGCGGCGAGGAACGAAACCCATGCAGGTAAAGAATCATGCCCGGATCAACGCCGCTGCAATCCGGCCAGAATTTTTGCATGCACGCCGCCGAAGCTGCCATTGCTCATCACCAGCACCTGGTCTCCGGGAGCCGATGCGCCAAGAATGGCTTCCACCAACGGCTCCAGACCATCGTAGGCCGCGGCCCGGGCGCCAAGCGGTTGCAGCACTTCGGCCAGATTCCAGCCGAGCGCGTCCTTGCCCGATGCGGCACCGTAGCCGAATATCAGGTCGGCGCCGGCGAGACTGCCCGGCAAGGCCGCTTTCATGGTGCCAAGTTTCATCGTATTGGAACGCGGCTCCAGAACGGCAAGGATGCGAACCCCGTTTCCGACCTTGGCGCGCAACCCGGCGATGGTGGTCGCGATTGCCGTAGGGTGATGCGCGAAATCGTCATACACCGTGACTCCTGCGACGGTCCCGCGCACTTCCATGCGGCGCTTGACGCTCTTGAATGACGCGAGCGCGGCGATGGCCTCGGCCGCGACAACGCCGACATGGCGAGCCGCCGCGATGGCGGCCAGCGCATTCATGCGATTGTGCGGTCCCATTAAATCCCAGCGCACCCGACCCTGCATCGCGCCGCGATACGACACCTCAAACGACCCGTCCGGATCGGCCTCACCGCCCTGCCATTCGGAGAGCGGACTGCCAAACCGCTCCAGTTGACTCCAGCAGCCCCGCGCCAACACGCGGTCGAGGCTTGGTTCGGAGCCGTTCACGATCAGGCGCCCGCTGCGCGGTACGGTTCGCACCAGGTGATGAAACTGCGTTTCGATGGCCCCGACATCGGGAAAGATGTCGGCGTGGTCATACTCAAGATTATTGAGAATCACCGTCCGCGCACGGTAGTGCACAAACTTGCTGCGTTTGTCGAAAAACGCGGTGTCGTATTCGTCGGCCTCGATCACGAAGGGTGGCGCTGTCCCTGCAGCGGATTTACCGGAGGCGCGTGCCGATACGCCGAAATTTTCAGGAACTCCCCCGATCAGGAAACCAGGTGATTTTCCGGCACTTTCGAGGATCCACGCCAGCATCGAGGTGGTGGTGGTTTTCCCATGCGTACCGGCCACTGCAAGCACATGCTGCCGACGCAACAGGTTTTCACCTGCCCACTGCGGCCCGGAGATGTAGGGCGCACCGTCGTCCAGGATGGCTTCCATCAACGGGTTGCCACGCGAGACCACGTTGCCCACCACGAACAGGTCCGGCTTCAGGGCCAGCTGGCCGGATTCGAATCCTTCAATCAGGTCGATTCCCAACGCTTCGAGCTGGGTGCTCATCGGCGGGTAGACGTTCGCATCGCAGCCGGTCACGCGGTGGCCGGCGCCGCGCGCAATGGCGGCAATGCCGCCCATGAAGGTGCCACAAATACCGAGAATATGGATATGCATGAGGGGAAGTGGCAAAGCCAAGAGCACGTCGGAGCGGCGCTGATTGTATCGCCCCGACCTGTTGACACCACTGACGCCGCACCCGGGGCGACGCTACAATCCGGCCATGGCAAGGCAGACCAAACACGCGACGCACTCGCGACGAGCGATCGCAGCCCACGCCGCGCGCCTGATGGCCGAGGACGGCGTGAGCGAATTCGGTACAGCCAAGCGCAAAGCCGCACGCCAATTGGGTTTTTCGGAAGCCGATGCGCTGCCGTCAAATGATGAGGTCGAGATTGAACTGCGCGCCTACCACGCGCTGTTTCAACACGACGAGCAGCAGGTGCGCCTCGATTGCATGCGCACTGTTGCGATTGATCTGATGGATCTGCTCGGCCAGTACCAGCCATGCCTGACAGGACCCGCATTGCACGGCACGGCAGTTCGCGGATCGGCCATTGACATTGACCTTTTTGCCGACAGCATGAAAAACCCTGAGGTATGGCTCATCGATACGGGCATAAAGTACCGCACGATTGAGCGGCGGCACTTCAATCGGGCCATCGAACGCAAGGTACCAGTGTTGACGTTCGACTATCGCGGATATACGGTCAATCTGGCCGTATATGAGGTCAACGACCGGCGCGGGGCGCTTGTGCCGGATTCGGATGGCGCCCCGGCACGAGGCGACATCGCGGCCGTTCGGCGCCTGCTGGACCCGCCAAGCGGGGAGGCATCGATTGGGCTGATTGGGGGCACTTCAGCTTGGAACCGGAGGTGACCCGCGCTCCGGCGGGAATTCGCCGCCCCGCCCTCGCCGGCCTGGTTCTGCTCGTCGGCGCCATTGCGGCGGCGGCGGGCTTTTGGATCCATGCGCAGCGTTTGGAGGCGATTGCAATGCCGATAGACGCGCTTTGGGCGGCGGAATTCAAGGACCTCGCCGGCCTTCCCGTGAAAATGTCGACTCTGAAGGGTCAACCTCTGGTGGTAAATTTTTGGGCCACCTGGTGCGGCCCGTGCATTGAGGAAATGCCGGATTTCCAGCGCGCCAGCCAGACCGATCGAGGCAAGAAAGTAAAATTTGTTGGCATCGGTATTGATTATGCGAAGAACATGAAGCCATTTGCCGACAAAATGGGCATTTCCTACATCTTGCTCGAATCCGGCGCCCAGGGATTGGATATTCTCAAGTCTGTGGGGAATACCTCGGGCTCGCTGCCTTTTACGCTGATTATTGACCGTGATGGCAAAGTGCTCCAAACCAAGATGGGCAAGTTGGAATACGCCGACCTCATGTCTGCTATCGACAGGTTTTGACGCCCGCAATGCGCAAGGCGGCCGCCCATTTTCGGGTAAACTCGTCGTTGCCGACAGGGCTACTGAATCGGCCACTCGCCTGGCAGTGGCCGCAAATCGAAGTGAAGCGGCCATTCGCCGTCGCCCAGAAAAACAAGAATAAGCTCCGGTGTTTTAGGCTCTGTTTTAGCAATTTTCACTGAAATTAGAGGTGATTTGGATGGACTTGAGAAAACTGAAAACATTGATCGAACTCGTTGAGTCGTCCGGGATTAGCGAACTTGAGGTCACCGAAGGGGAAGAAAAAGTCCGGATCGTGAAATCGGGGCATTTACCTGTAAATTTCGGGAACATGAGCGCGCAATCCCAGATGTTGCCTCCAGCGGCACCGCTGCCGAGCGGCGCGGCACCGCCTCCACTAGCACCAGCCCCCCCCGTGGGTCATACGGTCAAGTCGCCGATGGTCGGTACCTTTTATCGTTCTGCTTCTCCGGGAGCGAAGGTATTCGTCGAAGTCGGCACGGAAGTCAAAGAGGGCGATGTCCTATGCATCATTGAGGCGATGAAGCTGCTCAATGAAATTCCGGCGGACCGGGGCGGCGTGGTTCGCCAGATTCTGGTCGAGAACGGCCAACCGGTCGAATATGGACAAATTCTGTTTGTCATCGAGTAGCCAAGTCACTCACCCGCAAAGTTTCCCATGGCCATGTTTGAAAAGGTACTGATCGCCAATCGCGGCGAAATCGCATTGCGGATCCAGCGCGCTTGCCGCGAAATGGGCATTCGCACCGTGGTCGTGCACTCGGAAGTCGATGCCGAGGCCAAATACGTCAAGCTCGCCGACGAATCCGTGTGTATCGGGCCGGCTCCTTCGCCTCTCAGTTACCTCAACATGGCCGCCATCATCAGCGCAGCGGAAGTGACGGACGCCCAGGCGATTCACCCCGGATACGGGTTCTTGTCCGAGAATGCCGACTTCGCCGAGCGCGTCGAGAAAAGCGGGTTTGTCTTCATCGGGCCGCGTCCGGAATCGATACGTCTCATGGGTGACAAGGTCTCCGCCAAGCAGGCCATGATCAAGGCCGGAGTACCTTGCGTTCCCGGTTCCGGGGGTGCACTACCGGATGATTCGAAGGAAATCATCAAGACCGCGCGGGAACTCAAATACCCGGTCATCATCAAGGCTGCGGGAGGCGGCGGCGGCCGCGGCATGCGCGTCGTCCACACCGAAGCGGCCCTGGTCAACGCGGTGACCATGACGCGCTCGGAGGCGCAGTCTGCATTCGGCAATCCGATGGTGTACATGGAGAAGTTTCTGGAAAATCCGCGGCACATCGAGATCCAGGTGCTGGCTGACCAGCATCGGCAAGCGGTGTGGCTCGGCGAACGCGATTGCTCGATGCAGCGACGCCACCAGAAGGTTATCGAAGAAGCACCAGCACCGGGCATCCCGCGGCGCCTGATAGATCGTATCGGCGAGCGCTGCGCCGAGGCGTGCCGGAAGATCGCCTATCGCGGTGCCGGCACCTTTGAGTTCCTGTATGAGAACAACGAGTTCTTTTTCATCGAGATGAATACCCGCGTGCAAGTCGAACACCCCGTGACCGAGCTGATCACCGGGATCGACATTGTGCAGGAGCAGATACGCGTGGCGGCCGGTGAAAAGCTCCGGTTCCGCCAAAAGGACATCGCTCTCAAGGGCCATGCGATCGAATGCCGCATCAACGCGGAGGATCCGTTCAAGTTCACCCCTAGTCCGGGCCGCATCACAAGTTACCACCCACCTGGTGGCCCCGGGATTCGTGTCGACTCGCATGCCTATAGCGGCTACTTCGTGCCGCCAAACTACGACTCGATGATTGGCAAGGTAATCGCCTATGGCGGTGATCGGGCGCAGGCATTGGCGCGCATGCGCATCGCGCTGTCCGAGACGATCATTGAAGGCATCCAGACCAACCTGCCGCTTCATCGCCTGTTGATGGATGACACCAATTTCATGGCGGGGGGAACCAGCATCCACTACCTGGAACAAAAGCTCGCCGCCCGTTCTTCAACCTGACCATGGCGTGGCGCGAACTGCGTTTTGTCTGCGACGCCGCGATGGCCGATGCCATCAGTGAGTCGTTGCTCAGCGCTGGCGCCCTCTCGGTGTCGATCGAGGATGCGGACGCCGGGACGCTTGCGGAACAACCGCTTTTCGGAGAACCGGGGAGCGCAACCGAGGCGGCGTGGGCACGGAACACCGTGGTCGTGCTTATCAACGAGCAGGATGACGAGAAAGAGGTGTTGGCCGAGGCGGCGCGCGGTGCCGGGCTTGCGCATCCACCCGCCTACGTTGCGTCCATGGTTCCGGAACAGGATTGGGTGCGCCTCACACAGTCCCAGTTTGATCCGATTCGCATTTCGGCAAGGCTGTGGATCGTGCCCACCTGGCACACGGCGCCAGATCCGGGCGCCCTGGCGATCAGACTTGACCCAGGCTTGGCATTCGGAACCGGAAGCCACCCTACGACGCGCATGTGCCTCGAGTGGCTGGATCACAACCTCAAGCCGCATGACACGCTGCTCGACTACGGCTGCGGCTCTGGAATTCTGGCAATCGCCGCGGCGATTCTCGGCGCAGAAGAGGTGGCGGCAACGGATATCGACGCCCAGGCATTGGCGGCTACAACCGATAACGCCGCAGCGAATCATTGCGCAGTTAGCGTTTGCGCCACGGATCAATTACCGACGCGCAGGTACGATGTAGTGGTGGCGAACATCCTCACCAACCCGCTCAAGGTGCTGGCTCCAGCGCTGGCCGCCCAGGTGCGCGAAGGCGGCAGGCTCACCCTTTCTGGTATTCTGGAATCGCAGGCCGCCGACATCATTGCCACCTACGCCCCGCTCATTCAACTCGAAGTCTGGCGCCGTGAAGAGGGATGGGTATGCCTCTCGGGCACGAAGCCATGCACTTCCTGATATCAACGTAATGCCATGACCATGTTGACGCGTTGCACTGCCTGCGAGACGGCGTTCCGCATCACCGCGGACCAGCTGGTTTTGCGTCAGGGCAAGGTCAGGTGCGGCAAATGCGGGACGGTATTTAGCGCCCTGGAGCAGTTGGCCGATGGCGACGACCCCGGCCCGGCAACACCGGTCACGCCAGAATCTGCAATCGGTTCCCCGTCTCCGAGCACCAGCATTCCTGCGGCAGACTTGACCACGGCTGAAGTGGTGCTCAACGGTCCAGCGCGAGCCGAAAGCACGGCACCGCCGACAAGCGAAGCGCCAACGGCAGTTGACGACGCGGCCACGATTTTGCCTCCAACTGAAACTCGCGCAGCCGTCCAAACCGGCAAACGCCACTGGGGCAGCGTTGCCGGCAGCCTGCTGGCCGGCGCGGCGCTCGTGTTGCAGGTGGGATATTTCTACCGGGATGAAGCTGCGGCCCGCTTCCCTACGGCCAAACCATGGCTCGAACGCATGTGCGTGCACTTGTCATGCGGGTTTGACGTGCCTCGCGACGTGCAGGCGATTAGCATCGAGTCCCATGACTTGCAAGCGGATCCTGCCAACAAGGCACTTCTGGCACTGGTTGCATTACTGCGCAATCGCGCCAGCTTTGCCCAAAACCCGCCTCACCTTGAATTGACCCTGACCGACGCGCAGGACGCGCCTATCGCACGACGCGTGCTGGCCCCGCGTGAATATGGCACCGCATCGCAGATGGGCGCCGGCGCGGAACTGCAGGTTCGGGTACTGATTGATGCCAGTCAGGTCAAGGCGAGCGGCTATCGGCTGTACGCCTTTTATCCGTGAACAGCACCGTACAATCGCATTCCTCAATCAACTTTTTTACAGGAAACACTATGTCGGTACTGATCTGCGGCTCGATGGCATTCGACAACATCATGGTGTTCAAGGGAAAATTCAAGGACCACATCCTGCCCGACCAGGTGCACATCCTCAATGTCGCATTTCTGGTGCCCGACTTGCGACGCGAATTCGGCGGATGTGCAGGCAACATCGCGTACAACCTCAAGATGATCGCCGCCAAGGAAGAAGAGGAGCCGATCATCATGGCGGCAGTCGGTGAAGATTGCGACATGTATTTCGAGCGTTTGTCAAACCTCGGCCTTCAAGCCGGTCACGTGGCGATGATCCCGGAAACCTTTACGGCCCAGGCGTTCATCACCACCGATCTGGACGACAACCAGATCACCGCATTCCACCCTGGGGCCATGAATTCATCACAAGTGAATCATGTTTCCGACGCAAAGGATCTCAAGCTCGGCATCGTTGCACCAGACGGTCGGGAAGGGATGCTGCAGCATGCGCGCGAGTTTGCCGAGGCCGGCGTTCCGTTCATTTTCGATCCCGGACAGGGACTTCCCATGTTCTCGGGGGAAGAGTTGATGGATTTCATCAGCATGGCGGACTATGTCGCGGTCAACGACTACGAAGCACGCATGTTGCAGGAGAAAACCGGGCAGTCCGTTGAATCCATCGCCAAATTGGTACAGGCTTTGGTCGTCACACGAGGGGTGGAAGGTTCTTATATCTATGCAGACGGTCAACGCCTGGACATTCCGAGCGTTAAAGCAGAGCAAGTGGTTGATCCCACCGGTTGCGGTGATGCATACCGAGCCGGCCTTTTGTTTGGTATTGTCAACAAGCTCGACTGGGAAGACGTCGGCAGGCTTGCCAGCATCATGGGGTCAATCAAGATATCTCACAGCGGTGCGCAGAACCACCTGCTCACACGCGATGAAATTGGTGCTCTCTATGCCAAGCATTTCGGGTTCAGCTTGTGGTGAGGCAGCAGGGTGCCGCTGAATCGTGCCACCGTTTCAAGGAGCAGTCAGTGTTGCCAATCACCTCCAGATCACGATCACTTCGATCAATTGCGCGTGCCTTTTGGCTCACGGTGGTTTGCACTGGCGCGTTGGCTATCGCCGGCTGTGCCACGCCGTCAAATTCAGGGAGCGTGTACACCCCGGGGCAGGCACAACGGGAGCAAACGGTACGGATGGGCGTGGTAGAAAGCGTGCGCCAGGTCACAATCGAGAAAGCACCTTCCGGCGTTGGGGCACTGGCGGGCGGAGTGATCGGCGGCGTAGCCGGTAGCAATGTCGGCGGTGGCAAAGGCGCAACCATTGGTTCCGTTCTCGGCGCAGTTGCCGGCGGCGTGGCGGGGCAAGCTATCGAAGGCGGCGTGGGCCGAAAATCCGGCCTTGAAATCACAGTCAAACTTGACAATGGCGAACTGCGCGCCATTACCCAGGAAGCGGACGAGTCGTTCAAACCGGGTGAGCGAGTCAGACTGTTGTCCGGCAGCGGCGTAACGCGCGTCAGCCACTAATGATCCCGGCACACAATGTGCCGCAACCTTGTTCCGATGCCGGGTAACTGAACAGGCTCAGACGCCGACCTCGCGGTCTGTTGCTCTAGGGTTGACGCGGGCAGCATGTTTGCCCGCCCCTTGCCGCGCATCGCGCGACACGCATAGGTGTGCTATCGGCGCAGTGCCCACAGGATCTGGCACCGAGATCGGCGTGCAATCGAAGAGGCGCTTTGGACCTATCGCAATGCTATCAGGACATAGCTCTGTCCCCTTGCAAGCACGAGCAGCGCAATTTGCAAAAGCACAAACAAGGCCAGCGGGGACAGATCGAAACCGCCCACCATGGGCATGCGCCGGCGTAGCGGCTTGAGCCATGGCGCGGCAATGGCATCAAGAGCATCGGCGACCGGGCTATCCACGCGAATCCACGAGAGCATCGCGCAGGCTACGGTGAGCCAAAGCATGAGCGTCAGCACGGTTGTCAACAATCCGAACATCCCGCTGACCAACCAACCCGCAATCATCGAACCTGATTGGAACAAGCTGAACTTTCCGGTCACCACGGCGAACAAGGCTGAGAGCCCCAATTCCAATATGACCGCCGCGCCTAGACTTGACCAATCAAGTCCAAATCCACTGCCAATAACCCGTCGCAGCGGCAGCACGATCCAATCGCTGACCGCGCAAATAAACACCCCGACCGGATTTCGAAACGGCACGCGCACCCATTGCATATGAAAGCGCAGCAGCGTGGCGGGGACAAGCAACCAGTACGCCGTCTTGAATACGATACCGAGAACTTCATCCAACATGAGCGCACCATTTCAAAATGAAAAGTCCGCGAACGAGCTGAATGGTTCCAGACTCGACTCGCGGACTAAAAAACCCGGTCAATTTTCTGCCCGGGGTATCGCGCAAAGCGCGGAGGCAACCCTCCAGGAGAGCCCCGTTAGGGGCGGCTTCCTGTAGGGAATGGCCATGCCGCCGCCGGGTTCAGCGCCGGGCGTACACCCGGTGCTGCCGCAGTCGATGGCTTGGCCGACGCCGCCGGCTTTGCGGCTGGCTTTGCTTTAGTGGCCTTTTTCTTTGCCGGCTTCTTCGCAGCTTTCTTTTTGGCTGCTTTCTTAGCCGGTTTTTTCGCCGCTTTCTTTTTTGCCGCTTTTTTTGCAGGCTTTTTCGCCGCTTTCTTCGCCGCTTTCTTGGCTGGCTTTTTGGCTACTTTTTTCACTGCTTTTTTGGCGGCCTTCTTTGCTGGTTTCTTTGTTGCCATGTCGATCTCCTTCATGTGGTTACGAGAAAACAACTGAGCAAAAAACCCGTCTCTGTCAGCCCGGATTATTCATCGGCGCAAGCGGTGCATCATTTCTTGCGCTAATGAATGCCTTACGACCGCGCGGCAACTTGTGAAGCGACTGCCCGCGCGATCTCGTTTCCAAAAAAAACGCCGGTGCGAAAGCCGCCCGGCGTTTTTTCTGGAAACAATGCTGACCTTCGCATCGGCATTTCGGGCCTCGCGACAGAGATGTAATCCCTGGAGCGCCAAACCCGACCCGTGTGTAAAGGTCGCATTTATGATCAGTCTACTGTGATCCTGCATTCATTCTCTTTTCAGTACGTTGCCTAAAAAGCCCGACTTCGGTTTACGTCAGATTGGCAGTGCCCCTGCATCACTCCCAATTAAGCGCACCGCCAGTCTGGTATTCGATGACGCGAGTCTCGAAAAAATTGCGCTCCTTCTTGAGGTCAATCATTTCGCTCATCCACGGAAATGGATTCTCCTCGTTTGCGAACAGCGGGTCAATACCTATTTGCTGGCAGCGGCGATTCGCGATGTAACGCAAGTACCCCTTGAACATCGGGGCATTGAGCCCAAGCACGCCACGCGGCATCGTGTCTTCGGCGTATTTGTACTCCAGATCGACGGCCTGTCTGAAAAGCGCGCGGATTTCCTCGCGGAACTCAGCGGTCCAGAGATGCGGATTCTCCATCTTGATGGTGTTCACCAGGTCAATGCCGAAATTGCAGTGCATCGACTCGTCGCGCAGAATGTATTGATACTGCTCGGCAGCGCCCGTCATCTTGTTCTGGCGGCCAAGCGCAAGAATTTGTGCGAATCCGACGTAAAAAAACAGGCCTTCCATCAAGCACGAGAAAACGATCAGGCTCTTCAGCAGGCTCTGGTCGTTTTCCATCGTACCTGTCTTGAAGTTCGGATCCGTGAGGGTGTCAATGAACGGGATCAGAAATTCATCCTTGTCGCGAATCGATGAAACCTCGTGGTAGGCATTGAATATTTCGGCCTCATCAAGCCCCAGGCTCTCGACGATGTATTGGTACGCGTGCGTGTGAATCGCCTCTTCAAAAGCCTGCCTCAGCAAATACTGCCGGCATTCAGGTGCCGTAATGTGTCGGTAGGTACCCAGCACAATGTTGTTTGCCGCGAGACTGTCCGCAGTCACGAAAAACCCCAGATTGCGCTTGATTACGCGCCGCTCATCCTCTGTGAGCCCTTTGGGGTCCTTCCAAAGCGCTATGTCGCGATTCATGTTGATCTCCTGCGGCATCCAGTGATTCGCGCAGGAATCCAGATACTTTTGCCAAGCCCATTTGTACTTGAACGGCACCAACTGGTTGACGTCTGTCGACCCGTTGATGATGCGCTTGTCTGCAGCGTTTACGCGACGCTCGTCAGGCGCAGCCAATTGACTCAAGGCTGCATGTGCTTCCCGACCACCAGGCATACCCGCCAACGGTGCTGCGGGAAGTGCCGGCGAAAAAGACTGCAGTCCCAACATTGGAGACATCATGCCCGCACCGGGTCGAGCCCCCGGCATAATGGCCTCATCTTCAAAATTCAACATATCCACTCCTGTCGATTAACTTTGGATTCGTGTTATGGGTGTCAAAAGATTTATTGCTGACAGCTTCCGTTCCAACTTCAGCGACTTTGACGTCCTGTTATAGGTGTCGTGCAACAAGGTCCATCAACAACGTGCCAAAGGAATTACTGACAGGCTTCACATTCGTCGAACCCGGGGTCGCCGGGGCGAAGCATGCATGCCTGACCAACCAACTCTCCTTCTGTCGGTGCAAGTACTGACTGCATGGCCATCGGTGATGCGCTGGCCCCCGTCATCCCTCCATCGCTTGTCACAGCATTCAGATGGCCGGTCTTGACCGTCGATTTCTCGGCATTCGAAGCGCCCAACGTTCGAAGGTAATAGGTCGTCTTGAGCCCCCTCAACCATGCGAGCTTGTAGGTATCGTCGAGTCGCTTTCCCGAGGCGCCCGCCATGTAGATATTGAGGGACTGGGCCTGATCAATCCACTTCTGGCGGCGCGCTGCCGCTTCGACGATCCATTTCGGATCGACCTCAAATGCGGTCGCATAGAGGTTGCGGATTTCCGGGGGAACGCGATCTATCTTGGCAAGCGAACCGTCGAAATACTTGAGGTCAGCAATCATGACCGAATCCCACAAACCGATCCGCTTCAGATCCCTGACCAGATATTCGTTCACAACCGTAAACTCGCCTGACAGGTTCGATTTGACGTAAAGATTTTGATAGGTTGGTTCAATGCACGCCGACACGCCGATAATGTTGGAAATGGTTGCGGTCGGAGCGATCGCCACGCAGTTCGAGTTACGCATTCCATGTTGGCGAATTCGCAACCGCAATGCGTCCCAATCAAGCGTGGTTGATTCGTCTACGTCGACGTAACCGCCGCGTTCATCGCGCAATAGCCGAATCGTGTCATGTGGAAGGATGTCGCGGTCCCACAGCGATCCCTTGTAGCTTGAATAGCGACCACGCTCCTCGGCCAAATCGGTAGACGCCGTATAAGCGTGATAGCAGACCGCTTCCATGGAACGATCCGCAAATTCAATCGCCTCCTGAGAGGCATAAGGGATGCGCAGCTCATGCAGGCAATCCTGGAACGACATGATGCCCAGTCCGACGGGGCGGTGCTTCGCGTTCGAATTTCGCGCCTTATTGACGGCGTAGTAGTTGATGTCGATGACGTTGTCAAGCATGCGCATCGCGATGCCAATGGTTCTCTTGAGCTTGGCCTGATCAAGCTTGCCGTCTTTCAAGTGTGCGCGCAGGTTCACCGAGCCCAGATTGCACACCGCGATTTCCTCGCTATTAGTGTTGAGGGTAATTTCAGTACACAAATTGGAGGAGTGCACCACACCGACATGCGATTGGGGGGAGCGAATGTTGCATGCATCTTTCCAGGTCAACCAGGGGTGCCCGGTTTCGAACAACATCGACAGCATCTTGCGCCATATCGAAACGGCCGGCACTTTCTTGAAAAGCTTATGCTCCCCGCCGGCGACCTTCGCTTCGTAACCGATGTAAGCCTTTTCAAACGCCTTGCCGAACTTGTCGTGCAGGTCGGGCACGTCGGATGGGGAAAACAGGGTCCATTCGCCGTTTTCCATCACCCGCTTCATGAACAAATCCGGGATCCAGTTTGCGGTGTTCATGTCGTGGGTTCGGCGGCGATCGTCGCCGGTGTTTTTGCGCAGTTCAAGAAACTCTTCAATGTCGAGGTGCCAGGTCTCGAGATAGGCGCACACCGCCCCTTTGCGCTTGCCGCCCTGATTGACCGCCACCGCCGTGTCATTGACCACTTTAAGGAACGGAACCACGCCCTGGCTCTTGCCGTTTGTGCCCTTGATGTGGCTGCCGAGCGCACGCACCGGAGTCCAATCATTGCCGAGCCCGCCGGCGAACTTGGACAGCAGGGCATTTTCCTTGATGGCTTCGTAAATGCCGTCCAGATCGTCTGCCACCGTCGTCAAATAACACGAGGACAACTGCGAACGCAAGGTACCCGAGTTAAACAGGGTCGGTGTTGACGACATGAAGTCAAAACTCGACATGATTTCGTAAAACTCGATCGCGCGCGCCTCGCGCTCGACTTCATTTAGCGCCAGGCCCATGGCAACCCGCATGAAAAACGCCTGCGGGAGTTCAATCCGCTTTTCCTGGATGTGCAGGAAATAGCGATCGTAAAGAGTCTGCAACCCGAGGTATTCGAACTGCTGGTCGCGCCGTGCTACCAACGCCTTCCCCAACTTCTGCAAGTCATACTGACCCAGCCGTTCGTCAAGCAGCTCCGCATTGATACCGCGCTGGATGAACCCCGGGAAGTAATCCGCGTACCCCTTTTCCATGTCTGACTGGGACACTTCCTTGCCGAGCACTTCAAGGCGAATGTCGTGCAGCAACAGCCGGGCGGTGGCGTAGCCGTAGGCAGGATCCGCCTCAATCAAGGTACGCGCCGAAAGTACCAGCGACTTGCGCACCTCTGCGGCGGGTACCCCGTCGTACAGATTCTTGATGGCAGATTCCAGGATCAGGGCGCCACTGGCCTCGGGCAACCCTTCGCACGCCGAATCAAGTAACGCCTGCAATCTGGCGGCATCAAGCGGCACGCGTCGGCCAGTGTCATCCACCATCACCAATCCGGGCTCCAACATGGTTGGCGGCGTACGGTCCTTGGCTTTTGCGCGCTCTTCCGAGCGACGCTCGCGATACAGCACATAGGCACGCGCCACCTCATGCTCACCCGATCGCATCAAGGACAGTTCGACTTGATCCTGAACATCCTCGATATGAAAGGTTCCGCCGGCGGGTTGGCGCCGCATCAGGGCTCCCACGACGTTGTCGGTCAAAGCCGCCACAACTTCGCGAATCCGCGCGGAAGCAGCCCCCTGTCCACCACTGATAGCCAAAAAGGCCTTGGTCATTGCAATCGTGATTTTCGACGGCTCGAAAGGGACAACTGCTCCATTCCTCCTGATGACCTTGAATTGGGAGAACTGTGACGCTGCGTCAGTCGAACCCGGCACGGCTATCGCGCCATGCGTCATTGGAGCGAGCACGCCGCTCGCCGTACCGCTCGTGAAAGTCGATTGCATGGACCCTGAGTCTCCTATTTTTGATTGAGCCAATGGCGCGCGCTGCGCTGGATTCCCAACCTGTCGCGCATGACCACCATATCAGCCATGCTCACCACAACATGTAGTGTTGGTGGCCATACTAAGAACTAAGTCTAGTATAGGAAAACCCGACTGGCAAGCGCTTTTGTCATGGGCGGGCGGTTGACTTTCAGGCCAATCTGCGAAACCGTTGCGGCAGGCCGCTTTGCACCATGAAGCGTCGCCAATCAAACGCTTGCCCGGGATCAGTTTTGCGGCCCGGCGCAATCTCGCTGTGCCCGCACACGCCTTGGATCGAAGGATAACGTCCGATCAAGGCGCGGTTCAATGCCGCAAGACGGCGGTATTGCTTCAGCGTGTACGGATGCTCGTCGGTGCCCTCAAGTTCTATCCCGACGGAAAAATCGTTGCAGCGCCCACGCCTCCGCCACGAGGAAACGCCCGCATGCCACGCACGGTGGTCGGTACTCACAAATTGGGTCAAGGCGCCGGTGCGGGAAATAAAAAAATGTGCGGAGACTTTCAATGCCGCAATGCCTGCGTAGTAGGGATGGTCCATCGCACTTAAGGTGTTGGTAAACAATCGCTCCACCGCATCTCCGCCAAATCTTCCGGGCGGCAGGCTGATGTTGTGTATGACGACCAACTCCACCCGAGTCCCCGCAGGTCTGTCATCGGCATTGGGAGAAGGCACGCGCCTGGCACGGGCATGCCAGCCCGCATCCGTGAACACACCGGTGCGTACCGGTGATATGAAAAGCGCGCCTGAACCCACGGCCCGCTACTCGATCCCGAGACGCTGCAGCCGGTAGCGCAGGGATCGAAACGTGACCCCAAGAGAACGGGCGGCGGCCGTACGGTTCTGTCCGGCTCGTTCAAGCGCCTCGTTGATCGCAATGCGCTCCATCTGATCAAGATATTCCTGCAGGGATATCCCCTGCGCCAACGCACCCTTCCGGCCAATTTCCGGCACTGCGTTCTCCGCCGGGTGCGGCGTCAGCCGCAGATCCTCGGGATGAATGACATCTCCGGCGGTCAACGCGAGCGCTCGCTCGAGGATGTTTTCAAGCTCCCTTACGTTGCCTGGGAAGTCATACCCGGCAAGGCACGCGAGCGTGTCGTCCGGCAGCGTCGGAAGCCGTCTGCCCGGACCCGACAATCGGCCAAGAATGGCAGCGGCAAGCACGGGGACATCCTCTGGACAATCGCGCAGAGAAGGCATGTTGACGTCAATTACGTTCAACCGATAGAGCAGATCTTGTCGAAACGTGCCCTCGGACACCCGCCTTTCCAGTCGCTGGTGGGTGGCGCTCACGATGCGCACGTCCATGGACTCCTCAGCGGTGCTTCCAACTTTGCGTACCCGCCGCTCCTGGATCACCCTGAGCAATTTGACCTGCATCGAGAGCGGCAGGTCGGCAACTTCGTCCAAAAACAGCGTGCCACCTTCGGCCGCCTGGAAAAAACCATCACGGTCCGCTTCCGCACCGGTGAAGGAACCCTTGCGGTAGCCAAAAAATTCGCTCTCCATCAGGTTCTCGGGGATGGCGCCGCAATTAACTGGCACAAACATGCCCGAACGCCCGCTCAAGGCATGCAACCGTCGTGCGGCCAGTTCCTTACCGGTACCCGATTCGCCGCCGATATGCACTGGCGCGGTACCCCGCGCGACGCGATCGATCAAGTTCCGGACTTCGGCAATGGCCGCGCTTTGCCCGATAAGCTCGCGGCCGCCTTGCGATCCGGGTGCGCCAGCTGCCGTATCAGGCGTTCGCAGTGCTGATTTGACCAGCGCACGCAACTGATCGAGTCCGACCGGCTTCGCCAGGTAGTCGAACGCGCCTGCCTTCAATGCTGCGATCGCATTGTCGGTACTTCCGTATGCGGTGATCACGGCAACCGGAACATTCGTCCCGGTTTCGTGAATGTGTCTGACAAGGTCGAGGCCGTCGCCATCCGACATGCGCATGTCCGTCAAACACAAATCATAGCGATGCGACTTGAGCAGGGCCTTTGCCGCGAGGACGCCGTCGGCGAGATCCACGCCAAGACCCATGCGAATCAGTGTCAACTCAAGCAGTTCGCGCAAGTCGGCCTCATCGTCGACCACAAGCACTCTCGGCGGCGACTTGACAGATCGCGCTTCACTCGCCATTCAAGGAATCCCTGCCAGATTCAAATCGACGCTCCTCAAAGGTCACCCGGAACTTGGCTCCAGCAGGCTCAGAGTAGACACTCTCCTCATCACCCCGTTCGCTCGCCGGCACAAACTCAAGCAACGCCTGATTGGCGGCTGCCAGTTCCCTTGCAATGTAAAGACCCAGTCCAGTACCTTTGGAGTCCGTGGTGAAAAAAGGCTCAAACACCTGCGCCGCGTTGGCTTCCGAAATACCGGGTCCATCATCCACCACCCCGAGTTCGACAATTCCGCCCACTCGAGTCAACACGGTCAAGTGTACACATGCCTGACCTTTGCGCGAATGCCTCCAGGCGTTGGTCACCAGGTTCCAGAGAATCTGGTGCAGGTGCTGACGATCAAAGTACACGCTGGAGTCGAGCGGCAAGTGCAACAGGAAGGCCCCCGCGGGGATCCCTTCGCTGGCACAAATCTGCTCGACGAACCCCTGCAGGAAATCCGCAAGCCGAATCGCCTCGGGAGAAGCGCGATCGCGTCGGTTCAACTGCAAGACCTCCCTCACGATGCGATCAAGCCGGGCCGCATTCTCCACGATGATTCGAGTCAGGCGGGCCGCTGCCGGAGCACTGTCTTCATTGAGCAATTCAGCCGCATGGTTGATGGCCGATAAAGGATTGCGAATCTCATGCGCGATATTTGCCGTAAGCCGGCCCAATGCTGCCAGCTTGAGTTGCTGCGCCTGCTCCCGCAAGCGTCCCGAGTCTTCGAGGAAGATCAGACAATCCCCTTGCTCACCGCCGGCCGCATCGAGCAATCGGATCTGGATATCGCGCCCTCCCAGGGTGACTTGCGTGCGTGCCGATCCGACTGACGCGCGCCATTGCTGGTTCGCGACTTGGAGTGCCGGCGCCGTGGATTGAAGATAATCTCCCGCCAAAGACTGACGGCCCAATAATCGTTCCGCTTCGGGATTGGCCAAACGGACTTTTCCGTGTGCGTCGATGGCAAGCACGCCGGTAGGCATGTCGCGGATGACGAGGCGATTGATCTCAAGCTGGTTACGCAAGTCTGCGGAGCGCTGGCGCACCAACTGTTCGTTGGCCACCAAGCGACGCGCCAACCGATTGGTGACCAGTGAAACCGCAAAGCAGCCTGCAGCCATCAGCCCCGACGGAAGGTAATCAGCAAGCCCAATCTCGTACTGTAGGACCCAGTAGGTATTCTCGACCAGCAGGGCAAACGTGGCGAGCGCGGCAAAGAACATCGACATGCGCCCGCGGGAAACCGATGCGGCCGCTGCCAGCGGCATCAGCAACAGAATGCCCAATCCCGAGCGGATGCCACCGCTGGCATGCAGCAGCAGTGCCACGACGACGATGTCGGTCACCGCCTGCACCGCCAGGTGCGCAGCGAAAACCGTGCGGACTTTCTTGAGCGCCCACCAAAAGCAAAGCGACAGAAGAAAATAGACAATTACCGTCTTGTAAAAAAGGCTTGGGTCGGAGGCGCCGAATGCGCGTCCATCGCGATACAGCAGGATCACTGCCAGCAATACCCCGGCGAGGATCATCCTCGAAATATTGAATAACCCCAACGACTTCCAGAAGGCCTCCGGAACCGGTCCGCCACTGGGTTTGGGAACAACGCTCGAGTTCGCAAGCGCGCCCATCATGCTCGGTCATCCCTCGATAAGGTTCGATGACTCGCATCGCAATAATATTTGCCCGAATCACCCATGACGGCATCTTCTGGTGGGATGTGCACGCCGCATCGCGCGCAACTAACCATGGTGCCGGCTTGGGGATTCACGGGAGGCACATCTGCAGCGCTGCCTCCGTGTCGGCCGGTAGCCTTGTATCGAAGCCAGCATACCAGCGCCACGACAAGCAACGCCACCAAGGCAATCTTGCCCACTAGACCCGGCCCAGCATGACTTCGAGGACGAAGCGGCTCCCAACATAGGCCAGCAGCAGCGCAGCGAATCCCGCAAATGTGCCGTGAAGGGCCGCGCGGCCACGCCACCCGTAGGCTAGGCGCCCGAGAAGCAACACCGCAAAAATGCACCAAGCGAGCAACCCGAAAATGGTCTTGTGATCAAACGTCAGGGCGCGACCAAATATTTCTTCGGAAAAGACGATGCCGCTGACAACCGTCAGTGACAGAAATGCAAACCCGATTCCTAGCACTTGGAACAGCAATCTTTCCATGGTCAGCAGCGGTGGCAGGCCTGATGGCACCTCGCCATCGCGCCCTCCGCTACGGCGAGAATGCAGACGGCGCTCCATCACTGCCATCATCACCGCGTGAGCCGCTGCGATCGCCATGAACGCGTACGCCAACATCGCAATGAGAACATGAGCAACAAATGCCGGCGCTTGCGCCTTTGCTGTCATCAACGTGCCGCCAAACAGTGCCGGCAACATGACCGACAGGGCGGCAGGCGGCAACACCAGCGCCGGCATTCCTTCCAATGGATGAACCAAACTTTCAACCCCGTAGAAGATCAATGCCAATAGCGCCATCATGGAGAGTGCATGGGCAAATCCGAATCGAAACTGGCCGCTCCCGAATGTCGCATAGGCAAGCAAGAACGCATGCAAAACGACCGCCACCGCAAGCAGCAACCGCTCCCACCACTCGAATCCACTTCCCGCCGATAACCCACCGTGGCGCTCGCCTACCGTTACAGCGCCACCGGAACGCCAGCGCGTAGTCCAGAAATGAACTGCGAGCCCGGCATAAAGAAGTGCGGCAAGGCCGTGGAGTAAAATTACCGAAGTCATCCTTTGATTGTAGTGCAAGCAATGTTGGAAAACCTGACCGACCGCCTCTCACGGGTGGTGAAAACCCTGCGCGGCGAAGCACGGGTGACCGAGGCCAATTCGGCGGAAATGCTGCGGGAAATACGGCTTGCGCTGCTTGAGGCGGACGTTGCGTTGCCCGTAGTGCGGGATTTCATCGCGCGGGTCAAGGAAAAGGCACAGGGTCAGGACGTCGTCGGGTCCCTCACCCCCGGACAAGCGCTGGTCGGCATCGTCAGTAAAGAGCTTGCCGCAGTGATGGGCGGCGAGGCGTCGGGACTCAATCTATCGACGACGCCGCCTGCGGTTCTGCTCCTCGCAGGTCTGCAAGGCGCTGGAAAAACCACCACCGCCGGCAAACTTGCCCGCTGGCTCAAGGAACAGCAAAAGAAGAAGGTGCTTCTGGTGTCTGTGGATATTTATCGCCCAGCCGCCATCAAACAACTCGAAACGGTTGCTGCCCAGGCTGGCGCCGACTTCTTTCCTTCCACTCCCGAACAAAAGCCCGTCGAAATCGCGCTTGCAGCGGTCCAATGGGGCAAGAGCCACTACCACGATGTGGTGATTGTCGACACTGCAGGGCGCCTCGGCATTGATGATGCCATGATGCAGGAAATCGCGGCGTTGCACGCCACGGTCAACCCGATCGAAACGCTATTTGTGGTTGACGCGATGCTGGGTCAGGACGCAGTAAACACAGCCAAGGCGTTTCACGACACCCTCCCGCTTACAGGTGTCATTCTTACCAAACTGGACGGTGATGCGCGCGGCGGCGCCGCCCTCTCCGTCAGGCAGATCACGGGCGCCCCGATCAAGTTTGCCGGCACCGGCGAGAAGCTCAGCGGATTCGAGGTGTTTCACCCGGACCGGATGGCAAGCCGCATTCTTGGCATGGGCGACATCCTCTCCCTGGTCGAAGAGGCGCACGCCAGCATTGACCTCGACGAAGCGCAGAAAATGGCGGACAAGTTCAAGTCCGGCAAGGGCTTCGATCTTGACGACTTCAAGGCGCAGATTGGCCAGATGCGAAAAATGGGCGGCCTCTCGTCCATGCTCGAAAAACTGCCTGCGCAACTTGCAAATGCAGCGCAGGGCGCTGATTTGAACAAGGCGGAGCGCGATGTGCGACGCATGGAGGGCATAATCAACTCGATGACTCGCCAGGAACGCGCCAAACCGGAGTTGATCAAGGCCAAACGCAAGCAGCGTATTGCAAAGGGGGCAGGCGTGCAGGTTCAGGAGGTCAATCGCATGCTCAAGCAGTTTGAGCAAATGCAGGGCATGATGAAGCAGCTCAAAAAGGGCGGAATGCAGAAGATGATGCGCGGCATGGGTCGCCTCATGGGAGGCGGGATTCCGGGAATCCGCTGACCCCCGATCAGCCGTGCGTCCGCAGGGGTCCTCCTGTGCGCCCGGGCGCGATGACGAGGGGTTCCACGCTGCCCGCCCTTCCCCTCCATGACCCCCAGTCAGGCCGCGATGGCCAGACTGTTCTGTACCCCTTCAATGCCTGGCACCCGCCAAGCAACCAGTTCACAGCGCGCCTTGAGTTCATTGCTGGACACCTGCCCGGCAAGCTGGACGATGCGTCCCACTGCAGCGACCTCTATTTCCAAGTTGCGGGTAGGCGGATGCAGTTTTAGCAGTGCCTTCACATGCGCCTCGGTCATGAGGCTTTCGAGTTTTCGGTGCGATTCGGCAGTTGCGACGAATCGCGGCTCCTTGGCGAGCGCGACAATTCTGTCAACGCACTTCTGTACGGGTACTTGGCTTGCGTCCACCGTCAAGTGATACATGGCGTCATCGCGGTAGTCTGCCTTGAAGTGCCGCTTCATGATCGCTGCATGCGCTTCGTCGAACAGGAAGATTTCCCGCTTCAACGTCTCAATATCCGCCTTGGGAAATTTTTTGTGCAGAACTTTTAGCCGCGCTTCGGCGGGCGCCGTCACACGCACCCGAATCACATGCGAAACGTCCGCCAGCAGCGCGGTGGCGCCCCAGCCACGCAATAGCGACCCTTCAGGCAATCCCGCCAGTTCCAAAATTTCGTAGGCGGAGAGGATTGAAGGCAGAGTGTGATCCGGCGTCAATTCGCTTGAGGGATCATCCTTGGCGTCGAGCAATCGCACCACGTGACTGCGCCGCACGCGCGACCTGTCGGAAAGATGATCAATCACCTCATAGTGGATCACCGGCAAACCAAGTTTCCTGGCCACACCGTCGGCGATTTTCTTGCCCTGGCTGCCCAATTCCCTGCCCATCGCGATAACCGTCATGACGCGCTCTTTTCCCTTGCCACAGTGGTGTTTATCATAACCAGAAAGCACCTCGCGCGCTACAATCGGTATCGATGGCGCAGGAGAGTGGCAACCCTGCGTCTGTCCACACACTCAACAAGGAGTTTTTACATGACGATCAAAGTCGGCGATACCATGCCATCCGGCACGCTGAATGAATTTATCGAAGTAGAGGGCAACGGTTGTTCCATCGGCCCCAATACCTTCAAGGTTGAAGAGTTGCTCAAGGGCAAGAAGATTGCAATCTTCGGCTTGCCTGGAGCTTACACGCCGACCTGCTCGGCAAAGCATGTGCCCGGATATCTGGCCAACTACGACGCGCTCAAGGCCAAAGGCGTTGATGAAATTTGGTGCATTTCGGTGAACGACGCGTTCGTCATGGGGGCCTGGGGACGTGACCAGAAAGCGGGCGGCAAGGTTCGCATGATGGCCGACGGCAGCGCTGACTACGTCACCAAGCTGGGTTTGACACTGGACTTGACGGCTCGCGGCATGGGAGTTCGGTCAGACCGCTTTTCGATGTATGTCGACAACGGCGTAGTCAAAAGTGTGAACCGCGAAGCGCCCGGCAAATTCGAAGTGAGCAACGCGGAAACGCTGATCAAGCAGATTTGACCGTCACTGGCACGCGCGGTCACAAAAAAGGCCCCGCCGCAAGCGGGGCTTTTTTGTCGGTGTCAGCTGGGAATGGCGAAGGTCCAAGCGGCTTCACAGCAGGACCAGATTGTCCCTGTGCACCAATTCGGGCTCATTGACAAAACCCAAAATACCCTCGATGTCGCCCGAGGCCTTGCGGGCAATCAGTCGCGCCTCGCTGGACGCATAGTTGATCAAGCCACGCGCGATTTCATGTCCGTCGGCGGCGCGGATGGCAACGACTTCGCCTCGCTCGAACTCACCGGAAACACTGGTTACGCCAATCGGCAGCAGGCTCTTGCCGTCCGCGACCAGCGCCTTGGTCGCGCCCGCATCGAGAAGCACGGATCCACGCACCTGAAGGTGGTCGGACAGCCACGCCTTTCGCGCCGACACCAGCGGCGTCGAAGCAATCAAATGGGTGCCTATCAGTTCACCTGCAGAAAGGCGGCTCAATACGTCGCGCTCCCGCCCAGAGGCGATCACGGTATGGGCGCCACTCTTTGCCGCGCGCTTGGCCGCAAGTACCTTTGTCAACATGCCGCCTTTACCGATCGCGGAGCCCGCTCCACCCGCCATCGTTTCAAGCGTGCTATCACCCGCCGTGGCCTGCCCGACCAGCCTGGCATTCGGGTTTTCACGCGGGTCCGCTGTGAACAAGCCGCTCTGGTCGGTCAGGATGACGAGCAAATCGGCTTCGATCAAATTGGCGACCAGCGCACCCAAGGTATCGTTGTCGCCAAATTTGATCTCGTCCGTCACTACGGTATCGTTCTCGTTGATGATCGGAACCACGCCCAGCCCTAGCAGCGTCAACAACGTGGATCGAGCATTCAGGTAGCGCTTTCGATCGGCAAGATCATCATGCGTAAGCAACACCTGCGCCGTCTCAAGGTGATGCTTGCGAAAACACGACTCGTAGACCTGAACCAAACCCATTTGCCCCACTGCCGCAGCAGCCTGCAACTCGTGAATCGCGTGGGGACGTTTCGCCCAGCCCAAACGCTGCATTCCCTCGGCGATTGCACCGCTCGAAACCAGGACAACTTCCCTCCCGTGCCGCCTGAGATCGGAGATTTGCTGCGCCCAAAGTGCTATGGCCGCCACATCCAATCCGCGTCCGTCGTTGGTGACCAGGGACGAACCGACCTTGACGACGATCCGTTTGGCGGTTGCAACGGCCGTCATTCCTGCTCCGCAAGGCGCCTTTGCGCGAGGTACTCACCGATCTCCCGACAAAGCGAGCGACAACCATCCCCCGACATTGCGGATATCGTGAACACTGGGCCCTTCCAGCGAAGACGCCGAACAACGTCCTTTACCCGACGTTCGCGTTCGGCGAGCGACGGAATCAAATCAATCTTGTTGAGCACCAACCAGCGCGGTTTGGCATACAACGCCTTGTCGTATTTTTTGAGCTCGCCGACGATAGCGCGCGCGTCCGCCACGGGATCTACCGCCTCATCGTAAGGCGCAAGATCAACCAGATGGAGCAAAAGGTGCGTACGTTGCAAGTGCTTGAGAAACTGGATGCCAAGTCCCGCACCGTCTGCCGCCCCGGCAATCAGGCCCGGCACATCCGCGATCACGAAATCGACCGTGTCGGTGGCACGAACGACGCCAAGATTCGGGTGCAGCGTCGTGAACGGATAGTCAGCTACTTTAGGCCGCGCGTTCGACACTGCGCGAATGAAGGTCGATTTTCCTGCGTTGGGCATTCCGAGCAAGCCGACGTCAGCCAACACCTTCAGTTCAAGCTTGAGCTCGCGCTCTTCGCCCTCTACGCCGGTGGTGTATTGACGCGGGGCGCGATTGGTGCTGGACTTGAAATGGAGGTTGCCCAGCCCGCCTTCGCCGCCCTTCGCCAGAACCACTTTTTCACCATCACGCGCGAGATCGGCGAGTGTCTCTCCGGTAATCTCGTCGACAACCACGGTGCCTACCGGCATGCGCAGGATCACGTCATCTGCGCCCTTGCCATATTGATCGGAGCCACGCCCGGGCTCCCCGTTCTTGGCGCGGTGAATTCGGGCAAAGCGGTAGTCGATCAGCGTATTGATGTTGCGGTCGGCAATCGCGATGATGCTGCCGCCGCGCCCGCCGTCCCCGCCGTCGGGCCCGCCTTCGGGAACAAACTTCTCACGGCGAAACGAAGCCATGCCTCTGCCGCCGTCACCGGCCTTGACCTGGATGCGTGCTTCGTCGATGAATTTCATGATGCGCTACCTGAATGTTCCAATAAAAAAGCCCAACCGGCAATTACCAGTTGGGCTTCTAGGCGCTGTACTTGGTAACCGGGTGCAGGGCAGGCTTAAGCCGGCACCACGCTCAAGGTACGGCGTTGCTTTGCTCCTTTGACGGCGAACACCAGACGCCCTTCCGCCGTAGCGAAAAGCGTGTGGTCCTTGCCCATGCCGACGTTGTCGCCGGCGTGGAACTCGGTGCCGCGCTGACGCACGAGGATGTTGCCAGGGATGACCAACTCCCCGCCGTATTTTTTGACGCCGAGTCGCTTCGACTCCGATTCACGGCCGTTGCGCGTAGAGCCGCCGCCTTTTTTGTGTGCCATGAGGTTCTCTCCTTACGCGTTGATCGCCGAGATCTCGATCTCGGTGTAGTTTTGACGATGCCCTTGATGCTTCTGATAGTGCTTGCGGCGGCGCAGTTTGAAAATCTTCACCTTGTCCGCACGCCCATGGGAAATGACCTTGACAGTCACCGTCGCCCCGACCACCAAGGGTGCACCCACTTTCACATCAACGCCTTCACCTACCATCAACACCTGATCGAGAACGATTTCTTGACCGATGTCTGCAGGTATCTGTTCTACCTTTAATTTTTCGCCATTGGCAACGCGATACTGCTTGCCTCCGGTTTTTATGACCGCATACATGGAGTGTGTCCTTGAGAAAAATACCCGCACTTTTTGCGGGGAACTTGGAATAATAGCAGAAATCCCCATAAAAGTCAAAGGCTTCCGGCGTTAAAGCAGCCCCTCTGCCACTTACCGCGTCCACCACAACATTCCATTTGATTTCAGTGTCTGCGAAGACTAGACTCGCCGGGCGCCCACCCATACTCTTCATGCAAATATCCGACCTCACGGCCTCAATTGCGGCCGACATGGCGGCCGTCGACACTGTCATTCGGGCCCGCCTGACCTCAGAAGTCCCCCTGATCAACCGGATTGCCGAATACATCATCTCGGCAGGGGGCAAACGCCTGCGGCCGGTCCTTCTCATTCTTGTCGCAGGGGCGCTCGGACACAAGGGGCCCAAAGCCCATGAACTTGCGGCCGTGGTTGAATTGATCCATACGGCGACGCTGCTGCACGATGACGTCGTGGATGAATCCGACTTGCGCCGCGGACGCAGCACGGCCAACGCCATGTTTGGCAATGCCGCAAGCGTTCTGGTGGGCGACTTCCTTTACTCCCGTTCATTCCAGATGATGGTCGCGGCCGGCAACATGCGGGTGATGGAAGTATTGTCGGAAGCGACCAACGTCATCGCCGAAGGCGAAGTGTTGCAGTTGATGAACATTGGTGATGCCGACGTTTCGGAGGAGCGTTACCTGCGCGTGATCCGCTACAAGACTGCCAAATTATTTGAGGCGGCTGGCCGGTTGGGCGCCATCGTTGCCGGGGCAGACGAGCCCACGATCACGCGTATGGCCGAGTTTGGCATGCGTCTGGGCACGGCATTTCAACTCATTGACGATGTGCTTGACTACGCGGGCACGGCCGAAGACACCGGGAAAAACGTGGGTGACGACCTGGGTGAAGGCAAACCCACTTTGCCCCTTATCCATGTACTCGCCAATGGCTCGGCGGCGCAACAAGCAACGGCAAAAAGCGCCATCACCAACCCGGGCGGTATTGAATTTTCGGCCGTGCTGGAAGCCATCGCATCAACCGGGGCGCTTGAATACACCCGCCGTGTCGCCGTACGGGAAGCGGCGCTTGCAAAGCGCTCGCTGGACGGCTTTGCGCCGTCGAAGCATCTGGAAACTTTGATACAATTGTGCACTGTTGCAGTTGAGCGCAAGGGTTGAGGGCAGATTGCCCGCGCATCCGGCCGGTTCGGCGTTTGCACCGCACCAACTGACAAGGCATCGGGGTGTAGCTTAGCCTGGTAGAGCGCTACGTTCGGGACGTAGAGGCCGGAGGTTCGAATCCTCTCACCCCGACCAACCCGCTCCGACACGAGCTTGACACCAGCTGGCAGTATCTTGATACTCGGGCGATGCCCCTGCTAAAAGTTCCGGCTTGAACGCAATCCCCCTGTTTGCTCAAATTGGTGCGTTGGTCGCGCTTCTGCTGTTTTCGGCTTTTTTTTCGATTGCCGAAACGAGCATGATGGCGCTCAATCGGTACCGGCTCAAAGCCCTGGTCGGTCAGGGCAAACGCGGCGCGATCCAAGCCTCCGAGCTTCTGGCGCGCACCGACCGCCTGCTCTCGGTCATCTTGATCGGCAACAATCTGATCAATGCGGGCATTTCGGCTCTCGTCACGGCCATGGCCATCGTGCATTTCGGCAACAATGAGATCGTGCTGGCAGCGACCACGGGGGTCGTCGCATTTCTGATCATCGTATTTTCGGAGATCACGCCCAAGGTCATCGGTGCGACCTACCCGGAACGCGTGGCCTTCCCGGCGAGCTACATCCTCAAACCGCTCATCGTTGTCGCCTATCCGGCGTATTGGTTTGTGAACCTGTTCGTCAGCGCGTTGCTCAAGGTCTTCCGGATCGACATGCACGCTGCCAGCGAGTCGCAACGAATCAGCCCGGAGGAGTTGCGCACGCTGGTACTTGAATCGGCGCACTTCATTCCCCAGAAACACATGAGTATCCTGCTCAACCTGTTCGAGCTCGAACAGATCAGCGTCGACGACGTCATGGTGCCGCGAGCACACCTGGAATCGCTGAACCTGGAGGACGAGCCGGGCGTGATCGCCCGCAAGCTTACGACCAGCAATCATCGGCGCCTGATCGTGCACGATGGCGATATCAACAATATCAAGGGCGTACTCCTGGTCCGCAAGGCTACGGCGCTGTTCGCGGAGGGCGAGGTCAGCCGGGAACGCATTCTTGAACTCGTAACCGAACCTTATTTTGTGCCCGCTGCCACACCGGTATTCCAGCAGCTGCAACTGTTCCAGGAGAATCGCCAGCGCATGGCGCTGGTGGTCGACGAGTATGGCGAGCTGCAGGGCCTGGTCACGCTTGAAGACATTGTCGAGGAGATGATCGGGGAATTCACCACGGGCGCCCCGTTGGCGCGATCCCACCCCACAGCATGGGACGAAAAGGGGGCGGCGCTAATTGAAGGCGGCGCCTTGCTGCGTGACCTCAACCGCCACCTCGGTCTCGATTTCCCCCTCGAAGGACCGAAAACGCTGAACGGATTGATCCTCGAACACCTGCGCGACATACCGGAAGTCGGCGTAAGCGTCAAAATAAGCGGGTGCGCCATGGATATCGTACAGACCGAGGATCGCGTCATCCGTACGGTTCGTCTGCTGCGCCCTTGACAGGCAAGCCCGACTTTGCCGTCAGGCTGCCTTTACACTATCGCGGTTTCGATGCCTGATCCACAACTGATGCGCTAGCCAACTTCCTGCCCGCCATGGCCACCATGAACACCAATGATGCGCCCACCGCGCTCACGCGCATGATGAACATGGGAGTGGCGCCGTTCAACATCGCGACCGCGGTCATCCTGATCACCGCGCAACGGCTGACCCGCCGCCTGTGCAACTGCAAAGAGCCGACCGCCATACCCGAACAGGCACTGGTCGAGGCAGGATTCCGGGACAGCAATCTGGACGGATCGTGGCAGCCATTCAAGCCGGTTGGCTGCGAGCGCTGCAAGGGGTTCGGCTACAAAGGGCGGGTCGGAATCTGCCAGGTGATACCGATTTCCGAAGAAATTGAGCGTATCATATTGGAGCACGGTACCGCGATCGATATCGTGGATCAGGCTGCTCGCGAGGGAGTGCGTAGGCTGCGACAGTCGAGACTGGTCAAGGTCATGCAGGGCCTGACCTCCGTAGAAGAAGTACTGGGCTGCACCAACGAATAACTTCCACAGGAGGGGAGCGCATGGCGACCGCTGCTAAGGGACCAAAAGAGTTTACGTTTGTCTGGGAAGGTAAGGACAAATCGGGCAAAACCGTCCGCGGCGAAATGCGTTCGACCGGCGACGCCGTCGTACGGGCCACGCTGCGCCGCCAGGGCGTGCTGGTCAACAAGATCAAGAAGCAGGGCTTAGGCAAGGGTGGCAAGGTCTCGGACAAGGACATTACCCTGTTCACCCGGCAGCTGGCGACCATGATGAAAGCCGGTGTGCCGCTGCTGCAGTCGTTCGACATTGTCGGCAAAGGCCATTCGAACCCTGCCGTGGCGCGCCTCCTGATGGAACTCAAGACCGAAGTAGAGACCGGCTCAAGCCTGACCAATGCGTTTCGCAAGTATCCGCTGTATTTTGATCCGCTGTTCTGCAACCTGGTCGGCGCGGGCGAGCAAGCCGGTATTCTGGAAACACTGCTGGACCGGCTGGCGTCGTACAAGGAAAAGATCCTCGCGATCAAGAGCAAGATCAAATCCGCCCTGTTCTACCCGATCTCGATCATCGTGGTGGCTTTCGTGATCACTGCGGTGATCATGATTTTCGTGATCCCGGCATTCAAGCAGGTGTTCACCAGCTTCGGTGCGGACCTGCCCACCCCAACCTTGATAGTGATGGGCATTTCCGACTTTTTTGTGCAGTGGTGGTGGGCAATTTTTGGCGCCATCGGGGGCGGGTTCTACTACTTCATGGAGGCCTGGAAGCGGTCCTTTGCAATGCAGGTTTTCATGGACAAACTGGCGTTGAAGGTACCCGTGTTCGGTGACCTCATCCGCAAGGCCACGATCGCGCGCTGGACCCGTACGTTGTCGACCATGTTTGCCGCTGGCGTGCCGCTGGTGGAAGCGCTTGATTCGGTCGGCGGCGCATCCGGCAACCAAGTCTATGTCCAAGCCACCAAGCGCATACAAAACGAAGTCTCCACGGGTACCAGCCTTACGGTAGCGATGCAAAACGCGAACGTGTTTCCGTCCATGGTGATCCAGATGTGTTCGATCGGTGAAGAGTCGGGCGCACTCGACGGCATGTTGTCCAAAGTGGCCGATTTTTTTGAGGCCGAAGTGGACGATGCGGTCGAAGCGCTTTCCAGCCTGATGGAGCCGATGATCATGGTGGTATTGGGCACCCTGATTGGCGGCATGGTGGTGGCCATGTACTTGCCGATCTTCAAGCTCGGCGCCGCCGTGTAAGTAGCCGGCGCGCCTTAACCCTCTTGCTGGCGGCGCCTTGATGGCGCCGCCTTTGCTTTCATGCTCCTGACGCTACAAGCCTACCCTGCCGTGTTCCTGACCATTTGCCTGCTGGTCGGCTTGTCGGTGGGCAGTTTTCTGAACGTCGTCATTCACCGTCTCCCCAAAATGATGGAGGCCGAATGGCAAGCGCAGGCGGCCGAACTGCAAGGTCAAGCGCCGATTACAGCGCCACGCTACGACCTGATTTCGCCGGGCTCGCATTGCCCTGGCTGTCGCCACGCCATCACTGCCACGGAAAACATCCCGCTGCTGAGCTGGGCCTGGCTGCGCGGGCGCTGCTCCGCCTGCAGGATGCCCATATCGGCACGCTACCCGGCGGTGGAACTCATCACCGGCCTTTTGTCGGTACTGGTGGGCTGGCGCTTTGGCCCGACGATCGCCTGTGCCGGCGCCCTGCTGTTGACCTGGAGCCTGGTCGCCCTGGCCTTCATTGACTTCGATACCACCCTGCTTCCCGATGCGATCACGCTGCCGCTTGTATGGGCTGGCCTGGCACTGAACCTGTTTGGCACTTTTGCACCCCTCTCCGCCGCCGTCATCGGCGCGATGGCCGGCTATCTGACATTGTGGAGCGTCTACTGGCTCTTCAAACTGGCCACCGGCAAGGAAGGCATGGGCTACGGCGACTTCAAGCTGCTCGGCGCGCTGGGTGCTTTTCTCGGCTGGCAAATGCTCCCCCTGATCGTCCTGGCCTCGTCGGTGGTCGGTGCCGTATTCGGCATCGCCCTGATCATCCTGGCTCGACGCGGTCGCGAGGTGCCGATGCCGTTCGGGCCCTACCTGGCCTGCGCCGGTTTCATTGCCTTGATCTGGGGGAATGAACTGACGCGGATGTACCTCGGTCTGCTCTGATGATGTTCACTATCGGCCTCACCGGTGGCATCGGCAGCGGCAAATCGACGGTGGCGCAGCAATTCCAGTTGCGCGGCATCACCGTGGTGGATGCCGACGCGATTGCCCACCAGCTGACTGCCCCCGGGGGCGCTGCCATCGCGGCGATTCGCTCCGCCTTTGGCGCGGCATTCATCGAGCCTGAAGGCGCGCTGGATCGCGCCAGAATGCGTGCTCACGTCTTCGCACAACCGACGGAGCGCCAGCGCCTCGAGGCTATCCTGCACCCCCTGATCCGACAGGAGACCGCGCGCCAGGCGGATGCTGCGCAGTCGCCGTATCGCATCCTGATGATCCCCCTGCTGGTCGAAGCCGGGAATAACGACCCGGCGTGGCGAACCCGATTCGACCGGATTCTGGTTGTCGATTGCAGTGAAGCTACCCAGATCAGCCGGGTGATGGCACGAAGCCGCCTCACCGATGCCGCAGTACGCGCGATCATGGCGACGCAGGCGCCGCGCGAAGTGCGCAGCGCAGCGGCTGACGACATCATCAGCAACGACGGTGACGTTGATTCGCTGCCGGCACGGGTCGAGGCGCTACATCGGCAATACCTCGCACTCGCCGCGCAAGCGGCATCGCCAACCATGCCAAAGACATAATCTGATTGTCAAAGGGTTGGCCATGCTTCACAATCCGCCATCCGATTGAACCGGTCTTGCCGCAGCCTACGGTGATCGTCTACGAATATCCCCTCTCCGAGCGCATCCGCACATTTCTGCGGCTGGAGGATCTGTTCGACAAGGCCAGTCATTTTGTCGCGATGCAACACTCCCTTGAGCACCACGCTGCGCTGGTATCGATTTTCGACATCCTGGATGTGGCCGGCCGTGCCGACCTCAAATCCGATCTGATGCAGGAGTTGGAGCGCCAGCGCCAAGTGCTCAATTCGTTTCGCGGCAGCCCCGATGTGGCACAGGAAACGCTGGAAAAAATCCTCGGCGAAATCGAAGCGACCCATGCCGCGCTGGCGGCCAATACCGTCAAGACCGGCCAGCACCTGCGCGAAAACGAATGGCTCATGAGCATCAAGAACCGCACCGGCATTCCAGGCGGCGCATGCGAGTTCGATTTGCCGTCTTACCACTACTGGCTGCACCGCCCGCCCGAAATGCGCCAGGCCGACCTCCATGGATGGATGGCCCCGATGCTGCCCTTGCATGACGGTCTCGGGATCGTCCTGAAAATCTTGCGCGACAGCGGCAAGCCGGCCTCCTACACCGCAGTTCAAGGGCAGTTCCAGCAAATGCTTGCCGGGCGCGTCGCGCAACTGGTGCGCATCCGGCTCGACGACGCGGTTGCAGCAACGCCGGAAATCAGCGCGAACAAATATGCGCTGATGGTGCGTTTTACTTCGCCCGGCAATGAATGGGCAGGTCACGCCAAGGCGCGCCAGGCGGATGGCAATGTCCCGTTCGAGCTGACGTTCTGCAACTTGTAGGATCGCGCCTCGATTGCCATGGCCGCCATCGTCGCTTGCCCCACGTGCGCTGCAGAAGTCGAATGGTCGCCGGCAAACCCGTTCCGGCCGTTTTGCAGCGAGCGCTGCAAGCTGATCGACCTCGGCGCGTGGGCGGACGAGCGCTATCGGGTACCGGTCAAGGATGAGCCGGATCCCGGCAGCGGCAACCCACCGACCTGAAACCCGCTCCCACCAAGGGTTTAGGCCAAGTGATCAGCCGAAATCGTCTTCGGCGGCAGGCAAGTGGGAAACATCGCCCCACCCCAAGAGGCGCCACCTTCCGGCGTCAATCTCGATTTCGTTGATGCTCGAATTGAGCAGTTGCCAAGTGCGCGGTGCGTCCAGTGCCAGGTTTGCCGCGATCCGATACATCGCATCGAGCACGCCGCCGTGGGTCACGATGATCACCTTGCCTGCGGTGTCGGACGCGATCGACTCGAGGCAGGCGCGGACACGATCAGACAATCGCAGCAAACTCTCGCCATCCTGCATCGCCCAGGCCGGATCCCGTGTTTGCCAGCGCTCAAAAGCCTGTGTGTCGTGCACCTGAATCTGCTCGCGCGTCATTCCCTCGAACACCCCAAAACAACGCTCGCGCAGGCGCTGATCCGTCTCCACGGCAAGCCCGGTCGCGGCCACAATCGGGCGTGCCGTCTGCAGGGTGCGGCCAAGGTCGCTCGCCACCAAACGATCACACATGACATCGCGCAGCCGCTCGGCAGTGGCCTGTACCTGACGCTCGCCGACCGGCGACAGCTCGCTATTTTTCTGCCCCTGGATCCGATGCTCGCGATTCCACATGGTTTCCCCGTGGCGGATGATCACAAAGTGCGTCATGCACCGTGCCCCATGCGCGGCGCCAGCAAGCGGCGCCTCATTGCAATGTCACCGGGATGCGCTTGCGCCCAAACGGCCGCTCGAATACGCCGAAGCGCCCGGCCACATGGGTGCCGCACTGGGCGCAGCGCTGCGCCTCGTTAATCCGGTAATCACCCGCTTCGTACCAGTCGCGCCGCACCAGCCCGGCGCCACACCCGGGACACCAGGTCGACCCGCCCTCGGGGTCATGGATGTTGCCGGTGTAGACAAAATGCAGGCCTTCCTCTTGCGCGATGCGGCGCGCATGCCTGATCGTGGCAGGCGGCGTCGCTGCCTTGTCGGTCATCTTGAAATCGGGATGGAACGCCGTAAAGTGCAGCGGTACGTCGGGCCCGAGTTCCGCGCGGATCCAGCGCGACAGCGCCCGCACTTCGTCATCCGAATCGTTTTCGCCAGGGATCAACAGCGTGGTGATCTCAAGCCAGCATGCAGTCTCGTTCTTTACATATGAGAGGGTGTCAAGAACGTCGGCAAGGCGCGCCGCGCACAGGTCTGCGTAGAACCTCTCGGTAAACCCCTTGAGATCGATGTTGGCCGCATCCATTTTCGCGTAGAACTCGGCACGCGGGGCTGCGTGGATGTACCCCGCCGTCACCGCCACCGTTTGCACATCGACGGCATGGCACGCATCGGCCACATCCATCGCGTACTCGGCGAAGATCACCGGGTCGTTGTAGGTAAACGCCACCGAGCGTGCGCCGGCTGCCTGCGCAGCGCGCGCAATCACTTCTGGCGACGCTGCGGCGCCCAGCTTGTCCATGTCGCGCGATTTCGAGATATCCCAGTTCTGGCAGAACTTGCAGGCCAGGTTGCAGCCGGCCGTGCCGAACGACAGCACGCTGGACCCGGGATAAAAATGATTCAACGGCTTTTTCTCGATCGGGTCGATGCAAAAACCCGACGACCTGCCGTAGGTGGTCAGCTGCATCGCATTGCCCTCGCGCTGGCGCACGAAACACGCGCCGCGCTGGCCTTCGTGCAGCTTGCAGTCACGCGGACACAGGTCGCACTGCACGCGTCCGTCGGGCAGTGCGTGCCACCAGCGCGCCGGATGGTTCATTCCGAAAATTTGGCCACGGCGTAGCGCAACACCCTAACGTCCTCCGACCAATAGGCGGCATCAAGCCCGGCCTTTTGCTTGAGCGCCGCGAGAAACGCACGCGGCTGCGGGATCTGCTCCCACACCTGGGGCAGAAAAGTCGAGCGCCGTCCCGCCGCCTCGAAAATCAGGCCATCCTGCAGCGGCGCCAGTTGTGCGGCCAGATCCGCCTCATCCGCGAACACCAGCGGTACGGGCGCGCTCAGCAAGGACACCTCGACCTGAATCGATGGCAGGTCCTGTGCCGTCACTGCGGCGAAACGCGGATCGCGTGATGCGGCCGCCACCGCATTCTCTGTGACGTCGACACCCAGCGCGCGATGCGCCGCAAGCGAACCGATGCAGCCACGCAGCGCGCCGTGTTGGGTCAGCGTGACAAAGGTGGCTGCGGCATTTTCGAGCCAGGGCACGGCCGCGAAAGGTGTGGCCGGCAGCCCCAGAAATCGCTCGATCGAAGCGCGCGCGAGGTGCACCAGCACCGCACCACCATCGGCTGGAAACCATTGCGGGACAACGGTTGCTGGCACATCTGCAGCCGCGGTGCCGGCTCCCTCGCGCGTTTCGGAGAGCGCGAATGCCGCGTAACCGACGACGCGATCGCGTCCGCCGGCGGTGTCGCCGGAGTTGCACTGGTCGATCAACTCGACTGCCATGCCGCGCCTGCGTACTACCTGCATCAAGGCGTTGACCGGCGTGGCGCCGCACGCCTGCTCATGGCTGATGCGCGCATCACCCGCGAGGACTGCCGCAACAGTGGCATTGTCGATACGCACCGCCTCCCGATACGGGTGGTAATGTGACAAGTCGCTGCTCACCACAATCAGGGTCTCCGCGCCGCCCCAGAGCAGGTCCAGTACCTCGGCCACCATGTCGGGAGTCGCCTCGCCCACCACCAGCGGCACCAATCTGAAATCACCCAGCGCTTCAACCAGAAACGGCAGCTGCACTTCGAGCGCATGCTCAGCCGCGTGGACCGGTCGCGCCGCCACCACCTGGCGCAGCGCGGCCAGCGCGCGCACCGCGTCGCGATCCACGGCGACCTGACCCAAAGGCGTTTCGAACGCATCGGCCTCAGGCAAGGCCAGGCCGCGCACATGGACCCGGTGCGCCGGCCCGAGCAACACCACGCGGCGAATCGTGCCGCGCAGCGCACCCAGCCGCGCATAGGCGCGCGCCGCCGTCTGGCCCGAGTACACATACCCCGCGTGCGGCACGATCAGCGCTTTGGGCGGCGCGGGTTCCGGGCCTTCGGCCAACTCGGCGCGTGCCATGCGCAGCAATGCCTGCACGTTGTCCCGCAGGCGCCCCGGCTCTGCCGGATAAAACGAGCCCGCCACGGCAGCGGGGCGCACCTCGGAGAGCCGCGCATCGCGGGCGTCAGCCAACGGCATCATGCCTTGACCTCGCGCCGCAGTTCCTTCCTGACCTGGGCCACTACCGCATCCCAATCATTGAGCCCGGGTTGCCTGAACAGGCGCGCAGAGGGATACCACTCGCACGCGTCGCCATGGTCATGCCAGCGCCAATCCGCTTGCCACGGCAACAGTATCCACACCGGTCGGCCAAGGGCGCCGGCCAGATGCGCCACCGAGGTATCGACCGTGATGATCAGGTCGAGGTTCATCATCAACGCCGCCGTGTCGGAAAAATCCTGAAGATCGCCGCTGACGTCAAGGATGCGCGCACGCGTACCCGGCGCGGCATCGGCCACCTGTCGCGCCGCCTCCCAGGTTTGCAGGGAGACGAATTGCATCCCCGACGCGTCGAGCAACGGTTCGAGCACTTGCAGGACCAGGCTCTTTTTGCGCGAGCGCCGCGCCGCCACCGCATCTTGAATCGCCGGATTGGCCGCCCAGCACAAGCCGACGCGCTTGCCCGACACATGGCCCAGCTTGCCGGCCCAGACCGCCACCTTCGCCGCATCCGCCTTGAGATAGCCCTGCAACGGAGGAAAGCTGTCCCGCGAACGACGCCGCAAGCGCGGCAGGCTGCCGAACGGCACTTGATAGTGAATCGGCGCAGTCGTGTTCAACCACGGTACCGGCCGCCTGGTCCAGGCGTCCTCATCGGCGCGCAGTTGGTCGTGGATCGTGGCGCCGGGAAACGACGTGCGAAACAGCGGCGCCAGGTGCGGCTGGCAGCAGATGATCGCGTGGTGCGCCTCGGCAATCACTTCGGCATAGATCGACGCAAACATGATTTCGTCTCCCAAACCCTGCTCTCCGTGCAGGATGATGGTCTTGCCCGCCAGCGGCTCGCCCTCCCAGCGCGGAAACGGGTAGGGATAGTTCCAGACGTTCGAACCGACCGCGTCGAAGCGATACTCGTACTCCTCCCAGCCGCGCTCAAAATTCCCCGTCATCAACAACCAGTGCGCATACTCCCAATGCGCACGCGCATCGGCGGAGGCCAGCGCAACGCTCCTCTCGTAGTGCGGTTTGGCCAAATCAAAGCGCCGCGCCGAATACAGCGCGATGGCCAGCGCCAGGGTCGCCGCCGCATCGTTCGGCTTCACCTGCAGGTGCTGCTGGTAGGCGGCAATGGCCTCGTCGAGCCGGTCGTTCTCGAGCAGGCCGTTACCGAGGTTGAGCCATGCCGACGCATGGGTCGGCTCCAGGCGCGCCGCCTCACGGTAGGCTGCCAGCGCGGCATCGGTACGCCTGAGCGCCCCGTACACCACGCCGAGGTTGTACTGAAACTGCGCCTGGACCGGATGGAGGCGTACCGCCTTTTCAATCAAGGCGAGGGCAATCCCGTGCTTCCCGGCAAGATGCGCCAGCACCCCGGTCAAATGCAATGCATCCGGATTCTCCGGCTCGACCTCCATGATCTTCAGGCACAGGCTCTCGACCTCGGCCCGATTGCCTGCCTGAAACTGGCTCAGCGCCAATTGCACCGCGTCGGCGACCGACACCGCGGTGGGTTGCATGTTGCCTGCAGCGCGCTCCATGGAAGAATTGTAGCGTTGGGCAGCGATTGCGCGGCAGCCGGGCGCACAACCATCGCGCTGCGGCCGTGCTACCCTTACGCTCCAGAATTCGGGGACATTTGAACGTCTGATTCAGGGAACCCTATGGACAACCGCAGCATCTTCTCCAAGACCGGCAAAGGCTCACTGGAGATCACCAAGAAAAGCATCAAGCTTTCCAGCGAAGAACGTCAGGCGTTGATCCTGGTCGATGGCAAGACCGCCTACGGCGAGTTGCAGGAAAAACTCAGCCGCGTCCCCCCGATGAAGCTGCGCGTGGTGTTTGACAAACTGGTCGAACTGGAATTGATTCGGGAATTTGTAGCAAAGGCCGAGCCGCCTGCGGCCGCGCCGGCGGTGGCCGTGGCAGCGAATTCGGTGCGCGCTCTTGATGGCGGCAGTGACCTCGATTTCACTGCACTGATTTCGCCTGCCAAACCCGCTCCTTCGGCGACTCCCGCTCCCCGCGCTCCCGCACCTGCCCCCGCGCCGGCACAGCCGGCCGTGGCGACGCCGAAGTCGACTGCGGACGCGGACGAGGAAGCGCGAAAATTCCACGAACTGATGTTTGGCACTCCCAATGCAAGTACCGGCGCCGAAGCGGAAGCCACGCGCAAGGTGGAAGCCGACCGCGCCGCGCAGGAACAAGCCGCTCGCCAAGCCGCCGAGGCTGAAGCGCGCCGCCAAGCCGCTGCCGAAGCCGAGGAAGAAACACGCAAGGTGCGTGAAGAAATCCTCCGCAAGGAACAGGAACGCAAGGCTGCCGAACAGGCTGCCCAGGCTCGCGCCGCCGAAGAAGCAGCACGCCGCAAGGCCGAAGCCGAACGCCTCGCACGCGAGCAGCGCGAGCGCGAAGAGCGTGAACGCCTGGAGCGCGAGCGTGCCGAAAAGGAACGCCTCGAACGCGAGGAAGAAGCACGCCGCAAGGCCGAGGCCGAACGCATTGCCCGCGAGCAGCGCGAACGCGAAGAGCGTGAACGTCTGGAACGCGAACGCGCCGAAAAGGAACGCCAGGAGCGTGAAGAAGCGCAGCGCCGTGCCGCCGAAGAAGAGGTGCGTCGCAAGGCCGAGGCCGAACGCCTCGCCCGTGAGCAGCGCGAACGCGAAGAGCGTGAACGTCTGGAACGCGAACGCGCCGAAAAAGAACGCCAGGAGCGTGAACAAGCACAGCGCCGTGCCGCCGAGGAAGAGGCGCGCCGCAAGGCCGCCGCCGAGCAACATGCCCGCGAAGAGCAGGAGCTTGAGGCGCGCCATCGTGAAGAGCGCGAGAAGCTCGAGCGCAGTCGGCTCGCAAGGGGGCGGGAGGAACAGGAGCGCGCCGCAGCCGCCGCGCAGGCTGCTGCATCGTTGTCCGCTCCGCTTGCTTCGGCCGCACCTGCGATTGCGCTGGTTGAGCCCGCACCCGCGCCTGCGCCACCTGTACCGGCAGCGGCGACTGAAATTTCACCCCCGGCCCCGACTCCGGCGCCGGCCGCCGCAGATACAGGTTCACTTGATTTCAACGCCGAAGCCAAGGCGGCATTCGACGCCGACCTTGATTTCGCACCGGCTTCTTCCGAGCAGCGACGCAAGGCCGAAGTTGATCAGTTGCTCTCCAACACCGGCGGCGTGCCCCTGGACGGCGCTACCCCGTTGACCGGCGGCGGACCGGATACCTTCGGCGATACCGGGTCGGTGATCGATCCGTTCACCGATGACAGCACCGGCACCACCAAGGAACAGGAAGCCGCCTCGCGCAAGGAGATCGAGCAGGAGGCCAAGGAACGCGCCAAGGCGGAAGCCAAGGCGCAAAAGGAGGCGGAGCGCGAAGCCAAGCGCCTCGCCAAGGAAAATCGCGTCAAGGTGCCGGGCCGCGGGCCGTCGATCGGCGTCATCATTGCCGTGCTGCTGGTGTTCGGCCTGGTCGGCGGTGTCGGCTACCTGATGTTCAAGCCAATCGACAAAGCCGCGATCGAGCAAACGCTGAGCGAACGCCTGGGCGAGCCGGTCACGGTAGCCAGCGCCAAATTCTCGCCGTTCCCGCCGGAGCTCACCTTGGGCGGCATGACAGTCGGCGCACTCAAGCTCGGCAACGTGGTTGCGCGGCCCGACCCCTCTTCCCTGATTTCCGACCACAAGGTCTGGAAATCGGTCGAGGTCAGCGGCCTCTCGCTGAGCGCCGAAGCGGCGCGCGGCATACTCGCGCTAGCGACACGCGATGCCCCCAAGATCGCGGCCAGCCGCACCGAAATCCAGAAGGTACGCATCACCGACATGGAGATCACCGGGCTACCGGTGAGCGTCCCGAAATTCAACATCGACGCCCTGCTCAGCGCGTCTGGCGGCCTCAAGCAGGTCACCCTGGCGACAACCGATGACAAAGTGCGGGCGCTGCTGCAACCCGACGAGAAAGGCTGGCTGGTCGACTTCGAATCACGCGGCCTACTGTGGCCGGTCGGGCCCAAGGTGGCCTGGGAATCGATTCGCGGCAAGGGTGTCGCCAGCGCGCAAGGCATCAAGTTCGAGGACTACAGCATCACCCAATTCGGCGGCACCAGCCGCGGCGCGGGCGAGTTGAGCTGGAACGACGGCTGGAAGTTCAACGGCAACCTCGATACCGGCGGCCTTGAATCCGAACTCATCGCCAAGGCGTTTTACGACGCCACACCGGTGTCGGGCGGGATTGAAGGCAAACTGGCCATTTCGATGAGCGGCACCAGCCTCGCGCGCATGCTGCAAACGCCGCAGATCGACGGCGTGGTGAGCGTCAACAAGGCCATCGTCAAGGGTGTGGACCTGGCGCGCACCGCACAGACCGGCGCTGCCGCACCCGGCTCGACGCGCTTCTCCGATTTTTCGGCAACCATTGCCGCCAGCGGCGGCAGGCTGCAACTCAAGGACATCAAGGGCGTGTCCGGGCTGCTCACCGTGAGCGGACTGGCCGAAGTCGGGTCGGACAAAGCGCTCGGCGGCGCGCTCACGGTAGAGCTGGGCGTGGGCGGGTCGCGCGCCAAGGCCAATATCAAACTCTCGGGCACCGTGACTGACCCGAAGCTGAGCAAGTAAGCACAAGGCCTGCAGTAGCGTACGATTACCGACTTCAACCGCTGCCGGCTGGTCCTGGCTCAGAGGCAGGCACCTTGAGCAGCAATAAAAAACGCGCTCCTTGGAGCGCGTTTTGTTTGGGCCTGGCTGATCAGAGCTTGCGGTCGCGCGATGCCGGCAAAAAGTTCGAATTGAAAATGCCGTCCGGGCTCACCGAATTCTTGATGCCGAAGGCGGTGACAACACGGTCGATGGTGTTGTCAAAGCGCAGCTTGTTGATGGCGCCGAGGCCCTCGCGGCGCGCCACCGGGGTATCGACAAACTCAAGCATCATTTTCAGGCGCTTCAGTTCGGTCGCCTCGGTGACCAGCGGGTCCTTCTGCTTGACCAGGCCGATGAAGGCCTCAGGGTTGGCCACCACATCCTTGATGGCACGATTGACCGCGCGCAGGAAACCGCGCACCGCCTCGGGGTTCTCGGCGGCAAATTTCGGGTTGACGATGATCGCGTTGCCATACAGCTCGGCGCCAAAGTCGTTGTACTTCATCATCACGATGTCTTCTTCCTTGATGCCGCGCGCCGTAAGGCCGATGTAGCTCGTAAAGGTAAAGCCGGTAATGGCGTCGACCTCGCCACGCTGCAACATGGTTTCGCGCAATTGCGGGTCCATCGACTTCCAGCTCACTTTGGCAAGGTCGAGCTTGTTGGCGCGCGCCAAAATCGGAAACGCCTTGCGGCCAGCGTCAAACGACGGCGCCCCCAGGGTCTTGCCCGCAAGGTCGGCCGGGGTCTTGATGCCCGATTTCTTGAGCGCCAGCACGGCAGCCGGGGTCGACTCATACACCATGTAAATCGCCTGCGGCTTCGATTGCGCACCAGGATTGTTGCCGATGAACTCAATCAGTGCGCTCAGGTCGGCGAATCCCAATTCATACGCGCCGGTCGCCACCCGGCCAACCGAGGCGCCCGAGCCGGTGCCCGAGTCGATCGTGACGTCGAGTTTTTCCTGCTTGAAATACCCCTTCGATGCCGCAGCCAGAAACAGCGCGGACGGGCCCTCAAAGCGCCAGTCGAGGGTGAATTTGATCTTGGTGTCTTGCGCCGCAGCCGAGAAAGACGCTGCGACAAGGGTCGCACCGACAAGGGCGCGAATGAGTTTACCTGCACGAATCAACATGAGACCTCCGGTTGGTCAATCAGACGAAAATACTGCTCTTCGGGTACAAGCGAGAAGTGTACCAAAGCGCCACACGCCTGCCATCAGCGCCTGTCGCTGCACCCTTCTGCACCGCCAAGAACCGCTCCCACCAACGGTTTCGGAGCATCTTCGGCGACGCTCACAGTAGCATCACTGAATGGTCACGGTGAAAGTTACAATGCCGGTCGCCTGGGGGTTCAACTGGCCGCTGAAATTCCAGACAAAAGCACCGCTCGCTCCGGCTCCCGGGTCGGTCAGGGCACCCGTCACGAGGCCGCCGGGAGTGGTGTTGAAAGCCGGAATGTCGGGTGCCGAGCCATTGTTGGTACGCACCGTAAACGGCGGCGTCGAGTCACGAATCACCAGCGAGGTCAAGCGCTCGCTGCTGGCGTTGGTGTAGATGATGCGGTATTGCAGTCGGTCGCCCACCTTGCCGCTGTTGTTGGTGCCGAATCCGGCGCCGCTGCTGGCCACGCACGCCGCCCCGCCCGGGTTCGCCGCAGCATTGTCGAGATTGCACACCTCTTTTTGCAGCCGCAAGCCATCGCCTCCCGTGGCCGAGCCCGACAGCGTCGTATCGACGACGGTGAGCGTGGTGCTCAGCGCCGGCAATGAGTTCGTGTAGCTGAAGGTCCCGGTCACTGTCGCCTGATTCTGCGCCCCGAACGGCGCACTTGGCGGGATTGACTCCTTGACGATGATACACAGGCGCCGTCCGCTCGGGTCACCTGCAATGGTGTCGTTTGGATCGAGAAGCACGGTGCTGCCTGCCACGCCCGAGCCGCCGATGACCAGTGCGGTTTCGGCCGGATCAATCGTGCCGTTGCAATTCGAATCCCGGTAAATCACCTCGCCCCAGCCGGTCATGTTCGGCCGGGCTACCGCATTGACGCTGAACACCACGCCGCCAACCGACCCCGGCACGTAGGTGTGCGGGTAGAACACCACCTCGCCGGGCGGCGCCTGTTTGGTCTGGTCAGCTGTAAAGCGGTTGATCGGTACGTCGCCAAAGTTAAGACTTTGATAGCTCGTATTGGCCGCAGGCGCAAAGCTGATCGAATCCGCCGGGCGACTGGCGCACGTGGTGCCGGTAGCGGTACGGCAATAGGTATACCCACTGTTCGGAATATCGGAAATGAGCTGTGTAGCCCCCGCGCTGCCACCGGTCGACAGATGACCTTGCGGGTTGGTTTCGATGACACACAAAAGCGCCGGCGGCCCGGCCGGTACCGCAAAACGATAGTCACCACTGACGTCGGTAGTAGTGGTCGCATAGATGGTCGCGGCGCAGTTAGTCAATTGCACCGTCACACCCTGGATGCCCTGCCCCAGGTTGGCGGGTTGCTGCGGATTGGCAGGCGCCTCGACCCCCTGGAGAACACCATCATTGGCGGTGGCGCCGGCCCCGCCGGTATCCCTGAACACCTTGCCCGAAATCAACGCACCTGAGCGCAGGCCGATATTCCAGTTCGACGATGGAACCAGCCCGATGCTCACCGTGGCGTAACCACCGCTTGCCGGCGCCCGGAAGAACCACGCCGTCGGCGCAACCGCCACCGCGTTGATGGCGCTGTTGGTCACGACGATCTGGTAATTGCCGGGATCCACGTTATTGAACGTAAAGTCACCAGTCCCCGGCGTTAGCGCGACCGACTGCACCACCAGCCCGCCGGTACCCACGAGGTTGACAAAGACGTTGACGCCGGTCGCCCAGGTCTCGCCGGGTGCGCCCAGGTCAAGCACGCCGTTATCGTTGGAATCCACATACACCCTGCCGCTCACCGGCACACCGGCGCTGTACACGATCAGGTAGGCCACGTTCGACTGCGAGCCTGCGGTCGGTGTTTGCGTGGTGGTCACGCCCGACGCGAAGTTGGGCCAGCCCAGCGCCGGACTGACCGAGCTGCTGGTCACGTCCACCGTGACGCTACACGAACCGCCGCCCGGAATATCGCCGCCGGTCACGGTAAACGAGGTGTTGCCGCCGCTGGCAGTGCTGCTCACGCTGGCGCAGGTGCCGCGCACGTTGGGCACCGCCGCCAGTTGCATGTTGGTCAGGCCATCGGTAAACGACATGCCGGTGAGCGTCACGCTATTCGGGTTGGTCACCGTAAAGGTCATGCTCGCCACCCCTCCAACGGGAATCGACGGCACACCAAACGCCTTGCTGATCGAAGGCGCTGCCGCGTTCACGGTCAGGTTGGCAACGTTGCTGGGCGACCCGGTGACGCCGGGGGTCACGACATTGGCGGTGACGCCAGTGGTCGAATTGGGCAAGGTGCCCGGCGTATCGGACGTCACCGGCACATCGATCCGGCAGGTGCCGGGCGTTGCACTGACGCGCGCCGGCACCACCGCACTGGTGCTGCCGGTGCCGCTTAACCGGACGCCGATTGCCCCGCCTTGCGTGCCGGACCAGACCCCGGTACCTGCCAGGAACTGGACGGTGCTCACACCGCAGGTGTTGACCACGGTCCCGCTGGTCGTCACGCGCATGTTGGAGAACGGGTCGCTAAACATGACTGTCGCGCCCGAAGTTGCGATCGATGCATTGAGGTTGCTCAGCACAAACGACATGGTTGCCACGCCGCCGGCGGAAATGGTTGACGGCGTGAACGACTTGGTGATCTCGACGGCCGATGGCGGCAACGGCGCTACCGTCAGGGTTGCATTGGTCAGGTTGCCGGTGCCGCTTGAGGCGCTCACGGTGCCGGTCACGTTGTTGAACGTGCCCGATCTGGTCGCCTGGACGTTGACGGTGATAGTGCAGGTGGTCGGCGAGCCGAGCGAACCGGCGCCGAGCAGGCCGTTGACCAGGCTGATGACATTGGTGCCGGGCGTGGCTGTCAGCGTACCGTTGCAGTTGTTGATTGCGCCCGACGGGCTGTCGATCACCATCCCTGCGGGCATGGTATCGGTGAAGGCAAGGGTGTCAATTTCGACCGTGTGCCGATTTTGGATCGTGAAGGTCAGCGCAGTGGTCTGGCCGATGGTGACGCTGCTCGGGCTGAAGGATTTCGCAATCGTCGGCGGAGCGGTCACGATCAGGGTTGCAGTGGCATTGTTGCCGACGTGGGTGCTCGATGTGATCGGGGTCGTACTGTTGTTGAACGCTCCCGGAACACTGGTTGTGACCCTGACCGTTACCGTGCACACAGTACCGATCGCCGCAGCGCCTGCGAACGCACCGAGGGTCGCAATCACGCCGGTATCACCCGCAGAAATCGCGCCGCCGAACAAATCGGTGCGAGTGAACCCACACCCGCCGGCTTGGGCGGAAGTATTGTCGAACAGGGTCATGCCAGCGGGGAACACATCACGAAACGTCATGTTCGCTTGTGCGGCAAGCGAATTCTTGGTGATACTAAACACCAGGTCTGACTGCCCCCCCACCGCTATCGGGTTGGTGCTGAACGCCTTGGTAATCGACATCGGTCGTGTTGCCGTGCCGACCGACAATGTGGCGCTGGCCGGCGCGATCGGGCTGCCGGCATTGGTGGTCGTCACGCCGCTCGTCGCCACCGTATTGGTGATATTGACGTTGTTGACCGTGCTTTCTACGTTCACGGAAATAGTGCAACTCCCCGATGCCGGAATCGCCCCGCCGGTCAGGGTAAGCGAGGTGGCCAGTGCTGCAGAAGTTGCCGTTCCGGCACATCCGTTCACCAAATTCGGCGTCGCGGTGGTGCGCAGATTTGCCGGGTAGGCATCGGTGAGATCCACGCCTGTGATGGGCACGCCATTCGGATTGATCAAGGTCAACGTCATAACGGTGGCGGTGACAGCAGCGCCAACCGTCGAGGGTGTGAAGGACTTGCTGATCGATGGAGGCGCCATCACCGTCAATTGCGCCGTCGCCTGCGTTCCGCTGGCGCCGGCAGGTTGGGCCAGCGTGATTGCGCCGGTAGAGTTGGTGTACAGGCCCATGGCGCTGGCCGTCACTTGCCGGGTGTAGACGCAGGTGCCGCCGGCGGGGATCACAAAGTTGGTGCCCCCGGTACCAAGTGCGGCAAACGAGTTGCCGTTGGCGGCCGCCGTAAACGATTGCACCACGCAGCCGGCGCCCGTGACCGTGCCGCCCGCCGCTGCGGTGTTGGTAATGCCTGTCGGGTAGGTATCGGTAAACACGGTGGCCGCACTGGTGGCAGCAACGCTGTTCGGGTTGAATACCGATATCGACAAGGTACTCACGCCCCCTGCCGCAATGGTCGAGGGAGTAAACGTCTTGGTGGCGATCACCGGCGCGGTGGTGCTTGCCGGCGGGTTGACCACCAAGGTGCCTGAGGTACTTGCCGTGCTGCCGGCGTTACCCGTCGTGGTGATGCCCGTGCTGTTGAGGAACACGCCACCGGTGTTGGATGTCACGTTCACGGTCAGCGTACACGTGGTATTTGCCGGCACGGTGCCGCTGTAGCTCAACTGGTTGTCGTTCGCAATGCCGGTAATCGTGCCCGCAGCCGCACACCCCGCGCCGCCAATGGCAGGTGTCGGCGTCGCGGTGTTGATCATCCCCGACGGATACACGTCCGTCAGGGCGACGCCGGTAACGTTCGCGCCTGCGGTCGGGTTGGGATTGAACAAGCTGATTGTCATCACCGATGCCACACCGGCGTTCACCGTAGTGGGCAAGAAGCTCTTGCTCACCCGCAGCGGTTGCAGCACGGTCAATGCGCTGCTCGCTGCCGCACCGCTGGGCGCATTGCTCGCGGTGATCGTGCCGGTACTGTTGAGGTAGATTCCTGCCGCGCTTGCCTGCACATTGACGCTGACCGTGCATGACCCGTTTGCCGGGATGGTGCCACCGCTGAGGGCCACGAGCGACCCGTTGTTGGCTGCGCTCACCGAACCTCCGCTGCAGGTGGTGGTGCCGGCCGGCGACGCGGTGTTGGTCATGTTCGCCGGGTAGTTGTCGGTAAACGCCCCTCCGGTGATCGCAAATCCGTTCGAGTTGCTCAAGGTAATCGTCAACACCGATGCGACGTTGGCACCCACAGTGGCTGGGCTGAAGCTTTTCACGACCGTCGGGGCGGCCATGGCGCGCAAGATGTCGGTCGCGGTATTGCCGACGGTCGCCCCGGAGGTCACCGCGTTCGTCACGTTCACGTAGCTGCCAGCGGATGCTCCCGCAGCCACCGCGACGCTGAACACACAGGTGCCGGAAGTCGCCACGGTCGCGTTATTGAGGCGGATGGTTGCCGGTCCGTTTGAGGTCGTCAGCGTGCCGCCGCACATCGCAGTGCTTGCCGGCGTAACCACTGTCATGGTTGCAGGAACCGTCGGCAACAGGTCAGTCAACCCCACCTGGGTCATCGGTGCGGCATTCGGATTGGTAATCGTGAAGGTCAGCGTCGAGGTGCCGCTGGGCTGCACCGGGTTGACGGTAAATACCTTGCTCACAAACGGTCGCGCAACGCTGAGTGAACTGTTTGCCGCCGCAGCGTTGCTGCCCGCATTCGACGTCGTCACCGCGCCGGCGCCTATGGTGTTGTTATACGAGCCCGCTGTCGCCGAAGCCCTGATGTTGACGGTGACTGTACAGGTGCTGTTGGGAGAGATTGTGCCGCCGGACAGCGCTATCGACGCGCCTGCATTTGCGGATGTCACGGTACCACCGGCGCAGGTAGTGGCGCCGTTGTCCGGCGTATCGTTGGTGTAAATGCCCGCGACCACCGGGTAGGTATCAGTGAACCCGACGCCGGTGATCGGCGTGGTGTTCGGGTTGGTGAGCGAAATAATCAAGGTCGACGCGCCATTCGCCGCGACCGCGGGAGGAACAAACACCTTCGACACGGTCGGGGGCAGCAGTACGGTCAGGGTCGCGCTGGCCGGCAAATTGTTGGCGCCGCCGGTCGACGTCAGGGCGCCAGCCGGCACCGTATTCACATAGGGTCCCGCCGCCGCCGCAGTAACCCGCACCGTGAGAATGCAATTGCCGTTGCTAGGCAAATAGAGATTTGTGGCGCTGAGGTTGGCCGCCCCCGCAGTGGCTGTCAGCGTGGGTGCTGCCGTCAATGGCACGCCATTGCAGGTGGTCGCCGCGTTCGACGGGTTCGCATTGACCATCCCTGCCGGATAGCTGTCCACCAGCGCACCGGCGCTGGCCGCAATGCTGCTCGGATTGAGAATCGTGAAGGTGATGGTCGCCACCCCGCCTTGCGCGATCACGCTGGGCGCAAACGATTTGCTGATCAACGGCGTCGGCAGCACATTGAGCACCGCAGTGCCCGAGGTTGCGCCGGTTCCACCGCCACCGGTCACGCCGGTGGTGAAATTCAGGTTGGCCCCGGACACCGAGGTGGTGACAGAGAATGTGATCGTGCAACTGCCCGCCGCCGGCACGCTGCCGGCATTGATGCTGATGCTGGACGCCCCGGCTGCCGCCGTGGGCGCGGTGGTCACCCCGGTGCAGGTGCCGCCGACAACTGGTGACGCGAGCACCATGCCGGATGGAAAGGTGTCGGTGAAGCTGATCGGCGAGACGGCTCCCGCCTGCGAGTTGGACAAGGTCAAGGTAACCAACGACGTCCCGCCGGCCGTGATCGACACCGGCGAAAAGGCCTTGCTGATGCCGATCAAGCCTGCCGTAAGGACCGCGCTCGTCGCATTACCGGTCCCGCCGTTGGTGGAGGTGACGCGCACACCGGCGGCGCCGGTGCCGGCGCCAGTATCGATGGTGTTGGTATAACTGCCCGCAACCGCTGTTTGCACGTTAACGGTGATCACACATTGCCCGCCAACGGCCAGCGTCAACCCGGCGCCGCCCACGGCGACCTGCGTACCACCGGCCGCTGCGGTGATGGTTCCTGCCAGAAGCGATCCCGCCGTACAGTTGGCAACCGCACCGGGTGTCGCGGTATTGACCAGATTTGCGGGATAGCTGTCGGTAAACGTCACGCCGGTCAGTGTCGACCCATTGAACGCCGGGTTGCTCACCGTGATCGACAGTACCGTCGCCGTGCTCAGCGCCACCGTCGAAGGAGTGAAGACCTTCGAGATTACCGGCGGCACGACCCCGATCAGGCTGGCAGTGGCCGCCGTGCCGATGCCGGCATTGCTGGTGGTGACCTGGCTGGTTGAGTTGAGGTGCGAACCGACCGTGGTGGTGGTCACGCCGGGAACGTTGATGGTGCAACTACCCCCGGCCGGCACCGTCAACCCGGATACCGAGAAGGCCGTCACCGAAGGCGAAGAAGTGACGCCGTTGAACCCCCCGGCAGTGCAGGTACCCGTGATCGTGGTGGCCGCAAACGTCATGCTGGTCGCACCGGGGAACGTATCGGAGAAACTGGCACCGGTAACGGCTGATCCGTTCGAGTTCGAGATCGTGAAACTCATCGTCGACAGCCCGCCAACCGGAATCGTCGAGGGCGTAAAGGTTTTAGCGAGGGTCGGCACGGCCAGGCCGCTTCGGTTGAGAGTGCCCGAACCCACCGAGGCGGGCGCATTGGCCCAGCTGGCACTGGCAGTGTTGATGTAGTCTCCGTTGGCGGCGGTAGTGACGCTAATGGTGAGGGTACAACTGCCCAAAGGCGCCAGCGTCACCGCCGACAGAGACACGCTGCCCGCCGCGCTGGTCGCGGTCGCACTCGAACCGGAGGTGCAATTGATGGTGCGGTTGGGCGAGCCCGCGGTGGTCATCGCTCCTGGAGCAACCGGATAGGTATCGCTCAGAGTGCCGCCGGTGAGCGTGGTGGTGGTGTTGGGGTTGGTGACGACGATCGTAAGCGTCGAGATGCCGGCACCCGTGACCGAGACCGGATTGAAACTTTTGGCGATGGTGGCCGCACCGATCACCGTCAACTGCGCGACATTGGAACCGTTGCCCGCCGTGGTGTTGCCCTGATACTGCGCACCGCTGGTCTGGTTGTTGTAAATCTTCGCACCGGTGGTGACGGTACTGCCGACATTGACCGTGATCGTGCAGGTGGCGCCGGCGGCGATAGTCACGGCATTTGCGGCCCGCACGATCACGCCGCTGGTCGCGGCAGTGGTGTTGACCGGAATGGCGGGCACATTCGTAGCCGCGCCACAGCCGCTGAAACTCACCGACGGGGTCGCAGCGTTGAGCAAACCGGATGGGTAGGTGTCGCTGAACGTCACCTGATTGACAGCCACCGCATTCGGGTTGGTAATGGCGATCGACATGGTCGATGTCGGCGTGTTGGTTCCGGTCGTGCCCAGCGGCGGCACGTTGCCCGGCACGGTATTGGCCGACGCCTGGATCGCACCTGGGCTGAACGATTTCACGATGCTCAACTGGGCCACGCCCAATACAGCAGCCCCGGAAGTGCCGGTACCACCGTTGGCCGAGGTGACCGGGTTGGTCAGGTTCGAAAGATTAGTCGGCCCGGTAACGCTGCTGTTGTGGGTGACGGCGACGGTGATGGTGCATGAGCCGTTCGGCGCGATTGTCGCCCCCGGGTTCATGCCGATGGTATTGCCGCCGGCCACTCCGCCGGTCAGCGTGCCCGGGGTCGAGCCCGCAGTACACACTACTGAAGAATTGGACGGCGTGGCGTTGATCATCCCGGTCGGATAGGTATCTGCAATGACCACACCGTTCAGGTTGGACGGGTTGGTGGACGGATTGGTCAGCACCAGGCTGAGCGTCGAGGTGCCGTTGAGCGGGATCGATGACGGCGAAAAGGTCTTGACGATGTCCGGCGGCCCGATCACGTTTCCCGTGGCGGCCGAACTCGATGTACCGAATTGCGTCTGGATCGTCTGCCCGCTGTACGAGATGCTGGCCGTGTTGGTAATCAGGGTGCCGGCCGGTGGCGCTGCGGGGCGACCGCTCAAGCCGTCGTTCAGGATGGTGTCAAACGCAACTGCCGTGGCTTCGCCGAAGTTGAGCGTGCCGCCTAACGTACCGTTGGCGCCGTGTCCAAGACGGAAGCGCACGCACGGCGCCGCCGAAGGGGCGCACGAAGGCGCCGAAGTGATGTATTCAGCGACGTCGGCATCCACCGTGTCGCTGTAGGTGGCCACTGCTGGGGCGACGGGCGAACCGACCGGCGTAGCGGTCACGCGCAGACTGCCCGGCACATACGTGGTATTGGCGGGGATCGGGTCCGTGACCGTCAGGAACGTACCGGCGTCGATGCCCGTATTCGCCATCGAAATGTTCCAGCGAATCGTGTCGCCCGGCGTCAAGGCGCCACCATTCAGGTCAGTGAGCGTCTTGACCACGTTGGGCGTGATGATCGGCACGTAGATATCGGTAGCCCAGGTCACCACCTGCGGATAATAAAACTCGCCGTTGGTAATGAGCGAAAGTGTCGCCGACGTGGCGCCGTTGCCTACGATGCCCGTAGCCAGGTTGAACCGGTCCAGCTCGAAGCCGTAGTTGTTGTTGTAGGCAGGATTCCGGGAGGTAACCATGGTTCCCAAATCGGAGATGGTCGAGTTGTAGAAATTGTTGCCCGGGTTGTTGGCGTCCGAGATCGTGGTCGGCGACGGATTGGTGGACGAGCTGATCTGAAGCGTGTCGCCCTGATAGATGGTGGTACCGCGATCACCGTCGTAACCGACGGTGCCGACGCGCGTGGTGACGGTGCCGGAGTACGGTGTCAAAAAGCCGCTGACGGGAATATTGACCCCCAGGGTTCCGGTACCCTGAACAAGAGCGTAGCCGTCGTACACCACCAGGTTTCGCAAGGGCAAGGAATTATTGGCGTAGACAATCACCAGCGCCCAGCCGCCGAAATATCCGGGCACGGTGGGAGTCGCTCCGGTATTCGCCTGCAGGTTTGCGCCCCAGTAGGTTCCACTACCTCCGGCTTGAACCAGTGCGGTAACGTCCGCAAACGCAGCGTAGACATTGCCGCTTGCATCGATTTGCGTCGCATTGACCGCCGTATACCCCCCCATGGCGGGCGTGCGCAGCAATATGCTGCCGCGCTGGGCATTGGCCGAGTTCGCGCCCCAGTACATCCCCGCCCAGAGAATCGTCGACCCGCTCGCAAGATTGAGATCCGCACTCGACGAGTTGGTCAAGCCAAGTGAGGCCGCGCTGGGGTCGACATTGATCGCCGTCAACGAGATGCCCGCGCCTCCGGTGTAATTCACACCATAAGATCCAAGCGATGTGGCATCGGTGCCAGGACGCGTGTTCTCGCACAGATTGCCCTCGCCCATCGTGAACCCCGTCGTACAGGTGACGAGGCTGTTGCCGATATGGGCGATGTCGCCGTTCACGTTGGCGCTGTAGCGTGCGGTGAAGTTGCGGACCGTTTGTGCCTGGGCATCGGGCGCTACCGCCAAGAGACTGCCTAGTGCCGCCACGAGCAGCACCGCTACGCGCGACGCGGGGCGCAGCCCGCTTATCAATGCCTGCCACGTCCACATGACCGCCCCTCCGTTCAGCCTTTCCATCATCCCCATCTATTTCTTCTGTCCGCGCCGTTGGCTTTCCAGTTGCAAGTCCTGGCGCTGCTGCTTCAATTGCATGTCAACCACTGCCGACGGCACAAACACCACGCGCCGGTTCAGCGCATGCCCTTCGATGTTCTCCGCCTTCACCTCCGGCTTCGATTTTCCGAATGCCTGAGTCTTGAGGCGCGCCGCATCCACCCCCGCTGCCATCAAGTATGCACGCACACTGTCAGCGCGGCGTTGCGA